>NZ_JBGFCD010000011.1:0-158884 GCF_041205405.1 Falsihalocynthiibacter sp. S25ZX9
CCGATCCCAAATCTCAGCACGCTGTTCAGTTGAATAATAAATCCTACGACGATATTTCATGGCAAACACTCCATCTCTTCCTAAAGATTAAAGTGTTGCGTCGACCAGTTGAGGCCACCGCCCAAGGTGGACTTTGAATGTGGTGGGCAGACAGGAGTAGAAATCCCTTCTATGCTTGTCCCCGCTAACCAACAAAAACTAAATAGTAAGGGAGTGAAAAATGACTGTTTTTTTAATTGCCGACGTAAAGGTAACTGACGACGCATGGATTCCAGAATATGCAACCAAGGTTCACGACATAGTTGCAAAACACGGCGGCAAGTATCTATCGCGCAGCGGAAATATCGAAACGATTGAGGGTGAGGGTCTGGATACAACCTTGATCGCTCTCATTCAGTTCCCGTCCCGAGAGGCGCTTGATGCGTTTGCAAATGATCCCGAATACGCTCCGTTCGGAAAAGCGCGACAAGCCGGAAGCGTGAGCCGCTTTCATGTCATCGACGATACGGATCTTGCGGGCGCAATACCGTATCTTCCCGCTGCAGAGTAGCTGTCCCAATTGTGATTAAATGATTTCAAAGAAAGTCTCGGGGGCTCTTAAGTCTGCGAGACGATTTCAATCTAAGGAAAACAGAAAATGGCCAAGGCAATTCATAGCATGATCCGTGTAAAGGACAGGAAGAAATCCGTTAATTTCTATGAAGAGGCTTTCGGCCTAAGTGTGGCAGATACTTTCGATTTTGAAAATTTTACCCTAATCTACTTGTCTAATGAAGAGACCGAATTTGAGGTCGAACTCACCGTCAACAAGGCACAGAGTGGTCCTTATGATCTTGGGGATGGATACGGCCATATAGCGTTCAGTGTTCAAGATATCCATGCGGAACACGAGAGGCTGTCCGCGCTAGGTTTTCTTCCTGGCGACGTCAAATCGTTAGATCACGACGGAAAAAAGCTCGCTACATTTTTCTTTCTAGAAGATCCGGATGGCTACAAGATCGAAATATTGCAACGCGCAGGTCGATACATCTAGATAACTGATTTACTGCAGTACGATAGCAGGTCAAAGGCCCGCATTGAAGTGCGGCAGCTTTGTCCGCAGAGCGGAAGTTGGAACCTAACGCAGCGAACGGCGGGTCTGAGCCAACTTTCGCCGCGATTGCTTACAAAGCCAACGCTAATTGGGAAGGCGAGCGGTCGCTGTGCGGACTTTCCTGCCGTTCGTTTTCTTAGTTTCAATGTCCGCCTATAAGCCTATAAGAAACTAGGAAGGTTGAAGCGAGCCAAAAAGTTCACTCATCGCTGCCATGAGCGGAAAGGCAAACAGGCGTGACAAAAGCTCCGAAGGTTGCTGCTTTAGCTGTGATAGTCCGCGCGGATCAGGTTCTGCTGGTAAGGCGGAAAAATGAACCGGATGCTGGTCTCTGGGGCTTTCCTGGCGGGCATGTGGACCTTGGTGAAACAGCCCTTTCAGCTGCAGCCCGTGAATTAAAGGAAGAAACTAGCGTCATTGGCCGTCCCTTGCGATATCTCACGAATGTTGACGTCATTATCAAAGACGGGTCTGGTTTCGTAATATTCCATTTTCTTTTGGCGGCAGTGCTGTGTGAATATTTTAGCGGTGAACCCAAGGCAAGCGATGATGTCAGCGAGGCCGCATGGGTCCCCGTCGATGACGTTTTTTTCGGAAAAATTTCTTGCAGTGAGCATGTGGATGACGTCATTCGTATGGCGACAAGTTCTCAACTGTTATCTCAAAATGGCCACTCTGGGCACTTCGATAAGTAGGTCGAATTGGGCTCGTTGCTTCCGTTAGCTGCAAAACCCACGAAGGTCGGCTCTGGGCCGTTCGCGTCGCCTAAATTAGGGCTCAGTTCGAAACCATCGTGCTAACGCAGCGTTCGACACGAAGGGCGGAAAGAAGTCATTCGCTGCGCGGTGCATCAAGGTCGGAAATGCGGACTTTCCGGTCATTGCCCTAAATCGTTGTGGGCCATGATTGGCTCCGCAAAACTTCCCATAGGCACAGAATGAGGTGCCCGTTACGATGATTACAACCTCTCGATTTTGTGATAAGATCAGACTCCAACAACAAAAGTCAGGGGAAGAACATGTCAGATATTGATACAGTAAAAGCTCTCGACGCAGCAATTATCGATGGGATTAACGCGAAGGATGCGAACAAAGCAACTGCACCCTATGCCAAAGACGGCGCGATCATGCCGCCCGGAGCACCGACGATGTCGGGTCATGATGCCATCCGTGGCTATTGGCAGGCAGCAATTGACGGAGGCCTGAGCGACGTCGTGGCTAGTCCCACCTCTGCTGATGTCAGTGGGAACTTTGCTGTGACGATGGGAACGCTTGCCGCCTCGATGGGAGGGCAAGAGCTCGCCGGGAAATACATTTTGTATCTCCGAAACGGTAACGACGGCTGGAAAGTCCAGTGTGACATCTGGAACTTTGACGCGTAAAGTTAGTGGGGGGGGGTATCCCCCCTGCCAACCAATTCGGCTATTCGGCGATCAAGTCAAAACCATCGGGCATCGGCATGGCGTTGAAAAACTTTGCGAAATTCGCCCAAACGGCGCAGACCTTCTCCTAGTTGCTTTCGATACTTCCCATTTTCATACCTAGCCAACCTTCTGGAAGGAGCTATTCGCAGCGCCTCGAACCAACGACAGCTGTGCTGAAAACGGACTCTCGCTCAGATACCGCATTCAACAATAAGGGCGGTGGGTTCAACTGATGGACGCAACACACTGTCCAAGCTTCTCAGCTGGGGTTTGATATTGCAAGTTCTTGCGGGGCCGTTCGTTCAGTTGTCGTGCGATTGCGTTGAGTTTCGCTTGAGACTGACTAAATCTGACCGAACTTTTGCCTGTAAACGACCGGTGTAACGCTGGTATTACTTTTGAAAACCCTCCGGAAGAAACTGACGTTCTCATAGCCAGCATTCCGGGATATGTCCTCAAACGATTGATCGGTATTTATTAGGGCCTTTTTTGCCGCTTCGATCCTTACTAGTTGCAAGTACTTTATGCCGGTCTCACCTGTCGCTAACTTAAAGCGCCGGTTAAACTGCCTCAGACTCACGCCGGTTCTTGCCGCGAGTTCCTGCAGATTGACGTTTTTTTGATAATTTTCCTCTATCCAGTCCTGAGCCTTCAGTATTCCTCTGTCACTGTGATTTTTTTCCGGGACGAACACAGAAAATGGCGCTTGGGAGATCCGGTCCAGATCCGCCATCGTGCAACGCGCGCTTTGCAGAGCAATTTCCCGGCCACAAAATTTCCGGATCAGATACAGCGATAAGTTCAAATCCGCTGTGATCCCGCCGCCACAGAACAAATTTCCCTCATCGGTGACCATCAGGTCTGTGCGCAGCTTTACTTTCGGATAGGTCTTTTTGAATTGCCGGGCCATACCCCAATGGGTGGTCGCGCTTTTGCCATCCAGCAGGCCTGTGGCCGCCAGAGTGAACGCGCCGGTGCAGACACTTGCCAAGTCCGCCCCCTTTTTACTCCATTTTCCGAGCCAGTCCACGCGTGCAATGTGGGCCTCGCTTTGCAGATCAAAAAAGAAACCCTGCGATGGGATAATGATCAAATCCACGTCCTTAATGTCGTGCATTGCGCAGGCAGGCACGACCGGAACCTGATTAAGCGCCATGACCGGTTGTCCGTCAGAGGTGACAATTTTTACCTCAAAAGCCGGATCAGGGCGCTTGCCCATTGTCACATTCCACATCACCCCCGCTTGCAGGAACATATCCATTGGCGAGGCGATTGTTGATAGAACGCACCCTTCCGCAGCCAGAATAACAACTTTTTTCATACCAAATATGTCCTGATCAGACTTTAAATAGCCTTTATGGCGCTAAAATCCAGTTCCGTCATGCCCTAATGTTATCCCATCGCCGTGCGGCCAAAAACCGCGCATTCCGTGGAATTAAACCTAAGGATGAATCAATGCCCGCATATATGATGTCGAAAGTGACCGTGACCAACAAAGAGAAATTTGAAAGCTACCTCACAGAAACAAAAACCGTAGGCGCGAAATACGGCGGCAAACCAGTGGTTGTCGGCTCGCAACCCAAGATGCTGAATGGCAAAAGCGATGGCCATCACATGGTGTTCGTCGTTGAATTCCCGACGATGGAAAAGCTCGACGCCTGGCATAGCTCAGACGAATACCAAGCGATTGTATCCCTGCGCGACGAAGGATCAGATCAACACATGGTGGCCTATCAAGGTAAGGTGATGTCGCCGTCATAACGATCCAAGATGGGCGTTATGCAGATTGCAGTGTGACGCCCTTAAATCCCAGTCTCAATACTCCGAGTTACCCAAATACTTGAACTAGGATGTTGAACGGCAGCTTTGTCCGACGTTTCAGTCGACAAAAATGCTGCACCATGCATCAATGGCCGCTTCGATGGGCTCACCGCAACATCCTGAGGTGGTCGTGAACGGCGGCTTTGGGCCGAAAGCGCCATTTGAGCCTCATCGCTCGTACGGCTGCTTTGTCCGCATATCAAGCATTGGTACATATGATAGCGAATAGCCGCTTTCACCAAAATCACTTTGTTAAAAAATCGCCGTCACCATTGCTGAAAACCTTGGCAAGCCACAACGAACTCATACGGTTACCGCAAGTATCTGCGTCGAAGAAAAGAACAAAATGATTAGGAAACCGTAAACCGTATATGTAAACGGCTTGCTGGGATTTGATGAAAAGCAATGTAAGTCATTGCTTTAATTGGTCGGGACGGAAGGATTCGAACCTTCGACCTACGGTACCCAAAACCGTCGCGCTACCAGGCTGCGCTACGCCCCGACTGAGGGCTTATTAACCACCAGTCGCGGGAATGAAAAGCCCTAAGACGCGTTGCAGGGCCAAGAAGTTGAAAATTGATCAAAAAAACTGTGACGAATTTGGCTTCCTGCTTTAATTCCAAGGGTTTCGGCCATGCCGCCGTTTATTTCAAGAACGGCGATTGATCCGTCTGGTCCGGGAATATGCGTCTCGTCCAAGGGTTTTGCGCGCTCGTGAATGGCCAAGACTTCGCCATTGGGGGCGATAAAAAGCAAATCGAGTGGAATCAATGTGTTTCGCATCCAAAAGGCCATGGGACGCGGCGAATCATACAGGAAAAGCATGCCCGACATCCGTGGCATTTCGGTACGGTGCATCAGACCTTGCGCACGGGATTCGTTGGTATCAGCGATTTCGATTTGAAACTGGGCCTGCCCCCATAGCCCGCGCAATTCGGCGGTGGTGGGGCTGCAATCGGCTAGTCCCGCCGAAGCTATAAACCCCGACAGAACAAAAGGCGCCGTAAAGCGCAAAACATGTGTAAACATGCGAGACGTTGTTAGGTTTCTAAATCGCTGGATAACACAGCCTCCCAAGATGTCACGGACGCGGCCATTTGGCCCCGTTCGCCGTCCACGACCCGCATAGCAACCGCTTCTCCGGGTTGAAGGTCTGCAAGCCCCGCAAGGTGCAACACTTCCACGTGTACAAAAACATCTTCAGGATAGCCAAAAACATTGGCAAATCCAAATCCTTTAGTGCGATCAAACCATTTTATCCGCGCCGGAAGTAAGGGACCGGCTTCTCTTGCAACCGAATCAGAATCCCCTTCGCCCGTATCACTGTTTTTTTGGGGCGGTTTGATGGCTAAAACCCGCGTGGCCTGTATGCCGCGGCTGGTATCATGGATCTCGATTTCGACTTCAGCCCCTTCTGAGATAGAGCTTTGTCCAAAATTACGCAGCACGTTTGCATGCAAAAGGATGTCCGGCCCGTCGTCGTCGCAGACGACAAAGCCAAACCCTTTTACAGGATCAAACCACTTCACGTACCCATGAACGATACGTCCTATTGTTAATTCTATTGTCATCCCAATACGCCTATTTGGCGCCTTTTATTATGTCCTGCCCACGGTCCTTTTCGGCAAACACCGCCAAGGTTACAAGAGGTAATTTGAGATGTAGTCTAGAAGAAGTTAACCCCACGTCAACTAAACTATGGGTTGAGACGCACAATTTTCCAATCGGAATCAGCGTCTTCCCGAGTCCAACGGAACCGGTCATGGAGGCGAAATTCGCCATCCGCCCAAAACTCGATCTCTGTTGGTTTAATGCGGAATCCCCCCCAAAACGGGGGCCGCGCGGGGGCTGGCCCCTTGGCGAGGGTGATTTTTGCTACTTTCGCGACCAATGCGGATCGTGAACTCAAAGGTTGTGATTGATCCGACGCCCATGCGCCGAGTCGGCTTTTCAGGGAACGGCTGGTAAAATAGGCGTCCGCCTGTGGCCCCTCCTCCCGCTCTACATTTCCCCGCACACGGATTTGCCGCCGCAAGCTCTTCCAATGCATCACAAAACTAGCGGTACCGCTTTGGGCGATTTCCTGCCCCTTTGCGCTGTTGTAATTCGTATAGAAAACGAACCCAGCGGACTCTATTTCTTTGAGCAAAACCATGCGCACATTGGGCATGCCTTGGGAATCCACAGTCGCCAAAGCAATGGCGTTCGGATCGTTCGGCTCGCTAGTTTCCGCCTCGGAAAGCCACCTTTGGGCAATCACAAAAGGGTCGTCACCCGCAAAAATATCTCTTGTCTCGCTCATGGTCGCCTCAAAGTTTTCTGACTGGTCTATTGGTTGGAGCACGCCAACAGACTTGATGCAACACTGACTATCGCTTATGGCAGGTATAATTTGGGGCGTATAAACGTAGGATAACACATGAAACTGATGGACGGTAAACGTGGCCTTATTATGGGGCTCGCCAATGACAAATCTATCGCTTGGGGCATCGCAAAGACCTGTGCTGAACATGGGGCCGAGCTGGCATTCTCTTATATGGGGGATGCTTTTAAAAAGCGCGTAGAGCCACTGGCCGCGACCTTGGGTGTGACCCAGCTTTTTGATTGCGACGCCTCTAACGCCGAGTCGTTGGACGCGATGTTCGCGGGCATCGAAGAAGCGTGGGGCGAAATCGATTTCGTGGTTCATGCCATCGGCTTCTCGGATAAAAACGAATTGCGTGGCCGCTATGTTGACACGTCGGCGGCAAACTTCCGCATGACGATGGATATCTCGGTTTACACGTTTACTGCCGTTGCACAACGCGCAGAAAAACTCATGAAATCAGGCGGTTCCATGCTGACCCTCACCTATTATGGTGCCGAGCAAGTCATGCCGCATTATAATGTCATGGGCGTGGCCAAAGCGGCGCTTGAGGCTTCGGTGAAATACCTCGCCGAAGACCTTGGCAAAGACGGAATCCGCGTGAATGCAATCTCTGCGGGCCCTATCAAAACACTGGCCGCTTCTGGGATTGGCGATTTCCGTTACATCATGAAATGGAACGAATTGAACTCGCCCCTGCGCCGCAATGTCACCCAAGAAGAAGTCGGCAAGGCTGCACTCTATCTGCTTTCGGACCTTGGATCTGGAACAACGGGCGAGAATCTGCACGTTGACGCGGGCTATCACGTGGTCGGCATGAAAGCCGTCGATGCGCCCGATATCGACGCGACAAAAGGCAGCTAAACCATGCCCCTCGCCGCCTTTATTGCTGTCGCGCTTCTGCACCTTATGGCTGCTATCAGTCCGGGCCCCTCGGTCCTGATGGCGGCGCGCACGGGAGTCACCCATGGCTTTCGCGCAGCAACGGGTGTGGCCATCGGCATCGGAATCGGCGGCGTTATTTGGGCGGCGGCGGCCTTATTCGGCCTGTCGCTGCTTTTCGCGTATGCACCAATTTTATTGACTGTTTTCAAACTCGCGGGCGGCGCTTTCCTCGTTTATATGGCGATTAAACTGTTCAAACAGGCCGATACCCCCCTCAATACGGGCACCTCTGTGACGGCACCAAGTCTGGGTCGCGGCGTCCTTTTGGGGTTGATCACACAGTTGGCAAATCCCAAACCCGCGATCCTTTTTGCAGCCATCTTTTTGGGGACAGTGCCTTCGGACGCAGGCGCAACTGTCATCGCTGCTTTGCTCGCAATTGTCTTCTTTAACGAGACTGTTTGGAATATCCTTGTGGGGCGGATTTTCTCTCTCGAACGCACGCGGCGCAATTATCTCAATCTCAAAGGCACCATTGATCGCATTTTCGGTGGCCTCTTGGGGGCTTTAGGGCTAAAAATCGCCCTTACCTAAGTTACTTTATCTGCATGCAACCATGAAAGAGCTGCCATGACCGATCGTTTGCCACATGAAAAAGGCTTCCACATTAGCTGGGATCAAATCCACCGTGACTCGCGCGCTTTGGCGTGGCGGCTTGACGGCAAGGGGTCTGTGGATGGGTCTTGGCGAGCTGTTGTTGCGATCACACGCGGCGGCATGGCCCCCGCAATGATCATGGCGCGCGAATTGGATATCCGCACCGTGGATACAATTTCGGTCAAATCCTACGACCACCAAGACCAAAGCAAGGCGGAAATCCTCAAAGCGCCCGACGCGGCCCTGATGGGCGATGGCGAAGGCATTTTGATTGTCGACGATTTGGTCGATTCTGGCCGCACCCTTGAATTGGTCCGCGCACTCTACCCCAAGGCCCATTTCGCCACAGTATATGCCAAGCCAAAGGGCCGCGCGATGGTGGACACGTTCATCACCGAAGTTTCCCAAGACACATGGATTTTCTTTCCGTGGGACATGGCATTGCAATACGTCCAACCCTATCGCGGCAAAGATTAATTTTTAAGGTACAGCATGAAATTTACCCTCAATCCTTTGATGGAATCCACTGCTGTGCCTCCGGTAATGGAAGCGCGACGTTGGCTTGACGGGGTTTCCTTCTCAGCCGACCAGCCGTTGATCAACGTCAGCCAAGCCGCTCCCGTGGACACTCCGCCCGCCGAAATGCGCGCCGCGATGTCCGAGGCAATTTTGACCCAGCCCGACTCGCATCTCTATGGTGCCGTTTTGGGCCGTCAGGATTTACGTGCCGCCCTTGCCGCGCGTTGGGCCAAGGCTTATGGCGGCGAAGTTATCGCAGAAAATGTCGCAATTACATCGGGTTGCAATCAGGCCTTCGCAGCAGTGATCGCCTGTTTGGCGGGCAAAGGAGATGAGGTCATCATTCCGACTCCGTGGTATTTCAACCATCAAATGTGGTGCGATATGCAGGGGGTGCGTGCCGTGCCCCTGCCAGCGCAATCTGATCTTTTGCCCGACCCCGACGAGGCCCGCGCGCTGCTTACGCCCCGCACAAAAGCCATCGTTCTAGTCAGCCCCAACAACCCCGGTGGCGTCGAATACCCTGCCGAGCTGATCGCCAGTTTCCGCGACCTCGCACGTGAAAACGGCATCGCCCTGATTATCGACGAAACCTATCGCGATTTTCACAGCAAAACCGGCGCGCCGCACACCCTTCTGAACGATCCCGATTGGGATGACACGGTGATTTCGCTCTATTCGTTCTCCAAATCCTACCGCCTCACGGGCCACCGCGTTGGCGCAATCATCGCCGCTCCGCGCTTTCTGGTTGAGGTCGAGAAGTTCCTCGACACCGTCGCCATTTGCCCCAATCAACTCGGCCAGATCGGCGCGCTTTGGGGGATCGAAAATCTTGACGATTGGCTCTCAGGTGAACGCCTCGAAATTTTGGATCGACGCGCCGCGATCATCGAAGGGTTCCCCGCGTTAAAAGCACAAGGTTGGGAGCTCATGGGGGCGGGTGCGTATTTTGCCTATTTGCGCCATCCGTTTCAAATACCGTCAAACGAATTGGCCAAAAACTTGGTTAGTACAGCGGGCGTTCTCTTGCTTCCCGGCACGATGTTCCGCCCTGCGGACGACCCAAACGGAACGCGCGAAGTACGCGTGGCCTTCGCCAATGTTGATCGTGCCGGAATAACGTCGCTGTTTGAACGTTTAACGGCACAAAAAACCTAACCTTTTACGCTCCCGCGCCCTTACGCCCTTGCTCCCGTAGAACCAAACCCTTAAACATTCTGCAACAAGCGAAAAAGGGTAGGAAAATATGGCTATTGGCGGCAAACGTGGCATCTCACAGTTCTTTGTGTGGATCCTAATTCTCGGGCTTATTGTCGGGCTTGCGGGCTTTAGCATTACGAATTTCGGCGGTGGATCTACCCCCGTTGCCAAAGTGGGCAAAACCGAAGTCACCGCCGATGAGTATTACCGCGCCCTCAACAGTGAATTGAATCGGTATACTGAGCAATTCGGCACGCAAGTGACCCTTTCAATGGCCAATCAATTTGGCATTGACCAGAACCTGCGCCAACAGCTTTACGCCACGGCCGCCATCGACAATGAGGTGAAAAACCTTGGCCTTTCCGTCGGCGATGAACAGGTCGCGCTTGAGTTGCTTGAGCAACCCGAGTTTCAAGGCATTGATGGCAATTTTGACCGTGCGGGTTATGATTTTTTCCTTCAGCGCAATGGCCTTTCAGAGAAGCAGTTCGAAAATACGCTGCGTGTTGAAACTGCGCGAACATTGTACCAGCAAGCCATGGCGACGGGTATTGTGGTTCCTGAATCGCTGGCCGATCTGTCGATGGAATACATTGCCGGACGCCGCGATTTTGCATGGGGTGTTTTGAACGAAACAAACCTCGCAGAAGACATTCCAGAGCCGACCCTTGAAGAGTTAACCGCTTATCATGCTGAAAACCCAGCGGATTTCACCCTTCCTGAGAAGAAACGCATCACATACGCGTGGGTTTCACCCGCCGATTTGATCGACACTATTGAGGTGCCAGAGGAAGACCTGCGCGCCCTTTATGACGACCGCGCGGAAATCTATATCGTACCTGAGCGCCGGATGGTCGAGCGTCTTGCCTATCCTGACCTCCCAGCTGCCGAGGCCGCAAAAACCCGTCTAGATGATGGCGCCGCGACCTTTGGTGATTTGGTCACTGAACGCGGACTGACACTCTCGGATATCGACTTGGGCGATGCAACTCGAGCCGATCTTGGCGATGCTGCAGACGCCGTTTTTGCCATGACCGAGCCGGGTGTTTTGGGACCCTTGGAAACCAGCCGCGGCCCAGCTTTGTACCGCATGAACGCCATTTTGACGTCACGCGAAACCTCCTTTGAGGACGCCAACGACGAGTTGCGCACAGAATTGGTGGAAGACGCCGCGCGGCGGTCAATTGAAGACAGTCTTGAAGATTTGGACGACCTTTTGGCCGGCGGAAACTCCCTCGAAGATCTTGCGAATGAAACCAATCTTACGTTGGGCACCATCGACTGGTCTGAGGATGTCACCGAAGGTTTGGCGAGCTATGACGCCTTCCGCACAGCTGCGGCAGAGCTGAATGCGGGCGACTTTGAAAAGGCGATCCTGCTAGATGATGGCGGTGTTTTTGCCATGCGTCTCGACGAAGTCCTTGCGCCCCGCTTGCAGGATTTGGCGGACGTGCGCCCCGAGGTTACCGCCGCATGGCGCGACGCGCAAATTCGTGCCGCGCTCACCGAAATGGCAACCACATTCTTGGCCGAGTTCGAAGCCAATGAGGCCCCTGAAACCATGGGCATGGACATCACCATTGAAACCGGCTTGACGCGCACCGCCTTTATCGACGGCACGCCGGACGATTTCTTGCAGCGTGTATTTGCGCTTGCGGATGGTGAAGTTGCGTCCTTCCCCCATGAAGACAGCGTTATTTTGGTGCGGGTGGACGGGCGCAGTGGTCCAGACATGGAAGACCCCGAAATCGTCGCCTTGCGGGAGAGTTTGGAACAACAGATGGCTCAATCCATGTCCAGTGACGTGTTGATTTCCCTGTCGGCAAAATTGACCACCGAGGCGGGATTGACGATCAATCAGGCTGTGATCAACTCTGTGCATGCAAACTTTCCACAATAATAACACAACCAGATAACGGCCCTGTTTTGCGGGGCCGTTTTTTCTTTCTATGGAGTTCTCCGTGTCCCTTACGCCATCTTTTGACAGTTTTGAAACGGGCTATAAAGCGGGCCGGAACCAAGTGGTTTTCACGCGCCTTGCCGCCGATTTGGACACACCTGTGTCGCTCATGCTCAAGCTGACACAGGGTCGCAAGGACAGCTTCGTTTTGGAAAGTGTGACCGGCGGCGAGACCCGTGGCCGCTATTCCATCATCGGCATGAAGCCCGATTTGATTTGGGAATGTGACGGAAAAAACAGCCGCCTAAACCGCGAAGCGCGCTTTGATCGCGAGGCGTTTGCGGCCTGTTCCGCAGACCCGCTGACTGCGCTGCGCCAAATTATCGAAGAGAGCCGCATTGATATGCCGCCCGAGTTGCCAAGTGCGGCTGCGGGCCTATTTGGCTATCTTGGCTATGATATGATCCGCCTTGTGGAGCACTTGCCCGACGTCAATCCTGATACGCTTGGCCTTCCCGATGCCGTGATGATCCGCCCCTCCGTGGTGGTGGTGTTGGACGGGGTGAAGGGCGAGGTCATTGTCGTGTCGCCCGCGTGGGCCAATTCGGGGCAATCCGCCCGCGCCGCCTATGCCCAAGCCGCCGAACGGGTGATGGATGCCGTGCGCGATTTGGAACGCCAGATGCCGGATGAAACACGGGATTTGGGGACCCAAGCCGAGCTTGGCGATTTGACGTCGAACTTCACCCATCAAGGGTATTTAGAGGCGGTCGAGAAGGCCAAAGAATACATCCGCGCGGGCGATATTTTCCAAGTGGTACCGAGCCAACGCTGGACCCAAGATTTCCCCCTGCCGCCTTTTGCGCTGTACCGTAGTTTGCGCCGCACCAACCCGTCGCCCTTCATGTTTTACTTCAACTTTGGCGATTTTCAGGTCATCGGCGCCAGTCCCGAAATTCTGGTGCGGGTGTTTGACAAACAGGTCACCATTCGCCCCATTGCTGGCACCCGTCCTCGTGGCAAAACCCCGCAAGAGGACCGCGAACTTGAGGCCGATTTGCTGGCCGACAAAAAAGAACTCGCCGAGCATTTGATGCTACTTGATTTGGGCCGCAACGACACGGGCAAGGTTTCAAAAATCGGCACGGTGAAGCCCACCGAGCAATTCATCGTCGAGCATTACAGCCACGTGATGCACATCGTTTCCAACGTTGTTGGCGAGTTGGCCGACGACCAAGATGCGCTCTCGGCCTTCTTTGCGGGCATGCCTGCGGGCACAGTTTCGGGTGCACCGAAGGTCCGCGCGATGGAGATTATCGACGAACTAGAACCGGAAAAACGCGGGGTTTACGGCGGCGGTTGTGGGTACTTTGCAGCCAATGGTGACATGGATATGTGTATCGCCCTGCGCACCGCGGTGCTTAAGGATCAGAAGCTCTATATTCAGGCCGGTGGCGGCGTTGTCTATGATAGCGACCCCGAGGCCGAATATATTGAAACCGTCAATAAATCGAAAGCGATACGGGCCGCCGCCGAGGGGGCTGGCCTGTTCACACGTTCGAGAAACTCCTAGATTTACCGCTAAATTTACTGCGGCGCGACCTCAAGCAAAACAGCCGAGATTGGCGCGATTTGAACCGAGGACGGACGGTCAACCAACGCCCAGGCTTTGAGCGCCGTCAGGGCGGTCACATCCCCGGGTGCAGTTACAACTGCCGCGCCTTTTTGCGTCGCCCTGAATATTGCCCGATTGAAAATCGTCCGCAGACGGTCTTGGGTTTCTTCGGGGGTGATCCCATAGAAAATCTGCACATGCGGTACGCCCGTTTTACTCGCCAATTGTACGGCGGTGTTTAGGCCAACATTCTCGGCCACGAGGCCATAGCCCCGATCGTGCAAAATCGCGATAACATGCTGCCACAGGCTGCGACTTGTACGGGAGGCTGTCTCGGAGGGCATTTCCATCATCGCAACGGCCATTGGCAAGCTCACTTGATACTGCGCGAGGGTCACTTCGACGTCCTGCGGCGATGCGTTTTCCGGCAAGCTGGACAGCACAATAATTTCCGCTCCGGCGTCGTAATACTCATAGGCCCGTGCAGAAGCGCCTTCCGAGGTGGGGTCGATCCCAATGCTGAGGGGCACGCCGAAATCGGCAATCAGGGCCAAGCGGTCGGCGTCTTCGCTGCGATCATCGCCTTCCAAAAGAAGAATACCGATCAGGGGTTTTCCAGTGGCTTGAAAGGGCGCGCGATTGTCGCGCAAAGCGCTGGGTGGGGGTATTTCGATTGTGTCGCTCCGAGCCTCTTGTTCGTCGTCTTGTGATACGCTGGGAAGACGGTTGATGCGCACACTAGGGGCGCGATTTGCAAGGGCGTTTTCTTGGTCGTTGAAGGTCCCGACGGGCGTGCCGAATCCCTCGGTAACGACAGGACGTTCGGTGGCACGTGGAGGTTGCGGGCTTTCAAACTGAACGCTCGGCGGCCCGTCCTCAGATTCGGCGTTGGATTGGGTGCGTTCGGGTTTAGATTGGGGTTGGGGCTGGTTTTCCTGTGGCAAAACTGCGGTCGACTCTGCGGGTTGCTCAAGCGTGCGGGCAGCGGGTGACGCAGGTTGGGTTTGTTGAGCTTCGATGGGCGCAGCATTCTGGGTCAAAACATCTGACTGTTCTTCGCTCTGCGGCGCAGGAAGGCCGGTTGCCCCCTCGCTCACATCCACGGTGGGATCCACAAGGATGACGATTTCAGCTGGAGTTGTTTCAAGCGGTGTTTGCACGGGTTTGGGCAAAGCGGGATCCACCACAATCGCGGGCGTGGTGGTGACAAGATCAGGCTCTGCTGGTGTTTCTTCAACGGCAGGCGTCTGCGGTGCATCTTGGGTTTGAACGGGGCTTTCGGATTGCGCGGCCTCAACCTCAGCGGGCACTTCTGGCGCCGCAACTTCTGGCGCGTCTTCTTGGCCCACAATTGGCGCCTCGGAATATTTCGCAGGATCAACATCAGGCGCAACAACAACTGCCACCACAATCAATGCCAATGCACAGGCCAACCCCAGCAATGCACCCTTTAACACTCCACCCATAGGTCCCGTCCTTTTGCCTGTATCGGCATGCTCTATCGGCCAATTTCCCCAAGTTTACAATGGTTCAAACATCAATTACTCACCGAATTCCTCGGTTAAGCCCTTGACCCTTGGGCGGCTCTCTGAACAACTATACCGCGATGATTGCGGGGAACCACCCCCTATTCCTAAAGGTGACAAAATGCTCCTGTTGATTGATAATTATGACAGCTTTACCTATAATTTGGTCCATTATTTGGGCGAATTAGGCGCAAATGTTAAAGTTATTCGCAATGATGACATGAGTGCGGTGGAGGCCATGGCTCTGCGTCCCGAAGCGATCTTGCTTTCGCCCGGTCCGCGCACCCCTGATAAGGCGGGCATTTGTTTGGATATGGTCAAAGCGGCCGCCGATGTGGAAATGCCCCTGATGGGGGTCTGTTTAGGGCACCAAGCGATTGGCGAGGCCTTTGGCGGTGATGTGATCCGCTGCCACGAAATAGTGCATGGCAAAATGGGCGCGATGCACCACGACAACACGGGCGTTTTCGCGGGGTTGCCAAGCCCATTTAAAGCCACGCGCTATCACTCACTGGTGGTTGATCCGGCCACCCTGCCCGCCAGTCTCGTCGCCAACGCGCGGCTTGAGGATGGCACGATTATGGGGCTGCATCACGCCACCTTGCCGATCCACGGTGTTCAATTCCACCCCGAGAGTATTGCCAGCGAACACGGTCATGCCCTGCTGAAAAACTTCCTCAATCTGCTCCCCTCCACACAGGAGCGCGCAGTCGCATGAGTGAAGCCATGAAGCCCCTGATTGCTGCCGCCGCGGAACGGTCCTTGAACCCTGAAGAAGCGCGCGCAGCTTTTGAAATCCTGTTCACGGGCGAAGCCACCCCAAGCCAAATCGGCGGCTTCCTAATGGCGCTGCGCACACGCGGCGAGACGGTCACCGAATACGCCGCCGCCGCCACGGTCATGCGCGAAAAATGTAACCCCGTGACCGCGCCCGATGGGGCGATTGATATCGTGGGAACCGGCGGAACCGGCAAGCCAACCTTGCAAATCTCCACCGCCAGCGCCTTCGTTGTTGCGGGCGCGGGGGTCGTTGTGGCCAAACATGGCAATCGCAAATTATCCTCAAACTCTGGAGCTGCGGATTCCCTGACGCAAAATGGCGTTGAAGTGATGGTCGGCCCCGCGGTTGTCGAGCGCGCCCTCAAGGAAGCGGGCATTGCCTTTATGATGGCACCGATGCACCACCCCGCCACCAAACACGTCATGCCCACCCGCTCGGAATTGGGCACCCGCACAATCTTCAACATCCTCGGCCCTTTGACCAACCCAGCGGGCGTAAAACTGCAATTAACCGGCGCGTTTAGCCGCGATTTGATCCGGCCTATGGCGGAAACGCTGCTGCGCTTGGGCACAAAACGCGCGTGGTTGGTGCATGGATGCGACTGCACGGATGAGCTGTCGATTACGGGCGTGAGTTGGGTCGCAGAAGTGCGCGATGGCCGGATATTCGAATTCGAAGTGCGGCCAGAAGATGCGGGCCTACCGACCCACCCATTTTCTGCGATCACGGGTGGCACCCCGCAAGAAAACGGCGATGCCCTCGCTGCCCTGTTGGCGGGAGATAAATCCGCCTATCGTGATGCGGTCTTGCTGAATTCGGCCGCCGCCTTGGTCATCGCAGGAAAATGCAATACATTGCGCGACGGTGTAGCCTTGGCTGCGGATTCGATCGACAGTGGCAAAGCGATCAAGAAGCTGATAAAATTGGCTAAAATTACTTCAGGGGTCTAGGCTTTCCCGCCGCATTTTCCCTGGTTTTTTGCGCGATTAAATCTTGGGAATGTACCTTTAAAGTTGCCCGCCGCCCTACCAAGGAATAGATAGAATTTATGAGCACAGTATTAGACAAAATCAAAGCCTATAAACTTGAGGAAATCGCCGCCGACAAGGTCGCGACACCCCTCGCCGAGATTGAAGCCCAAGCCAAATCCGCACCACCAACGCGCGGTTTTGCTTCCAGCTTGTTTCGCGCCACCCAACAAGGGTATGCACTGATTGCCGAGATCAAAAAAGCGAGCCCCTCCAAAGGGTTGATCCGAGAAGACTTTGACCCTGCCGCCCTTGCGCAAGCCTATGAAAAAGGCGGCGCAACCTGTCTGTCCGTCCTGACGGACACGCCGAGTTTCCAAGGCGAGAAGGTGTTTTTGACCCAAGCACGTTCGGCAACCGAACTTCCCGTACTGCGCAAAGACTTTATGTATGACACCTATCAAGTGGCCGAGGCCCGCGCGCTCCATGCCGACGCCATTCTGATCATCATGGCCACCGTTTCCGACGCCCAAGCCGCCGAACTTGAAGCGGCCGCAGTTGAATGGGACATGGACGTGTTAATCGAAGTCCACAACGAAGAAGAATTGGAACGCGCCGCCTTCCTTGACTCGCCCTTAATTGGCATCAACAACCGCGACCTCAAAACCTTCGAGACAACGCTCGACACCACGCGCAACCTTTCCAAATTGGTGCCCGCGGGACGCACGATTGTTTCCGAAAGCGGCTTGTCCAACGCCAAGGATTTGGCCGATTTGGCCCGTTACGGCGCGCGCACATTCCTGATTGGCGAAGCTTTGATGCGCCAAAAAGATGTCGAGCATGCGACACGGACGTTGCTCGCCAACCCGCCCATGCCCTCGGGTTTTTAATGGCGGGTCTGACGCATTTTGATGGGGACGGACATGCGCATATGGTGGATGTCTCCGACAAGGCTGTCACTAGCCGCGTCGCCACGGCGCTGGGTCATGTCAAAATGCTGCCTGAAACCCTTGCCATAATCACAGAGGGCCGCGCGAAAAAGGGCGATGTCCTTGGCGTCGCACGGCTGGCGGGAATTATGGGGGCAAAACGCACCTCCGATTTGATCCCGCTGTGCCATCCGCTTCCAATCACCAAAGTGTCGGTGGAACTGACGCCTGACCCCGCTTTGCCAGGGGTGCAAATCTCGGCGACGGTGAAAACCACGGGGCAAACGGGCATCGAAATGGAAGCCCTCACGGCGGTCTCGGTGACCGCGCTCACCCTCTATGACATGGTCAAAGCGGTTGAAAAAACCATGGTCATCGGCGACATTCGACTGGTGATGAAATCCGGTGGTAAATCCGGCCTTTTTGAAGCGGAATAACCCATGATTTCAGTTGAAGAGGCGCTCGCAAAGACATTGAATTTGGTTAGCGAGCTTGAGGTGGAATCCGTCCCGCTTCAGGAAGCCGCAGGACGTGTTTTGGCCCGCGATATCGTCGCCACCCGCAGCCAGCCCCCTTTCGCCAGCAGCGCCATGGACGGCTATGCGGTCAAGGGTGTCGAAGTCGAGCCATATGCGATGTTTTCCGTCATCGGCGAGGCCGCAGCGGGGCACGGATTTTCAGGCAACGTTGGCGCGGGCGAAGCGGTCCGCATTTTTACCGGCGCGCCGATCCCCAAAGGCGCAGATTACGTTATCATCCAAGAAGATGTCGCCGTGCGTGGCAAGTTGATCACCCTTGATAGCGAGATCGAAAATCACGATTACGTCCGCCCTCTTGGCGATGATTTCGCCGCTGGCGACCGCATTCAAGCGCCGCGCGTGTTACGCGCAGGCGATATCGCCCTCGCCGCCTCGATGAACGCCCCCACACTCCAAGTTTACCGCCGCCCGATCGTGGCCCTTATCGCTACAGGCGACGAGCTGGTTATTCCCGGCGAAGTCCCGGGACCGGACCAAATCATCGCGAGCAACAGTTTTGGCCTCAAAGCGATGTTGGAGGAAGCCGGCGCACAGGTTCGCCTGCTTCCCATCGCGCGCGATACAAAACCCAGCCTGACCCAAGCCTTCACCTTGGCGAAATCCGCCGATTTGGTCGTCACCATTGGCGGCGCGTCGGTGGGCGACCATGATTTGGTCGCAGATGTCGCGGCGGAATTGGGCATGGAACGCGCGTTTTACAAAATCGCCATGCGGCCCGGAAAACCCTTAATGGCGGGGCGCGTTTTGGACGTGCCTATGGTTGGCCTTCCCGGAAATCCGGTATCCTCGATGGTCTGTGGACAGATCTTCCTCGTGCCAATGATCCGCAAAATGATGGGCCATCCGGATGTGCTGCCGCGTGAGTTAACGGCCAAATCAACCCAAGACATGCCCGCAAACGGACCTCGCGCCCATTATATGCGCGCAATTATTTCGGAAGACGGCATCACCCCGCTTTTGCGCCAAGACAGCGGCCTGCTGACCGTTTTATCGGCAGCAAACGCCCTCCTAATCCGCGCCCCTCATGCGGGAAAAATCGACGCCGGCGCGATTGTCTCTTACTTGCCAATCTAAATACGCGCGTCACACGGTTGACACAAAACAAGAACATGGGTAGAACATAGGAGAACACAGGCGAAATTCGCGTGTGTTAACAATTGAATGCCCATCGTGCTGTGCCGCCCGCACACCCAAAGCTCGTAACATTGGCCTTTGAATGTTGGCCACGGCAAGAGGATGAGACAGATGCTGACGAAAAAACAATTGGAATTATTGGCTTTCATCGACAAACGGGTTGAGCGCGATGGCGTTCCCCCCTCGTTTGATGAAATGAAAGATGCCCTTAATCTTCGCTCCAAATCCGGCATTCACCGCTTGATTACGGCGCTTGAGCAGCGTGGATTTATTCGTCGGCTTGCGCACCGTGCCCGCGCCATCGAAATTGTGAAACGTCCGAATGTCCTTGAAAATCAACGCCAGAGCAGTTTTTCACCGCGTGTTATCGAGGGCGACCGCCCCGAGACGCCCGCAGCGGCGATTGACATCAAACAATCCTATGCGATTGAATTGCCCGTTATGGGACGCATCGCAGCAGGGACACCCATTGAGGCCATTTCGGAACAATCGCACAGCGTGGCCGTTCCCGGCCAGATGATCTCAAGCTCTGGGCATCACTACGCCCTTGAAGTCAAAGGGGATTCCATGATCGACGCGGGGATCAACAATGGCGACGTGGTGGTCATTCGTGAAACCAGCGACGCTGAAAACGGCGATATCGTTGTGGCCCATGTCGAAGGCTATGAGGCGACTTTGAAACGGTTCCGCCGCAAAGGGGATATGATCGCCCTTGAGGCCGCGAACCCCGCTTATGAGACCCGTGTTTTGCCCGCAGGCCACGTGAAAGTTCAAGGGAAGCTCGTCGGGCTGATTAGAACCTATTGAGTTTTCTGCGTTATTTTTGAGGAATTATTGGCGTCGCTCTTTTTAAATGAGCGGCGCTTTTTCTTTTCAACGGGCGACCATAGGCGCTGCCCTTCGAGTTGATGTGCGGTGATCATTTTAAGACCCGACGGAGTTTGATACACAGCAATGCTCCCTGTTTTGCGCAACGTTATGGGATCAATAAGCATACACCCCTCCAGCGGCTCGCTTTTGACGTTGGTGACAACCAAATCATGGGTTCGACACCCCGCCTCAAGCAGTTCATTCGCCTTTTTACCCGAAAGCTGGAGGATGCTATATCCGTTAAATTCCGTTGAAACCTTACCTTTCGCACGCTCAAATTTTCCGCGCTCGGACGCGACCAACTGCGCGCTCCCGTCTCCGTCGTTTTCAAGCCAACTGTCGGCGACAAAACTCGCCCCTTTGGCTTTGCTTAACGCGCGCCCCTGTGGTGTCATCACACCCACAAGCGTGCCGGTGTCAGAAATCAGGATGTCTGGACGGGTTGTTTGGCTCCATATGGCAAATCCGCCAATAAGAAGTGGCACGCCCAACAAACGCCCATATCCCCGCCAAATGATCAAAATGACACCGCCCAAAGCAAGCAAGGGCAGGACGATGGGATCGGGCGTCACCACCAATCGCAAGGCCCCTTCGAGATGCGATACGCGCTCGGCAACTTCAAGAATCCACCAAATACCCCAGCGCATGACCTCCAGCGCCAGCCCCTGCAAACCAAAGGGCACGAGCAACACCGCCACCACCGCGGCAGGCATGACCAAAACCCCCATAAGGGGAACGGTAATGACATTAGCGATCAGCCCGTATTGCGCGATTTGGTTGAAATGCACGGCTGCAATTGGGGCCGTTGCGAGGCCCGCGATGAAGGATGAAAGCACAACGGCGAGCGCGCCACGCAGGAATTTGGGAATCGGGAGGGAAGGAAAATCCCGCATCGCGCCAAAAACGGCCACCAAGGCTGCCGTCGCCGCAAAACTCATCTGAAATCCAGGACCAGTGAGGCTCTCAGGCTGAAGGACAAGGATAATAATCGCGGCAATGGCGACGGCACGCAACGTCAGCGCCCGCCGATTGAGCAGGATCGCGGACAGCATCACCGAGACCATAATGAAGGCGCGAATGGTCGCCACATTGCCGCCCGACATCGCCAAATAACCCGCCCCAAAGGTCAGAGCGACGAGCGCCGCAACTTTTTTAACTGGAACACGCATGGAAACGCTCGGGAAAAACGCGAAAATAATCCGCACGGCCGCGAAAACAAACCCCGTCAACATCCCCATATGGAGTCCCGAAATGGCAAGCAGATGTGCGAGATTACTGTTGCGCAGGTTTTGGAGGGTGGCGCGCGACATATCGGAGCGATCCCCTGTTAAAATCGCGGCGGCAAATGTCCCTTCCTCGCCGGGGATGGCCGCTTGAACGGCGGTCGAAATTTTGCGCCGAAAACGGTTTATCAAGAGGCCCGCTTTCCCGTGACGTGCAGCAGTCAAGGCGAGAACGGGGCTGCGGGTATAGCCAACCGCACCAAGCCCTTGAAACCATGCCATTTTGCGAAAGTTAAACCCGCCCGGTTCCACCGCACCCGAGGGCGGCGAAAGATGGCCCGAGAGGATGACCGTCAAGCCAAGATCCAGAGCAATGAACCCCTGATCGCCGTGCAAGCTAACGCGCACCTTGCTTGGCGTGCGTTCAGGCGATAAATTGTCGAGAATGACGCGATCGAGCGTCAGGCGGGTTGCTTCTGAGGCGGAGCGATCAATCTTGATGATCCGCCCTTGAATAGGGCCGTAATAACGAAACGTAAGTACCGGTTCTGAAACGGCATGACTGCGCGCACCGGCGAGTAAAACGCCAGAGAATACCAGCGCGATGGCCAACAGAAACGGTGCAAAGTTCTCGCGGATGGTGGAAGCCGTGAGAAATAATCCAACAGTCACAAGGACAAGCAAACCATAATGTGCGATATTGGGCTCAAACCTTAGGGCAAAATATAGCCCGATCCCCATACTTAAAAATACAGGCACCCAAGGGAACAGGTGCCCCCTCTGCCCCGCAATTAGAGGCTGTGTTTTCCAACTCTGCAGGTTAATCTGCACGTTACGATTCTGCCTTCTTGTCCTTCGGGCCATGGCGGCCTAAAACCTGCCTTAAGTCTTTCCACATCTTGGTTTCTAGAAAGTTAATGCCCCATGTCTCACGTCGTCACCCGCATCGCTCCTTCCCCCACTGGCTATATGCATATCGGGACGGCGCGCACGGCGTTGTTTAACTGGCTTTATGCGCGGGGACGGGGTGGAAAATTTCTGCTGAGGATCGAGGATACGGACCGCGCGCGCTCAACCCCTGAGGCGTCTGAGGCCATTCTGCGCGGCATGGCGTGGCTTGGGTTGGACTTTGATGGAGAGGCCGTTAGCCAGTTTGAGCAGGCCGCGCGTCACCGCGAAGTTGCTCTTGAAATGCTGGCCAAAGGTGCCGCTTATAAGTGTTTCTCTACTCAGGACGAGATAGCCGCTTTCCGCGCCGAAGCGCAGGCGGACAAACGCTCGACCCTTTTTCACAGCCCTTGGCGCGATATCCCCGCCTCCGAACATCCCGATTTGCCCTTTGTTATCCGCCTCAAGGCGCCGCGTGATGGCCAGACGGTCATTCACGACGAAGTTCAAGGCGACGTGACCTTTCAAAACGCCGATCTCGACGACATGATTTGTTTACGTTCCGACGGTACACCGACCTATATGCTGGCTGTGGTTGTAGATGATTATGATATGGGCGTGACCCATGTAATTCGGGGGGACGACCACCTCGCCAATGCCGCACGTCAGTCGCATATCTATCACGCGATGGGATGGTCCCTGCCCGTTTACGCGCATATTCCCCTTATTCACGGCCCTGACGGCAAGAAATTGTCGAAACGCCACGGGGCGACGGGCGTCGAAGAATACCAAGAAATGGGCTACCTCGCGGCGGGCATGCGCAACTATCTCGCACGACTTGGCTGGAGCCACGGCAACGACGAGTTTTTCACCGATGCCCAAGCTTTGGAGTGGTTTGACACCAATGGGATTGGCAAATCACCGTCCCGTTTGGATTTCAAGAAACTCGACAATATTAGTGGCCAGCATTTTGCCGTCGCGGACGATGCTGCACTGCTGCAAGAAATGTCAGAATATCGCGCGGTACAGGGCGAAATTCCCTTTGATGAGACAACAAACGCGATGTTTTTGACGGCGATGTATTGCCTAAAGGATCGCGCGAAGAAGTTCGGTGATCTCGTTGATAAAGCACACTTTATTACCGTGAACACACCAATAATCCCCGATGAAAAATCGGCAAAAAACCTTGATGATGTATCCCGTGGTATACTGATGGAATTGACGCCGCAGTTGCAAAATGCTACTTGGGACCGAGAGACTCTAGAGGCCATCGTGGCCGGGGTCGCTGAGGCTCATGAAATTGGCCTAGGTAAAATAGCAGCGCCCCTTCGCGCCGCTCTGGCGGGACGGACGGCAACCCCCAGTGTATTTGACATGATGCTCGTGTTGGGCCGCGATGAAACCATCGCTAGACTCACACAAGCATCCAACTAAGAGTGGGTTTCTCCCTCTTTTGGAACGTTAACATTTGGTCCGCATGATCCGCATGGGACCGATTTGAGAGGAACTAAAATGGTAGAGAGCACTAAAAGCGCGACGCTGACAATTGACGGAAAATCCTATGATTTGCCGATTTACAGCCCCACCGCAGGGCCGGACGTTATCGATATTCGCAAATTATATGCCCAATCTGGCATGTTCACGTTTGACCCTGGCTTCACGTCGACGGCCTCCTGCGAATCCGACATCACCTTCATTGATGGCGCCAAAGGTGAACTATTGCACCGTGGCTATCCCATTGACCAGCTTGCCGAAAAATCTCATTACCTCGAGGTGTGCTATCTGCTTCTTTATGGTGAATTGCCAACGGCCCCCGAAATGGAAGACTTTGAGAGCCGCGTGACGAATCACACGATGGTCCACGAACAAATGCACAATTTCTTCCGTGGGTTCCGTCGCGACGCGCACCCAATGGCGACTTTGGTGGGCGTTGTTGGTGCGATGTCGGCGTTTTATCACGACTCAACCGATATCAACGACCTGATGCAGCGCGAAATTGCATCGGTGCGGATGATTGCCAAACTGCCGACTATTGCTGCGATGGCTTATAAGTATTCCATTGGTCAGCCGTTCGTTTATCCGCGCAACGATCTGGATTACGCGTCAAACTTCTTGCACATGTGTTTCGCGGTTCCCGCGGAATCCTATGAGGTGAACCCCATTCTGGCCCGCGCAATGGACCGTATTTTCACGCTCCACGCAGACCACGAGCAAAACGCCTCCACATCAACCGTGCGTCTTGCCGGTTCCTCTGGTGCTAACCCCTTCGCCTGTGTCGCAGCGGGCATCGCCTGTCTTTGGGGGCCAGCTCACGGCGGCGCAAACCAAGCTTGCCTTGAGATGCTACAAGAAATTGGCACCGTCGATCGCATTCCAGAATTTATCGCGCGCGCCAAAGACAAGAACGATCCCTTCCGCCTTATGGGCTTTGGCCACCGCGTATACAAAAACTTCGATCCCCGCGCGACCGTGATGAAGAAATCGGCGGATGAAGTTCTTGAATTGCTGGGCGTTGAAAACAATCCAACTCTGCAGGTCGCCAAAGAACTCGAACGCCAAGCTTTGAACGACCCATATTTCACCGAGAAAAAGCTCTTCCCAAATGTGGATTTCTATTCTGGCATCATCCTCGAAGCGATGGGTTTCCCAACGTCGATGTTCACACCAATCTTTGCGCTCAGCCGTACCGTTGGTTGGATTTCGCAGTGGAAAGAAATGATCGGCGATTCCCAGCTGAAAATCGGTCGCCCGCGCCAGCTTTATACTGGTGCAACACGGCGGGACTATACCGACGTCGAAACGCGCTAAGCGGGTTCAGTCACAAAGAAAAAAGCGCCTCCAAGTGGGGCGCTTTTTTTTGTTTCTAACAATGGATACTTTCTGAGCGGGGATTATCGACCCTCAAATTTCGCTGTGCGTTTTTCCAGAAAGGCAACGACGCCTTCTTTGAAATCTCGGCTTTGTCCCGCACGTCCCTGAAGCTTGGCTTCAAGCGACAACTGCTCGTCCAAAGTATTGTCAAAACTGGCCCGTAGCGCTTCTTTGATGTGCGCGTAGGCTTGGGTCGGACCCTTGGCTAGGGTTTGCGCCCGTGCATTCCAGTGCCCCGCAAAATCTTCATCTGCGACGGCCTCAAAAATCATCCCCATGTCGCTGGCCTCTTCGGCAGTGATAGGCTCGGCAAAAAGCGCCGCCCCCATCGCCTTCGCAATGCCGATTTGTTTAGGCAGCCAATAGGTGCCCCCTGCGTCTGGGATGAGACCAATGCGCGCAAAAGCTTGCAGAAACACAGCACTTTCCGTTGCAATCACCACGTCGCAGGCCAGTGCAATATTAGCACCCGCGCCTGCCGCCGCACCATTTACAGCTGCCAAAGTGGGCACAGGGCACTCGTAAATCGCCCGCAATAGGGGCTCATATTCGTCGCGCAACGTCCGCTCTAAATCCGCATTTGCCGCTGAGACTTTATCGCCAAGGTCCTGCCCCGCGCAAAAGGCGCGCCCCTGCCCTGTCAAAACCACAGCCCGCGCGTTGAGTCCCATATCTAACAGGGCATGGGTCAGTTCAGCCCGCATGAGGGGGTTGAGCGCATTCATAACATCAGGGCGATTCATGGCAATAACAGCCAGCCCATCCCGCAGGCTCACTCGGATCATTTGATAGTTCATTGCAGGCTCCCTTGCCGATTTCCCTAAAGGTAGTGAACCAATGGGTTCAGAAAAAGGGCAACCTAGCGTAAATCTTTTAAAAATGGCGTTATCGGTTAATAATATCGTCCAAGCGGGCTGTTTCTTCCTCGGAGAGGTTGTCGACAGCCGGGTTTGATCCGTTTTCCTGCCGCCGCGCCGAGCGCCGCAAAAAAGTCACGGCAACCCCAAAAGCCAACAAAAACATCGCCGGTCCGGCAAACCACAAAAACAGGTTCATGCCCGTTTTTGTGGGGCTCAGGAGCGCAAATTCGCCATAACGATCAACGATATAGGCGACGGTTTGGTCGTCAGTGTCCCCTGCAACCAAACGTTCCCGCACAGCAAGGCGCAAATCGCGGGCGATGTCGGCACTGCTTACGTCGATGTTCTCGTTTTGGCATTGCATGCAGCGCAGCCCTTTGGAAATTTCCCGTGCACGCGCCTCCAAAACGGGGTCACTTAGCATCTCGTTGGGCTCAACGGCCCCCGCTTGAAAAACGGGAAGCATAAGAAGAATGACGACCAATATGATTTTTTTCATCGATTACTCCGCAGCCTGAGGTGCGACAGGGATCAACTTGCGCCGTGACACAGCCCCCACACGATACCGTCGATCCGACAGGCTCAATCCACCGCCAAACGCCATGATGATCGCCCCCGCCCAAATCCAATTCGCGAAGGGTTTGATATAAGTGCGAACCGCCCAACCACCATCGATTTGCGGATCGCCAATCACAACATAAATGTCGCGCAAAAAGCCATTGTCGATCGCGGCTTCGGTCGTGGGCATGCCTTGAACAGGATATACCCGTTTTTCGGGGTACAGCACAGCCACCGTCTTCCCAGCCTTACTTACCTGCATTTCCGCCAAGATTGTGGAATAATTCGGGCCTTGCCCCTGCGTGACATCCGCCAAGGTTATCTCATAGGCGCCCACTGTGAAGGGTTCGCCAACTTGGGTGACGCGGATGTCTTCTTGCTCCCATGCCGTCAGCATCGAAATCCCCAAAATCGTAACGCCAAACCCCGAGTGAGCAACGCTACGCCCCCAATCCCCGCGCGGGAGACGAAGCATGCGCCCAAGGCGCTCTTGAATGGATTGTCGTTTGCTTCCCGTACGTTGCCAAAGGTCCGTTGCGGCACCAACCAAGACCCACGACCCAAGGAACACGCCGATGGGGGCCATAATGCTGCGTTCTGATTGAATGGCCCAAACCAAAAGCGCCAAGGCAACAGCGAGCAGCAACCCTGCGCGTAGCGGGCGCAAGGCTTTGGACAGCTTCGCACGTTTCCACGGCAGGAGCGGCCCAATCGGCAGCAACAAGGCAATCGCGATAACAAAAGGGGTAAAGGCCGTGTCAAAAAACGGCGCCCCAACCGAGAGTTTGCGATCAAAGAACAACTCCGCAATCAGCGGCCAAATCGTCCCGACAAACACCACGAAACTGGCGACAGCCAACAGGATATTATTGAAAACAAGGGCGCTTTCGCGGCTCACGACGCCAAAAACGCCTTTGCTCGAAAGGACATTGGCGCGCGCAGCAAACAGCGTGAGAGCCCCGCCCATAAACAACCCAAGCAATGCGAGGATAAACACTCCGCGTTCAGGGTCGGTCGCAAAGGCATGCACTGACGTCAAAACACCAGAGCGCACGATAAACGTACCGATCAGGGAGAAGCCAAACGCCAGAATTGCCAGCAAAATTGTCCACGCCTTGAGGCTTTCGCGTTTCTCAACAACCACCGCAGAGTGCAGCAGGGCCGCCGCAATCAACCAAGGCATAAAGCTTGCGTTTTCAACAGGATCCCAGAACCAATAGCCGCCCCAGCCGAGTTCGTAATAGGCCCACCAAGAGCCAAGCGCGATGCCGATTGTGAGAAATATCCACGCCGCCAAAGTCCACGGGCGCACCCACCGACCCCATGCCGCATCAACCCGCCCTTCGATGAGCGCAGCAACGGCAAAACTAAACGCCATGCTGAGGCCAACATATCCGAGATATAAAAACGGGGGGTGAAACGCGAGTCCGGGGTCTTGGAGCAGTGGGTTGAGGTCTCCGCCATCAAAGGGCGGCACGGCAACTCGCGTGAAGGGATTCGACGTAAAGAGGATAAACGCGTAGAAACCAACGCCAATCGCCCCCTGAACCGCTAAAACACGGGCGCGCAGAGTTGCGGGCAAATTGTCACCAAACCATGCAGCACAGGCCCCAAAGCCGGCCAAAATAAGCACCCAAAGCAACATGGAGCCTTCATGGTTGCCCCAAACTCCCGCAACTTTATACAACATTGGCTTAAGGGTGTGTGAATTCTCGATCACCAGTTTCAGCGAAAAATCGGAGGTGACAAACGCATAGGTCAAAGCCAGAAAGGCATAGAAAACCAACAAAAACTGGGCCGTTGCAGCGGCAGACCCCACGGCCATCCACCCACTCCAGCCTTTATGCGCCCCGATAAGGGGAACCGTCGCTTGGACAAGTGACAACAAAAAGGCGAGGATAAGGGCGACATGGCCAAGTTCAATAATCATGCGGCGAATATGGCGACTCTTTCCCCTTTGATCAACGCAATACGCACGGTTTTACCCGCGCGTAATGTCACATTTAGATGATAGGTTCTGTTTAGGCTTTTGCCATCCGCCACGCACTCAACGCGGCATTTGCATCGGGAGTTAAAGCTTCGCTCGCCTCTTCAGGCTTTGCTCGGGCAACGCCTGGACTGGTTGGTGCTAGGTGGCGCAATTCCTCAAGGTTGCTCAAGACTTGCGGCACCCGCACCATCGTATCCGTTAACGACTGTTGAAATTGATACGATTTCACTTGATGGCGGGCGCCAAAGTAAAACGACACAATCACCCCAAGAAGCCACCAAAGCGGTTCTGGCACTAAAACAAGCCCCTGCATTCGACTGGCAAACCAAATGGGATCGACCATCGAACTCACGAACAATCCCAAAATCCCAATCGCCATCGCGGGTCTTGGGAGTCGGTTCAACCCATCCATAAAACGATCGAAGCCGCCTTGCCTTGGCTGCGCAAACTCGGCTGCATGTTGGGAAAGGGCCTGCCCTTGCAAATTGGTGGCCCGTTGTGCACCGGCCTCGGCATTCTCGCGAAAGACTTCTGCGGTTTCACGGACAATATTACGACCACCGCCAAAAAGCATTGAAAAGACAGTATTTATCAACCCCATGACGATGTCCTCGCTGTGTGTTCGGCTGGCGAAAGGTGATATTGTTTTCCGATGAAATGTTCCGCGCGGATAATCCATCCACCTTTGCCACCATCGTTGCGTCGGGCGTATTTGCGACTGGCTGGGCGGGCATCCGCGAGGCGGTAATAATAATTGCGCCGCGCGATTCCATAGGCATCCGCGATATAATCTGGTGCCATTTCATAAGCTTTTTCCGCCGCGGCAATCGTCTGTGGACCAACCGCGCCATCGACGTCCACTTCAAGCCCCATTTCAAGCAGCAACCGTTGCAAGACCTTCACGGCATTGCTCCCCGCATTAACATACATGTCAAACACGGTGGCCTGTAACACGCTAGGAAGGTTGGATAAGTTAGGTCGGAGAAAGTAATGTTCAACGAAAACAGACTGCGCGTCTTGACGGGTCAGCGCTTTGACATCGGCGATATCTACGATGCCATCTCGGGTCAAATCCATGCCCAAACGTTTCAGCGTGTGGATGGTGACCCCAAACTTCGTCGCCCCCCCCGGATCATCAGGGTCGTTCACGAACCCGCCTTCGCGGGCGACGATTTCTTTGGCGATTTCTTGGACTGCTTGCACGATACCCCCAGCTCTGAGGGATCAGTCCCTCACCCGAGAGATTCGCAATAATCAGTTTATAATCTGGCAGGGGTGCGAACGTTGCGTGCGCTATTCGCCTTGGTAAACGCCTTGTTCCTTAAGGGCGTCGATAACCTCTTTCGGCATGTAGGTCTCGTCGTGTTTCGCAAGTATTTCAGTAGCTTGAAAGACGCCGCTCACGTAAGAACCCGTGCCAATCATTCCCTGATTTTCGCTAAACAGATCCGGCAACACTCCGTTGAAAGCGGCGGGAATATCCGCGCCACCATCGGTCACTGTGAACCGAATTTCTTGTCCGACTCCGCGTTCGATACTACCTTCAAGCACCAATCCCCCAATGCGAAATACCTCGCTCGGTGCGGGCGGTTCCGCGAGAATTTGAGAAGGCGAGCGAAAGAAATTGATCCCATCGCGCATCGCATAGCCAATCAATCCCGTCGCCAAAATGAGCGCAACAATGGCGAGGGCAATGACTTGGATTCTACGGGTTTTTTTAAGACTTTTCATTGGTTTTTACGGGAACACAGGGGCCATCATCAGGCCTGCGGTCTCGTCCTCTCCGAGCATAAGGTTGGCGTTTTGCAACGCTTGCCCGGACGACCCTTTGGTCAGGTTGTCTAGCGCAACCATCACAATGGCCCGTCCTTCGATCCTGTCACCTGTCACACCAACGTGGCAAAAATTGCTGCCCCGAACGTGGCGCGTACTTGGCGTTTCTCCGAAGGGAAGCATTACCATAAACGGTTCATTTTCATAGGCTTGCACGAGGGATTGATAAACCGCTTCCGGAGAACCTTTAACGTAAACCGTTCCCAAAATCCCGCGGTTGGCAGGGATCAAATGCGGCGTGAATTGCACGCGTACAGGTTCGCCCGCAATCGCCGAAAACTCTTGATCGAACTCGCCCAAATGCCGATGCGTACCCCCAACGGCATAACCATGCGCCCCTTCGGACAACTCGGCATGCAACAGGTTTTCCTTGAGCGAGCGCCCAGCCCCAGACACGCCCGTGATCAAGTTAATGATAATATCGTCCAACGCAATAACACGATCCGCAATCAAGGGCCGCAACGCATATTGGCCCGTCGCGGCATTACATCCCGTGCCCGCAACCAAGCGCGCCCCACGGATATCGTCGCGATAAAATTCGGTAAGCCCGTAAACCGCCTCTTCCTGAAGCTCCAACGCGTCATGCACCCCGCCATACCATTTGGTATATTCCGCAGGGTCCCGCAGCCGGAAATCCGCCGAAAGGTCGACTATTTTCAGGTCCTTAGGCAATTCGCGGATCACGGCTTGGCTTGTCGCATGTGGTAAAGCACAAAAGCACAAATCGATCTCGGAGAAATCCACTTCCTCGATTGTGACAAGCTCTGGTAAATCCAGATGCCGCAAAAACGGGAAAACCTGCGCCATCGACTGGCCAGCCTTGCGCGAGGCCGTCAAAGCCTTGATTTCCATATTTGGATGACTTGCGATCAACCGGACGAGCTCTGCGCCCGTGTAGCCGGATGCGCCAAGGATAGCGATTTTATGGGTCATTTCAGGGACCTTATGTATGTTCGGAATGTATGTAGTGTGTAATCAGGCCGGGCGCAATTCATGCCGCCGCAAACGTGATCTTTCGTCGCAAGAACTGAGTTGCCCGACTGCTCACCCGCGCGGGATCGCCCGTCGTCAAAAACATGGATTCTGTGCCGGACCCTTTAAGGTTGGGACGACGCGTGAGGTAATCAGCAAGGCTCTCTGCCACCAAATCTGCCTGTGAATACACTTTCACATCCGCGCCCAATGCGTCCTGAAATTGCTTTGCCATCAAGGGGTAATGCGTGCACCCAAGGATTGCCGCCTCCGGTTTTGGCATCCGCCGTTTCAGGGCATCAACATGGCTGCGCACCAAGGCTTCGGCAAGAATTTCGTCCCCGTCCTCAATCGCGTCAACTACTCCGCCACAGGGCTGCGCCTCGACATCAACTCCGATCGCACGAAACGCCAATTCACGTTGAAACGCACGGCTCGAGACCGTCGCCGGAGTCGCAAAAAGCGCGACATGCTTCACAGCAACTTCGCGCGGCGGCGAATTATCGCCCCACTCACGTTCTGTTAGGGCCTCAATGAGGGGAACGAATACGCCCAGAACCCGCTTGTTCTCGGGAAGCCAGCTCTCCTGCATCCGCCGTAAAGCTGCAGCCGAAGCGGTGTTGCAGGCCAAGATAACCAGATCGCATCCAGCCTCCCAAAGGCGTTCAACCCCTTGCGTTGTAAGGTTATAAATATCATCGGCATCCCGCACGCCATAGGGGGTATGGGCGTTGTCACCAAAGTAAACAAACGGCACATCTGGCATACGCTTTTCAGCCGCATCCAAGACCGTCAGCCCACCTAATCCAGAATCAAAAATGCCAACTGCCATGACGTATCCTTTCGGTGCGTATTTTTCGCGCCGTTTAGTTTAAACACGATACTTGTCTTCGAATTCATACCCATAGTCTAGCGCGTTCAGGGGCGTCGGCGACAGATCGTATGTCGCATGTCGCAAAAATCCCATCATTGCCTTGGGATCTCCCGCGTATACTTCCAAATCCCGTTGCGCGATGGGTGCGCCAACGGTCACGTCCACCCGCGTTGAAATGCGGGCGCGAAACTCCGAAATCAAGAGGCCAAGACGCAGGTTTGCATGCAAATGGCTTGCGATTTGAAACAGCCGCGAGTTTCGACCGTGAAAATAGACAGGCACCACTTCTGCGCCGGATTTTTGGATCAATTTGGCCGTGAAATTTCGCCAGCTTGGGTCCATCGCAGGAGAAAAGAGCTTTGCAGAAGTTGAAACAGTTCCCCCGGGAAATACCCCCATAACACCGCCATCCGCCAAATGGCGAAGCGCCTCCTTGCGGGTGTCCAAATTCACCTTAAGCGCTTCCTTTGTTCCCAAAAAGCTGATCGGAAGGATAACCCGATCAATATCGGGCGCTTGCCCAAAAACCGAATTGGCCAATATGCGAAAATCTGCGCGGTTCCGCGACAGGAAATGCCCTAAAACCAAGCCGTCTAAAATCCCGTAAGGATGATTTGCAACAAAAATGACAGGGCCGGTTTTGGGGATTTCTGACACAGCCCCATTTAAGTGAAGGTCTATTGCGAAACGGTCGACCATGACTTGCCATATGTCGGCACCCTGCGCCAAATCCGCTTCATAGCCAACAGCACGGCGGATGATTTTGCCGCGCCCTGTCGCCCCTTCCAGAAGCCGAATAACAGCTCGCCCACTTAGCGATTGAGCAGAGCTCGCATAGCTAATGTCCCGTGTTATATTTTTGCGCACGACGTCCTCAGATATTGCTCAATTTCGCAATACGGGGTCTGTACCTCCCGCGCCAGAAAAACTTCAACGCGGGAGGGTGTTTTTTGATCTTATTCCGCCGCCATTGCCGCTGGAGTCCCGCCTGAGCGAATCCCCGAGAGCAATTCTTCGCGTCGTTTCATGGCCTTAACTTCGTTTTGTGCCTTAACTGGCCCATACCCGCGAATATCTAACGGGAGTTCGGCAAGGGCGACCACAAGGCCCGCAGTTTGCGACGAAAAGAGCGGCAAAACAGCTTCCAGATCGTTCTCATATTGTGCGATCAAAGCCCGTTCCATTTTGCGCTCAGCAGTCCGCCCAAAGGGATCAAACGCCGTCCCCCTCAGAAATTTCAACCGCGCCAAAACAGTGAACATGGGCCGAATCCACGGACCAAATTCGCGCTTTTTCGGGCGTCCATCACTGCTCTTTCCCCCGATCATTGGCGGTGCCAAGTGGAACGTCATTTTGAAATCGCCGTCAAACTCGACCCGCGCCTTGGCTTCGGTTTCCAAATGAAGGCGCCCGACTTCATATTCATCCTTGTACGCCAAAACCTTGTGATAGCCTTTGGCGACGGCTTCTTTCAAAACCGGATCACTAATGCTGTCTAAACGTGCACGGTATTTTGCCGCCAAATCCGCGTCTTGGAAGGCTTCAAGATGGGTTGCACGATAGTCGATCAACGCGTCCAAACTCAGCGGAGCTTCAGCAGGTTTCGCACAGGCCTCTTGGGCTTTCTCAGGATACAGTGCAGCCCAACGACCGATCTCAAACGCGCGTTTGTTCGCGTCAACTGCAGCCTTGTTCAGCACAATCGCCTCTATGATCGAAGCATAGGTGAGCGGCACAAGGCCACGCTGCCAAGCCGCCCCGAGCATCATCATATTCGAGAAAATACTGTCTCCGAGCAAAGCCTTCGCTAGGGCCGAGGCATCGAACATCTGCAACCGATCTTGCAGGCGGGCCTCCAAAGCCAGCGCAAGTTGATCCATTGGCAGTTTGAAGCCCGTGTCGCGGGTGAAATCGCCGGTGATAATCTCGTGGCTGTTGACCACTGCACCGGTTTTTCCAACCTTCATTAGGCCAAGCGTCTTGGCCCCCGCCGTTGTTACCAAATCGCCGCCAATCACCGCATCCGCCTCGCCTGTCGCCACGCGTATCGCACTGATATCGCTGGGAGAGTTCGCCAAACGACAATGGATATGCACGGCTCCGCCCTTTTGCGCCAGCCCCGCCATTTCCATCATGCCAGCGCCTTTGCCGTCCATATGGGCCGCCATAGCGAGGATCGCACCGATGGTGACAACACCTGTTCCGCCGACGCCCGTGATCACGATGTTATGGGTGCCGGAAATCGTCGGCAAAACGGGGCAAGGAAGCGCTGGTAATTCCAAGGTCGCCGTGGCCGCTTTGCGCACTTGCGCGCCTTGCAGTGTCACAAAAGACGGGCAAAAACCATTCACACAGGAGAAATCCTTGTTGCAACTGCTCTGATCGATCGCGCGTTTGCGGCCCAATTCGGTCTCAACAGGAACAATCGAAACACAGTTGCTTTGCACGCCGCAATCACCGCAGCCTTCACAAACATCCGTGTTGATGAAAACCCGTTTGTCGATGTCAGGAAACGTGCCGCGCTTGCGCCGACGCCGTTTTTCCGCCGCACAGGTTTGGATATAAAGGATCGCAGAAACACCTTTGATTTCGGCGCATTTCTTCTGCACATCCATCAAATCATCACGGGGGTAAATATCCAGCCCTTTCGGGAATTTTGCGAAATCCACGTCTTCTTTTTCGTCATAGACAACGGACAGATGCTCCACCCCCATCGCCTTGAGTTCCGCCGCAATCCGATGCGCTGAAAGCCCGCCTTCGTTGGTTTGGCCACCCGTCATGGCGACCGCGTCGTTATAGAGGATTTTGTAGGTGATATTGGTGCCCGCCGCGAGGGCTGCACGAATAGCGAGGATACCCGAGTGGTTGTAGGTTCCATCGCCTAAGTTCTGGAAAACATGCGCAGTTTTTGAGAATGGCGCCTCGCCAACCCAATTCGCACCCTCGCCGCCCATTTGGGTAAACCCGGTGGTCTCGCGATCCATCCATTGCACCATATAATGGCAGCCGATCCCCGCATAGGCGCGATGGCCTTCGGGCACTTTGGTCGAAGTATTATGCGGGCAACCAGAACAGAAATACGGCAACCGAGCGGCAATTTCCTTCGCGTTATCCGCACGTTGCGCGATATCCAACATCTCAAGCCCTTGCTTGACGTCCTTTGTCCCGCGCCCTTCCTCAATGAGGATTTTGCCAATCTTTTGCGCAATCATAATCGGGTCGAGCGCGAAGCGTGTTGGAAAGAGTTCTTCCTTACTCGCCCCCTTGCGCCAGCCGTAAACACGACGGTCATGAACATCATCAAAGATAGCCTCTTTGACCTGTACTTCGATCAATTTGCGTTTTTCTTCCACGACAACAATCAGGTCTAACCCCTCGGCCCACTCATGGAAGCTCAGCATGTCCAGCGGCCAAACCTGCGCCACTTTATAAGTGGTGATGCCAAGGCGTTCTGCCTCCTCAGAATCCAATCCGAGCAGTTGCAGCGCATGGGTCAGGTCGAGCCAGTTTTTCCCCGCCGCAACAAATCCGATTTTCGCACCCTCTTGGCCCCAAACCCGTTTGTCGATCCGATTGGCGCGCGCAAAGGCTTCGGCAGCCTTGCGTTTATAATCAATCATGCGGGCCTCTTGGGCCACAGGCGTGTCGCCCAAACGAATATTCATGCCCCCCTCAGGGCCGTCAAACTCCGGCGTCACAAACTCCTTTGCAAAGGGATCGCCATTCACAATCGAGGTCGCCTCAACGGTGTCTTTCATGGTTTTTAAGCCAACCCAAACGCCCGCAAATCGGCTCAGCGCCCAGCCATACAGGCCCAAGTCCATGATTTCCTGCACGCCAGCGGGCGAAACAATCGGCATATAGGCGTCGACCATCGCCCAATCGCTTTGGTGCAACGTGGTCGAGCTTTCGCCGGTGTGATCGTCGCCCATCGCCATCAAAACCCCGCCAAGCGCGCTGGTCCCCGCCATATTGGCGTGGCGCATCACGTCGCCCGAACGATCCACCCCCGGCCCCTTGCCGTACCAAAGGCCAAACACGCCATCGTATTTGCCTTCGCCGCGCAATTCTGCCTGCTGGCTGCCCCAAATTGCGGTCGCCGCGAGGTCTTCGTTTAATCCGGGCTGGAATGTGATCTGATGCGCATCTAGGTCCTTCTTGGCTTTTTGCATTTGCAAATCGACGGCCCCAAGCGGCGACCCACGATAGCCCGTGCAATAGCCAGCGGTGTTATGCCCTGCCGCCACGTCGCGGGCGTGTTGCATCATCATCAAACGCACAAGCGCCTGCGTCCCGTTCAACAAGACTGTCGACGTCTCTAAATCAAAACGGTCATGCAAAGTTATTTTCTGCTTAGACATTGGGCTTATCCTCCTCAAAGCGATCACATTTTGATAATAGGTCAAAAAGACTGACCTACAAAATGTTTTTTTTATAAGTTTGGGATTTGCAAACATGTTAGCGTTAATTGTATTCCAACGCATGAAATGACCCTAAACAGAGATTGAATACGCAAAGATGGACTGGGATAAGCTAAGAATATTTCACGCAGTGGCCGCAGCAGGAAGCCTAACGGCGGCTGGCGAGACCCTCCACCTGTCGCAATCGGCGGTTTCAAGACAGATTCGCGCCCTTGAAGACAGCCTCACGGCCACCCTTTTTCACCGCCACGCTCGCGGACTGATTCTCACCGAGCAGGGGCAATTCCTGTTTGAAGCCACCATCGCCATGAGCAAACGGCTTGATGCGGCCTCCGCGCGTATTCGCGATAGCGATGATGAGGTCTTTGGCGAATTGCGTGTGACAACGACGATTGGCTTTGGCTCGCTCTGGCTCGCGCCGCGCCTGCCTCACCTTTACAACAAATACCCCGACCTCAAGATCAACCTGATGCTTGAGGAGAGCGTGCTTGACCTGCCCATGCGTGAGGCCGACGTGGCCATCCGCATGAAAGAGCCAAGCCAAGCCGACCTTATTCGCAAACGCCTGATGTCGGTAAAAATGCGCCTCTATGCAACTCAGGACTATATTGACGAATACGGCGCTCCCGAAAACTTGGTCGGCCTCAAGGGGCATCGCCTCATCTGTCAAAGCACCAAAAGTGCGCAAGTTGCCGCCAGTTCCGGCTTCGTGCAACACCTCATGACCTATGAGCCAAGGCTGTCGCTGACGGTGAACAACTACTTCGGCGTGCTCCAAGCGGTGTTGTCTGGATTGGGTGTCGGTGTGCTCCCTGATTACGTCATCGAAGACTTCCCGAATCTGGTGCGCGTGGTTCAGGACGCCGAAAGTAACGAAGTGCCTGTTTATCTGGCGTATCCTGAGGAATTACGGCAATCCAAACGGATTGCGGCCTTCCGCGACTTCGTAACCGAGGAAATATTCGCCCATCGCAAGAGGTTACAGGATGATCGCGCCTAAAAAACAGGCCCTTTCTGGATCGATTTCACGCATATTTATGTGAGATATGCGCCACACGCATAGCGGGATTGCGCTCTCGCAGCAGAAAAAACTATTGTAACGCGGCTTTAGTGCCCATAAATGAAGCTAGAAGTTAATGCTGAGGCAACTCACATTACTTCAACCTCCCTGTTGTACTTGGGCCGAGCATTGTCTCGGCCTTTTTTTTCGGCCTTTTTTCTGCAGCTGCGAAATAGATGCCGAAACCTTGGGCAGTTTGAAATTCGCACGGTATTTAAGCACCGCGCAAGGCACCCCAAACACAGGTCCCGCGAAAAACACCTGTTAATTGCGTCGCAACCGTCGCGCCCCCTTCCCCTTGGCCCGTTATTTGCTTATTGAATGCCCAACTTCAAAATGGGGACTGAAATGCAAGAGCCAACCATCACCGAAGACCTGATTGCGAGCCACGGACTTAGCCCCGATGAATACGCGCGCATCCTCGACATCATCGGTCGCACGCCCACCTTCACCGAGCTTGGTATTTTCTCGGCCATGTGGAACGAGCACTGCTCTTATAAGTCCTCCAAAAAATGGCTCCGCACCCTGCCCACTGAAGGCCCGCAAGTGATCTGTGGTCCTGGCGAGAACGCGGGCATCGTTGATATTGGCGATGGACAATGTGTGGTGTTCAAAATGGAAAGCCACAATCACCCAAGCTACATTGAGCCCTATCAAGGGGCGGCAACGGGTGTTGGCGGCATTCTGCGCGATGTCTTCACCATGGGCGCACGGCCGATTGCGGCAATGAATTCGCTCTCCTTTGGTGTTCCTGCGCATCCGAAAACCAAATCCGTGCTCAACGGCGTGGTTGCGGGCGTTGGCGGCTATGGCAACTGTTTTGGCGTCCCAACCGTGGGTGGCGAAGTGCGCTTCCACGAGGCCTATAACGGCAACTGTCTGGTCAATGCCTTCGCGGCGGGCCTCGCGGATACCGACAAGATTTTCTACTCCGCAGCTTCCGGCATCGGCATGCCCGTCGTGTATCTCGGCGCAAAAACCGGCCGTGATGGCGTCGGCGGCGCGACGATGGCCTCGGCGGAATTCGACGACACCATTGAGGATAAACGCCCCACCGTTCAGGTCGGCGACCCCTTCACCGAAAAACGCTTGATGGAAGCCACGCTTGAGCTGATGGCCACGGGCGCTGTGATCTCGATCCAAGACATGGGCGCTGCGGGCCTCACCTGCTCCGCCGTTGAAATGGGCGACAAGGGCGGTTTGGGTGTCAAACTCAACCTCGAAGATGTCCCCCAACGCGAAGAAAACATGACCGCCTATGAAATGATGCTCTCGGAAAGCCAAGAGCGCATGTTGATGGTCCTCAAACCCGAACTCGAAGCCGAAGCCCGAGCGGTTTTTGTCAAATGGGACCTTGATTTTGCCATTGTCGGCGAAACCATCGCCGAGGACCGTTTCCTCGTGCTTCATAATGGCGAAGTCAAAGCCGACTTGCCCTTGGCAACGCTCTCTGGCTCCGCGCCTGAATATGACCGCCCTTGGGTCGAAACACCCGCTGCCGAACCCCTCGGCGATGTGCCCAGCATTGATCCCATCGACGGCCTCAAAGCGCTGATTTCCTGCCCCAACTATGCCTCCAAGCAATGGGTCTATGAGCAGTATGACACGATGGTTATGGCCGACACCTCCCGCAATCCGGGCGCAGGTTCTGGCATTGTCCGCGTGCATGGCACCGACAAACAGCTGGCCTTCACCTCCGATGTGACGCCGCGCTACGTCAAAGCCAACCCCTTTGAAGGCGGCAAGCAAGCCGTCGCCGAAGCCTATCGCAACCTCGTGGCCGTCGGCGCGCGTGGCCTTGCCACCACCGACAATATGAACTTCGGCAATCCCGAAAAGCCCGAGATCATGGGCCAATTCGTCGGCGCGATCAAAGGCATCGCCGAAGCCGTCCTCGCCTTGGATATGCCCATCGTTTCGGGCAACGTTAGCCTTTATAACGAAACTGACGGCACAGGCATCCTTCCCACCCCAACCATCGGCGCAGTCGGCCTGATCGCGGCGGGCGAAGAAGCCATTTCGGGCGAAGTTCGCGACGGCCATGTGGCCATGGTTATCGGCGAAACCTTCGGCCACCTCGGCCAATCCGCTCTCCTCGCCGAAGTCTTTAGCCGCGAAGAAGGCGACGCGCCGCACGTGGACCTCGCCGCCGAGCGTAAACACGGCGATTTCATCCTCGCAAACCGCAACTTGATCAAGGTTTGTACCGACCTTTCCGACGGTGGCCTTGCCCTTGCGGCCTTTGAACTCGCCGAGGCCGCAGGCGTTGGCGTTCATCTCACCAGCGACGAAACCCCGACCCTCTTTGGCGAAGACCAAGCCCGCTACCTTGTGGCCTGTAACTTCGATCAAGCCGAAGCGCTCATGAGTGCCGCTTGGGCCGCTGGCATCTATATTGAAAGTGTCGGCAAATTTGGCGGCGATACCGTTCAATTTGGCTCCTCCTCCGCCCCGCTTTCTGAGCTGTCTGCAACCTTCCGGTCGACCTTTGCCAACACCTTCGACTAAGCCGCATAATCGGGCCAAGAGCCAAACCGCTCTTACGCCCGACTGCCAAAACTGCGCCGCGCTGTGTTGCGTGGCGCTGCATATCGAGAAATCTACCAAGTTCGCCCTTGAGAAACCCGCAGGCGTCGCCTGTCCCAATCTCGCGCCAACAGGGCTTTGCAGAATACATGACACGCTCAAGGATAAAGGCTTTTCGGGCTGTATTGCCTATGATTGCCTTGGCGCGGGGCAACGCGTGGTTCAGGATCTCTATGATGGGATTTCTTGGCAACAAGACCCAAGCTTACTGGCACAAATGAGCGAGGATTTTGCCAAAATGCGCAAAATCCATACGTTGCTCGAATTGCTCTTTACCGCGCAGACCCTTGCGCTCCCGCCCACTCAATTACAAACCTGTGACAGCTTTATTGCACAGCTTTTCCCCCAAACAGGTTGGACCCGCGCGGAGTTTGATGCGTTTCCAATCCGTGACACCCAAAAACAGGTGATGGATTTCCTAGCTGCGCTTAAATCTCACTTATCGGCGCAACAAACAAAATAGCATTGACCGCCTTGCGACATCGCGCCGTTCAATCACTGTGGCTCTCCTCTTGAATCACAGTGAACACGGCGTTATCTCTTGGGCAACGAAAGAGGACCCTCCCTATGGCGATGCAAGCCCACGATATCGAAGACCTGATCCGCGCGGAATTTCCGAACGCCAAAATTTCCATTACGGATTTGGCTGGCGACGGAAACCACTGGGCGGCAGAAGTGACCGACGAAAGTTTTCGCGGCAAAAACCGCGTCCAACAACAACGCGCCGTTTACGCGAGCCTAAAGGGCGCAATGGATGGCAACGCGGGCGCACTTCACGCCCTCGCCTTGACCACCAAAGTTCCAGAATAACGGGCCCAACCGCCCCTCCCAAAATGTAAAGGATGCTCCGATGAGTGCAGACACAAAGATCAAAGAAGCCGTCACCGCGAACGACGTTGTTCTCTTTATGAAGGGCACAAAAGACGCGCCACAATGCGGGTTTTCAAGCCGCGTTGCTGGGGTTTTGAACTTCATGGGCGTTGAATTTAGCGACGTGAACGTTCTGGCCGACGAAGAAATCCGCCAAGGCATCAAAGACTATTCCGATTGGCCGACAATCCCCCAGCTTTATGTAAAAGGCGAATTTGTGGGCGGCTGTGACATCATCACCGAGATGACGCTTTCTGGCGAATTGGACACGCTTTTCGCTGAAAATGGTGTGACATACGACAAAGACGCTTCCGATAAAATTCGCGCCGCAAACGCGTAAATTTCACACCCCTGTTTTATGCCCGTCAAACCTCGGTTCGGCGGGCATTTTCATATCAGGCGTTCATTTTTTCTTCGACTTCTTCCGCAAGCGCTTCGGCCCGCGCGGCCAATTCGGCCATCGTCTCGAAAATCTGCTGCGGAATCACCGCCACTGGCTCTGTCACGGCGGGGCGGTCGCGCAATTCAGCAATCAACTGTTCTTGGGCTTTGGATTTCTCGTTTGCTTGCGCCAAACGTTCCTCAAGACCGGCCGTTTTATCCGCAAGCATCAGGCCCGCCATCAACAACATCCGCGCTTCGGGCATGCGGCCAATTTGCGACGACAAAACCGAGGCTTCGGCATCCAAAAGCGCTGCTGCGGAATGCAGGAAGTGGTCTTCGCCCTCCTGACAACTGACTTCAAATTCGCGACTACCAATAGTGATTTTAACTTCGGGCATTAGGCTTCCTCCCCAATAATCTGGTTGAGTTCACCAAGCAAACTGTCCATTTCGTGGCGATCAGAGGTGTGTACGGCCCGCAAGGCCTCAAGCTCCACCAACATCGACTTATTGATCAAATGCGGTTCGCCAACATTCGACTGATTGGCTTCACGCAACGCGTGGATGCTCTCGCGTAATTGCTCGTTCACGCCTTTGAGGCGGCTCACGTCGCCCTCAAGCTGACCATATCCGCTTTGCAATGTGGCCACGCGCTTTTCAAGTTGCGCCATTTTTTCTTCTTGTTTGGTTTTGATCGCCCGCACCCGCTCTTCAAGCTGTGCATTGACTGTGCGCTCGGATTCCAGTGCGGCTTCTAGGGCGCTGGTATCTGCAGTACTGGCGCTCGCCCCACCGGCATTCAGTCGTTCACTAATTTTGGTCAGGGCGGCCGTAATTCGGCGCTCATACTCAACAATATCGCTCATTTGCCTGTCTCCTCTTCGTGCGCCACAAGAAAGCTCGTTTTGGGATCATTTGGTCCCATTTGGGTCATTCTTGCCCGAACTGTCAACGACCCGCGCGTCCCAAAGGCTGTGCGAATCGCCGCTCATGCGCGGCTCAAGGCTAGTTTATAGCGGAATTTGCGGAAATGCGCCCCCTTTTGGACCAATAGCGTGGCTCAATAGGCTGATCTTTCTTGATCTTCACGCTTGGGCTGCTATCAAACGCGCAATGAACTCTTCTAGGCCCGAACCAAAGGAAAACAACGTGGATATTGCTACCCTTCGTAAAGAGCATCCTGAACACTGGAACAAGGCCGCCGCAATTCGCGTCCTGACACTAGATGCCGTTGCTGCTGCCAATTCCGGTCACTCCGGCATGCCGATGGGCATGGCCGACGTCGCGACCGTTTTGTTTGAAAAGCACCTAAAATTCGATCCAAAAAACCCACAATGGCCTGACCGCGACCGTTTCATCCTTTCTGCGGGCCACGGCTCGATGCTGCTTTATTCGCTGCTCCACCTCACCGGCTATGCGGATATGACCATCGACCAGATCAAAAACTTCCGCCAATGGGGCGCGATCACTGCGGGCCATCCTGAGTTTGGCCACGCCACTGGCATCGAAACAACGACTGGCCCGCTTGGCCAAGGTCTCGCAAATTCCGTCGGCTTCGCCATGGCCGAAGAAATCCAACGCGCCCATTACGGCAAAAAAGTCGTCGATCACTATACCTATGTGATCGCGGGCGACGGTTGCCTGATGGAAGGCGTTTCCCACGAAGCCATCGCCCTTGCAGGTCGCCAAGAACTCTCGAAACTCATCGTGTTCTGGGACAACAACGGCATCACAATCGACGGTAAAGTTGAAATCTCCGACCGTACGAACCAACCCATGCGCTTTGAGGCGTCTGGCTGGCACGTGCAAGAAATCGACGGCCACGATCCTGTTGCGATTGATGCCGCCATTGCTGCCGCGAAAAAAACCGACAAGCCTTCGATGATCGCTTGCGCGACCCATATCGCTCTTGGTTCCTCCGCGCAGGATACGTCCAAAGGCCACGGCGCTTTGACGGATGCGACCCTCATTGCCGACACGCGCAAAGTCTACGGCTGGGACCATGCGCCCTTCGTCATCCCCGCCGACGTCCAAGCAGGCTGGGCCGCTATCGGCGCACGCGGAGCCTCTGAATTCACAGAGTGGACCGCCCGTTTCGAAGCCATGCCTGGTGGCAAACAATCCGACTTCACCCGCGCCTATGCGCTTGATGCGCCGCAGAAAATCTCTGCCGCCGTTAAAGCCTTGAAAAAGAAAATCTCCGAAGAGCAGCCCAAGGTTGCCACACGGAAATCTTCTGAAATGACCCTCGAAGTCCTCAACCCCTTGTTGCCCGAAACCGTTGGCGGCTCTGCCGACCTCACCGGTTCGAACAATACAAAAACGCCAGATCTGGGTGTCTTTACCCCCGAAGATCGCAAGGGTCGCTATGTCTATTACGGCATCCGCGAGCATGGCATGTGTTCGGCAATGAACGGTATGGTACTGCACGGCGGTGTACGCCCCTACGGCGGCACATTCATGTGTTTCACCGACTATGCCCGCCCCGCAATGCGCCTTGCGGCCCTGATGAAAATCCCCACGGTTTTCGTTATGACCCACGACAGCATCGGCCTTGGCGAGGATGGCCCAACCCACCAGCCCGTTGAGCACCTCGCGATTTCGCGTGCCACGCCAAACACTTACGTCTTCCGCCCTGCGGATACCGTAGAAACCGCCGAAGCATGGGAAGTGGCCCTTACGGTCAAAGACACCCCATCGGTCATGGCGCTTTCACGTCAAAACCTGCCAACGGTACGCCTTGAGCACAAAAACAAAAACCTCACAGCCCTCGGCGCTTACGTCCTGCGTGACGCAACTGCGAAACGCGAGGCCATCCTGATGGCCTCGGGTTCTGAAGTTGAAATAGCGCTCAAAGCTGCGGATATTCTTGAAAGCGAAGGCATCGGCGTACGCGTCGTTTCCATGCCTTGTATGGAACTGTTCGAAGCCCAAGACGACGCCTATCGCAAACGCATCCTCCCTGGTGGCCCAGTTCGGGTTGCAATTGAAGCTGGCGTACAAATGGGCTGGGATAAATGGCTCACAGGCGAACGTGGCAAATCCACCAAAGCGGCGTTTGTTGGCATGACGGGCTTTGGCGCTTCCGCCCCTGCCCCCACGCTCTATGAAAAATTCGGCATCACCGCAGAAGAGACCGTCAAGAAAGTCAAAGAGCTTCTGGGCAAATAAGCCCCCTCTGAAACCGTTCAAATCGGCCCCGCTAACGATCCGTTGGCGGGGCTTTTTTGTGGCCACCCAAATGTGAACGCGGTGTTTCACCCTATCGCGCCCTGTTACCGCAACCATCAATTTTAACGCGAAAACTGTTAGCGCCAACACCAAAAGATAACGCTAACATGCTGCAATTAAAGCGTTATAGCGCTTTATCCGAGGCAAGCCCGTCCTGTATAACCCCCTTAACAGCCAAACCGTCAGAGGCCCCTGAAGGACGCTGCCAGAGGATAATATTATGACCGTGACACTCGGGATTAACGGATTTGGCCGCATTGGCCGCTGCACTCTTGCCCATATTGCCGAAAGCGGACGCAACGATGTCCAAGTCGTAAAAATCAACGCCACAGGCCCCATCGAAACCAACGCCCACTTGCTCAAATACGACTCCGTCCATGGACGGTTTGCCAATGACGTGCGCGTTGACGGTTCGACCATGGATTTAGGCCGTGGCCCAATGGATGTCATGAGTTCCTATGACCCAAGCGAGCTTGACTGGTCGGGATGCGACGTCGTGCTGGAATGCACCGGCAATTTCAACGATGGCGAGAAATCCGCCATTCACCTGAAACAAGGCGCGAAACGCGTGCTTATTTCCGCCCCCGCCACCAACGTCGCCCGTACGGTTGTGTATGGTGTCAACCATCGCGACCTGCTGCCCCAAGATACGATTGTCTCCAACGGGTCCTGCACCACCAACTGCCTCGCCCCCCTCGCCAAAGTCCTCAATGACGCGGTGGGAATCGAAAGCGGCATCATGACCACAATCCACAGCTACACAGGCGACCAACCCACCCTTGATCGCCGCCACCCTGACCTTTATCGCGCCCGCGCCGCCGCCATGTCGATGATCCCGACCTCCACGGGTGCAGCAAAGGCCCTCGGCCTCGTCCTCCCCGAACTCGACGGCAAACTCGACGGCACCTCCATGCGCGTGCCCACGCCCAATGTCTCCGCCATCGACCTTACTTTCGTCGCGGAAAAAGACGTGACCGCCGACGACATCAACGAAATCGTCGCCGCCGCCGCCAATGGCCATATGGGCGCGGTCCTCGCTTATGACCCCGAACAAAAAGTTTCCATCGACTTCAATCACACCCCACATTCGTCTATCTTTGCCCCAGACCAAACAAAAGTAGTGGGCAAACGCCTTGTGCGTGTGCTTGCATGGTACGATAACGAATGGGGATTCTCCTGCCGTATGGCCGATGTCGCGGCGGCAATGGGGCGTCTGTTGCACTAAACAGGCGTCATTTCTGGCGCAGACGAGCCGGAGACCTATGAACAACACCCTCGCAATCAGCCTCGGCGTCTGTATTTTTATTTTTCTGGCCGTCGATTATACTTTTTTCGACTGGGCCATGACGATTGTGCTTTGCCAAAAATTTTGGGAATTAACGGATTACATCGCCTTCTGGCGCTGACAGCGTATACATCACAATATTCTCACCGCATTTTGCAGGGCGTCACTTGCAACAGAAGCTTGTTAGCGTTAACACACATGTGGCCCCCACTCACTTGATTTGATGTCCAAGGAGACTCACACATGTCTGTAAAAGTAGCGATCAACGGTTTTGGACGGATTGGGCGCAATGTCCTGCGCGCAATCATCGAATCCGGCCGCACTGATATCGAAGTTGTCGCGATCAATGATCTTGGACCTGTCGAAACAAACGCCCATCTTTTGCGCTACGACACGGTTCACGGACGCTTCCCCCATGACGTAAAAACCACAGGCTCCACCATCGACGTTGGCCGTGGCCCGATTGAAGTTACCGCGATCCGTAACCCCGCCGAATTGCCGTGGGGACACGTGGATATCGTTCTGGAATGTACCGGAATCTTTACCGCACGCGACAAAGCAGCGATCCACCTTGAAAACGGCGCGAGCCGCGTTCTGGTCTCAGCACCCTCCGCTGGTGCCGATAAAACAATCGTTTATGGTGTGAACGATGGCGTTCTTACCGCAGACGACATCATCGTTTCCAACGCGTCTTGCACGACCAACTGTCTTTCGCCCGTTGCGAAGGTGTTGAACGACGCTATTGGCATTAAACGTGGCTTCATGACGACGATCCACAGCTATACGGGCGATCAACCTACGCTCGACACGATGCACAGCGATTTGTATCGCGCCCGCGCCGCAGCTTGCAACATGATCCCGACATCGACCGGCGCTGCCAAAGCTGTGGGCCTCGTGCTTCCAGAATTGAACGGCATCCTCGATGGGGTCGCGATCCGCGTTCCGACGCCCAATGTTTCTGTTGTTGACCTCACATTCGAGGCCAAACGCGACACAACTGTCGAAGAAATCAACGCCGCGATTTCCGCAGCGGCGGCCTCCGGTCCCCTCAAAGGTATCCTTGGTGTTACCGACGAGAAACTCGTGTCGATGGACTTCAACCACGACCCACGTTCCTCGATCTTCGCGACCGATCAAACCAAAGTTATGGACGGCAACCTCTGCCGCATCCTCACTTGGTATGACAACGAATGGGGTTTCTCAAATCGTATGGCAGACACAGCCGTTGCGATGGGCAAACTTATCTAAGCACGTCGTTCTAAGCATCCAAACACAAAAAGCCGCCTTAAAAGGGCGGCTTTTTTCATTATAAAACAAATATTTAAAACTTAATACTTCGCCAACAACGCCGCATTCACGGCGGGGGTTACGAATTTACTCACATCGCCATCAAGGCGCGCGATCTCTTTCACCAGCTTGCTAGCAATCGCTTGATGTTTGGCGTCTGCCATCAGGAAGACCGTTTCAATTCGACTATCCAAGGCGCGATTCATCCCGACCATTTGATACTCATATTCAAAATCGGCCACCGCGCGAAGGCCGCGCACTATAATCTGCGCATTCACGTCATTTGCGCATTTAATCAACAGATTTTCAAACGGATGCACCACAATCTCGATGCCGACCTCCTTGGCCAATGGCGCGCATTCCGCCTCGATCATCGCGACCCGTTCGTTCAAGTCAAACAACGGCCCCTTGTCGCGGTTGATTGCAACCCCGATGACCAGCCGATCAACCAATGCACTTGCACGTCGAATAATATCAATATGCCCATAGGTAATCGGGTCAAAAGTTCCGGGGTAAAGTCCAATCCGCATCTGCGGCCCTCCATTGCCAATATTTTGGGCACGCAACATTATTGCGCCACGGAATGCAAGCCCTCAACCGACTTGCACCCCTTTTTCTTTGCAAGGCTAGTGCCCCATAATCATCCCTTGAAGCGCGTCTTTTTCCATCGAAAGCTCCGCGAGCTTGGCCTTTACAACGTCACCGATCGAAATAAGCCCTACAAGTTCGCCATTCTCCAACACTGGCATGTGGCGAAAACGCCCGTCTGTCATACTTTGCAAAATATCGTCAACGCGATCCGTCAACGTACAGGTCACCAGCTTTTTGGTCATCACGTCTTCGAGCTTGTCCGTCATACATCCGGCACCGCGCCGCCCCAATTCGCGCACGATATCGCGCTCCGAAAGAATCCCATCGGCGGATTTACCATCGTTAGAAACCACAATCGTCCCGATTTTCTTGGACGACAAAAGCGCTGCGGCCTCACTCAATGTAGCGTCCACAGTGAGGGTAATCACGCCATCCGTCGCCTTGGATTTCAAAATCTGTTGTACGAGCATGGGCAGCACCTCCTAAAGTTGAATTATATAATCTTACGTTCGCTTCCAATTCACGCGCTGTCAAGATTGCGCTTCAAGATGCGCAATTTCTCGACGCACCCCTTGGGACAGTAAATCAGCAAACGTATTGAGCCGCGTGACGCGCCGATCATCAATATGGCGGACCAAATAAAAACTTCTCGTTAACGAAATATGATCGGTGAGAATTTTTCGCACATGCGGCGCCGAGGGGATGGCAAAATCATGCACAATCCCAAGGCCGCCCCCCGTGCGCACCCAATTAAACTGCACCGACACCGAATTTGATCCCAGCGTCACGCGCTCGGCGCCTGCTTCGGCCAGATAGTCGAGTTCCTTGTCAAAAATCATATCCGGAATATAGCCGATCATCCGATGCCCTTTGATATCCTTCAATTCTTCAACCTTGGGATGGGCCGCAAGATAGGCCTCACTGCCCGCCAAATGCAGGTGATAATCCGAAAGTTTCTGAACCGTTAGCCGCCCCGCCGTCGGCGGGCTTACCGTAATCGCCATATCCGCTTCGCGTTTAGAAAGGTTAAACACCCGCGGCAAAGCGACAATTTGAACATCCAAACCCGGATGGTCCGCACATATTTGTGCACAAATCTGAGGCAGTAAATAATTCGCACAGCCATCAGGCGCGCCAATGCGGATCACCCCCGACAAGCCCTGCGCCGCGCCGCGCAAGTCCGCGACCGCCGCCCCCACGGATTGCTCCGCCTGTGCCGCGTGGTCTACCAAGCGTTGCCCCGCATCTGTCAGCGCATACCCCTGTGGCGACTTAGCAAACAGCGGCGTTTCAAGATCGCGCTCCAAGCGGGCAATCCTGCGCCCGACCGTCGCCGCATCAATCCGCAGGCTTTTCCCCGCCCCCGAAATGCTCTCGCTGCGCGCCACTGAGAGGAAAATCCGCAAATCGTCCCACTTAATTTCCATGCCGCCCCGATACCTACAAAAATGCAAAACCTCTTTGGATAAATGCCTATATATTTCGCATTAATGCAAGACTAAGTTACAGGCAACCGAAAACAAGGAGCCCCCATGATCGAACTCACCCATTTCATCGACGGCAAACACGTCAAAGGTACATCAGGACGTTTTGCCGATGTCTTCAACCCTGCGACTGGCGAAGTTCAAGCCAAAGTTCCTTTGGCCTCCAAAGCCGAGCTTGATGCCGCTGTTGCTTCCGCCGCTGCCGCGCAGCCAAAATGGGCCGCGACCAACCCACAACGCCGTGCACGTGTGATGATGGCGGCCGTTGGCCTGATCAACCGCGACATGGATAAACTCGCCGAAGCCCTTTCGCGCGAGCACGGCAAAACATTCGCAGATGCCAAAGGCGACGTGCAGCGCGGCCTCGAAGTTATCGAATTTTGCATCGGTGCTCCCCACCTTCTCAAAGGCGATTTTACCGACTCTGCTGGCCGTGGCATCGACATGTATTCCATGCGCCAAGCTCTTGGTGTTGTTGCAGGCATCACCCCTTTCAACTTCCCCGCCATGATCCCTCTCTGGAAAATGGGCCCCGCCCTCGTTTGCGGCAACGCCTTCATCCTCAAGCCTTCCGAGCGCGACCCATCCGTGCCTTTGATGCTTGCTGAAATCTTCCAAGAAGCAGGCCTTCCTGATGGCATCCTTCAAGTTGTTAACGGCGACAAAGAATCCGTCGATGCTATCCTCGACAATGAAACCGTCCAAGCCATTGGCTTCGTTGGCTCCACCCCAATCGCCTCCTACATCTACTCGCGCGGCTGTGCCAACGGCAAACGCGTTCAGTGTTTTGGCGGCGCGAAGAACCACATGATCATCATGCCTGATGCTGACCTTGACCAAGCCGCTGACGCCCTCATCGGCGCTGGTTTTGGCGCGGCTGGCGAACGCTGCATGGCGATTTCGGTGGCTGTTCCCGTCGGCGAAGAAACCGCTGACAAACTCATCGAAAAACTGATCCCCCGCATTGAGGCCCTCAAAGTCGGACCTTACACAGCCGGCGATGACGTGGATTACGGCCCTGTTGTAACGGCCGCCGCAAAGGCAAATATCGAAGCCCTCGTGGAAACCGGCATTGCCCAAGGCGCGACCCTCGCGGTTGATGGCCGTGGCTTCTCGCTGCAAGGCTATGAAGACGGATTTTTCGTTGGCCCACACCTCTTTGACCACGTCACACCCGACATGGACATCTACAAAAAAGAGATCTTCGGCCCCGTGCTTTGCACCGTTCGTGCGGCGTCCTATGAAGAGGCTCTCGGCCTTGCCATGGACCACGAATACGGCAACGGCACCGCGATCTTTACCCGCGATGGCGACACGGCGCGTGACTTTGCGCACCGCATCAACATCGGCATGGTCGGCATCAACGTGCCAATCCCTGTGCCGCTCGCCTACCACACCTTTGGCGGCTGGAAAAAATCCGGCTTTGGCGATTTGAACCAACACGGGACTGACTCGTTCAAGTTCTACACCCGCACCAAAACGGTGACCTCGCGTTGGCCCTCAGGCCTCAAAGAAGGCGGCGAGTTCAACTTCAAAGCGTTCGATTAAATAACAGAGGCCGGCGCGCAATCGCCGGCCTTTTTCTTGCGACGATTGACCTTGCAATACTCTTGCAACATTGAAAAACTAAACAAGCGTTCAATTCAAGCGGTACGGAGGAAACCCCATGGATTTTGCTTTGACGGACGAGCAATCGACAATATTTGAGATGGCCTATGCCTTTGGCCAAGAGCGCATCGCGCCTTTTGCGCGCGAATGGGAGGCCGCAGGAGACATCCCGAAATCCCTCTGGCCCGAGCTCGCTGAACTCGGTTTTGGCGGCTTGTACGTTCGCGAAGAAAACGACGGCACCGGCCTGTCCCGCCTCGACGCAACCTTGGTGTTTGAGGCCCTTTCGGCGGCCTGCCCCTCAGTTGCTGCGATGCTCTCGATCCACAACATGTGCGCCGCGATGATCGACAAATTCGGCTCCGACGCGTTGCGTGAAAAGTACCTCCCCTCCGCAATTTCCATGGAACGCGTGTTCGCTTATTGCCTCACCGAACCCGCCTCAGGGTCCGACGCCGCCGCCCTCAAAACCCGCGCGGTCGAAACCGCCGATGGATTTTCCCTCACCGGCACCAAAGCCTTCATTTCGGGCGGTGGCTATGCCGACGCCTATATCGTGATGGCTCGCAGCGACGGTGACGGCCCCAAAGGCATCTCGGCGATGATTGTTGAGGATGGCACCGAGGGCTTAAGTTTCGGTGCTCTTGAGGAAAAAATGGGTTGGAGAAGCCAACCCACCCGCCAAGTGCAGTTGGACAATTGCAACATTCCCGCCGAAAATTTGCTTGGCGAGCGCGGCAAAGGTTTCACATATGCAATGGCAGGGCTGGATGGTGGTCGTTTGAACATCTCCGCCTGCTCGCTAGGGGCGGCACAAACTGCCCTTACATCTACCCTGCAATATATGGGCGAACGCAAGGCTTTCGGTAAACCGATCGATCAATTTCAAGCCCTGCAATTTCGCCTCGCGGACATGGAAATCGAGATGCAAGCAGCCCGTATTTTCCTGCGCCAAGCCGCGTGGAAACTCGACCAAGGCGCGCCCGATGCCACGAAATTCTGCGCCATGGCCAAGCGGTTTGTAACCGAAGTAGGCAGCAAAACCGCCAACCAATGTCTGCAACTTCACGGCGGCTATGGATATCTTTCCGACTATGGCATCGAGAAAATTGTGCGCGACCTGCGCGTGCATGAAATCCTCGAAGGGACCAATGAAATTATGCGCATGATCGTCGCCCGCGCCCTTCTGACCGAGCGCAACTCATGAGCCTCATTCATGCACGCGTGGTGGGCAAAATCGGCCACATCACCCTGAACCGACCCGAAGCTTTGAACGCCCTCTCTGCCGATATGCTCGCAGAATTCGCCCCCGTCATGCGGGCATGGGCTAAGGACGACAGTATCGCGCTGGTGGTTCTAGATGCTGCGGGCGACAAGGCTTTCTGTGCTGGCGGCGACGTCGCCGAAATCTACAACTGGGGCACCAGCGACCAAGTCGAAAAGGCCCAAACCTTCTGGCGCAATGAGTACCAAATAAACGCCGAACTTTTCGAATACCCTAAACCCCTGATCAGCCTCATGCACGGTTATGTCATGGGTGGTGGCGTCGGCCTTGGCTGCCACGCCTCCCACCGCGTCGTTTGCGAATCCACCCAAATTTCCATGCCCGAATCCGTCATCGGTTTGGTGCCTGACGTCGGCGGAAGCTGGCTCCTCGGCCAAGCCCCCGGTCGCCTTGGCGAATACCTCGGCGCAACGGGTGCACGTATGGGCCCCGCTGACGCAATTTACGCTGGCTTTGCCGATGGATACATTCCGCGCAAAAACTGGCCCGCCCTGATCGAACGCCTCGCAGAATCCGGCGACTACACACTGGTTGAGGCAGCATTTGAGTCAGCCCCCGAAGGCAAATTCAAAGCGATGGCACGCGATATCGATGCCCATTTTGGCGGCGAAACCATGGGCGATATCCTCCGCAGCCTTTTATCCGAAGACACTGAATTCACCCAGAAATCCTTCAAAATCATCGCAGGAAATTCGCCCCTCTCAATGTGCGCCACGACCGAACTGATCCACCGTCAGCGCCGTACCAATCACACAATTTGGAACGTGCTGGAACTGGAATATCGCTTCACCCACCGCGCGATCACAGACTCCGATTTCCTCGAAGGCGTGCGGGCCCGAATAATCGACAAAGACAACGCCCCGAAGTGGCAACACGCCGACGCCCAAGCCGTCCCCCCGATGCTCGTTTCACAGCTTTTGATGCCACTGGGCCGCGACAAATTCACCAAAGATAGCGAGGCTAACCTATGAAAATCGGATTTATCGGACTAGGCAACATGGGCGGTCCCATGGCTGCCAATTTATCCGCAGCGGGCCACGACGTTACCGGTTTTGATCTGGTCACCCCTTGCCCTGAAGGCGTCGCAAAAGCTGACAATGCGCAAGCCGCCGCTCAGGGTGCTGACGTCGTCATCACCATGCTGCCCAACGGCGCAATCCTGCGCTCTGTTGCGGCGGAAATCATTCCCGTCATGGCCAAAGGCAGCTGCTTTCTAGATTGCTCCACTGTGGATGTCGAAAGCGCGCGCGCCGTCGCCGATCAAGCCCAAGTGGCAGGCCTCTTGGCCGTCGATGCGCCCGTCTCCGGCGGCATCGGAGGTGCCTCAGCGGGCACGCTCACCTTCATGGCTGGCGGCACAGACGAGGGCTTTGCAATGGTAGCCCCCCTCTTTAATATTATGGGCCAAAAAGCGGTGCATTGTGGCGAGTCAGGCGCGGGTCAATCCGCCAAAATCTGCAACAACATGATCCTCGGCGTGACCATGATTGCCACCTGCGAAGCCTTTGCAATGGCTGACAAATTGGGTCTCGATCGGCAAAAAATGTTCGATGTGGTCAGTACTTCTTCCGGCTCAAGTTGGTCCATGAACACCTATTGCCCCGCGCCTGGTATTGGCCCCCAAAGCCCCGCCGACAACGGTTATAACCCTGGCTTTGCAGCGGAACTGATGCTCAAGGATTTGGGCCTCTCCCAACAAGCCGCCGAAAATATCGACGCCGACACCCCGATGGGCGCCCTCGCCAAGGCGCTCTATGCGGAATTCGTCGAAAATGAAGGCGGTCGCGGCCAAGATTTCTCCGCTATGTTGCCGCGCTTTGAAAAACGTGGCCGCACGAGCTAACCTCGCCTAAGCGCCGCCGATGTCGAGGGCTCGATGCCCTCGTCATCGGCCCCTTGCCTATTCGGCTGCAACTTTGCGCTTTTCAAGCATCGGCTTTAGGTACTGCCCCGTATAACTCGCCTCAACTTGGGCAACCTTCTCCGGCGTCCCCTTGGCCACAATTTCACCCCCGCCATCGCCGCCCTCAGGCCCGATATCAATGATGTAATCCGCCGTTTTCACCACGTCGAGATTATGCTCAATCACCACAACCGAATTGCCCTGATCCACCAACTCATGCAGCACCTCAAGCAGTTTGCGCACGTCCTCAAAATGCAGTCCCGTCGTCGGCTCATCCAGAATATAAAGCGTGCGTCCCGTCGAGCGTTTAGCCAGTTCCTTAGATAGCTTCACCCGTTGCGCCTCGCCGCCCGAAAGAGTCGTCGCCTGCTGGCCGACCTTGATATAGCCCAGCCCCACACGCACCAGCGCATCCATCTTGTCGCGAATGGGCGGAACCGCTTGGAAAAACGTCTGCGCGTCCTCAACCGTCATATCAAGAACGTCCGCTATGCTCTTGCCTTTAAACTTAACTTCCAGCGTTTCGCGATTATACCGCGCGCCCTGACAGGTCTCGCAGGTGACGTAAACATCGGGCAAAAAGTGCATCTCGATCTTGATCAACCCGTCCCCCTGACAGGCCTCACAACGTCCACCCTTCACGTTAAAGCTAAACCGTCCCGGCTTATACCCACGTGTTTTCGACTCGGGCAGCCCCGCAAACCAATCGCGGATCGGCGTAAACGCCCCCGTATAAGTCGCCGGATTTGAGCGCGGCGTACGGCCAATTGCCCGTTGATCAATGTCGATCACCTTATCCAAATGCTCCAACCCTTGGATCGTTTCACAAGGTGCGGGCGTCTGGCGCGCGCCATTCAAACGCATGCTGGCCGTCTTGAACAAGGTCTCGATCGTCAGTGTCGATTTACCGCCGCCCGACACGCCGGTGACACAGACAAACATTCCCAACGGGAACTCGGCTGTCACACTTTTGAGGTTGTTCCCCGTGGCCTTAACGACCTTAATTTTCTTGCCACTTCCCTTGCGTCGGACTGCTGGAATTGGAATTTCGCGCGTTCCCGAAAGATACTGCCCTGTCAGAGAGGCTGCGTTGGCGATGATCTCCGCAGGCGTCCCTTCGGCCACAACACGACCGCCGTGAATCCCCGCCCCAGGACCAATATCGAACACGTAATCGGCCTCGCGTACCGCCTCCTCGTCGTGCTCGACGACAATCACGGTATTCCCTTGATCTCGCAGGTTTTTAAGCGTCGTTAGCAAGCGCCCGTTGTCGCGCTGATGCAGCCCAATGGAGGGTTCATCCAACACATAAAGCACCCCAGTCAACCCACTTCCGATCTGACTGGCAAGGCGAATACGCTGGCTTTCCCCGCCACTTAACGTGCCGGAATTGCGGCTCAAAGTGAGGTAATCCAGCCCAACATTGTTGAGAAACCCAAGCCGTTCGCGCACTTCCTTCAAGATCGCCCGTGCGATCTCGTTTTTCTGCTTCGAAAGGGACGCGGGAACGTCCTCACACCATGCAAAGGCCTCGCGGATCGACATCTGAACGACCTGCCCAATGTGCGCGCCCCCGATTTTAACCGCCAGAGCCTCTTCCCGCAGGCGGAATCCCCCGCATGCCCCACAAGGTCGATTGTTTTGATAGCGTTCAAATTCTTCGCGAATCCAGTTGGAATCCGTTTCGCGATAGCGCCGTTCCATATTCGGAATCACGCCCTCAAATGTGCGGGTAACTTCATAAACGCGACCACCTTCGTCATAGCGGAAGGGGATTTCCTCTTTGCCAGAGCCGAATAAAAACACCTGCTGCGCCTTCTCAGGCAGGTTCTTCCATGCGATATTTTTGTCAAACTCGTAGTGTTTGGCGATGGCCTCGATCGTTTGAAGGAAATAGGGCGACTTCCCTTTGCGCCAAGGGGCAAGTGCGCCGTCGTAAACCTTCAATGTACTATCAGGCACCACCAAACGTTCGTCAAAAAACAGCTCCATCCCCAACCCGTCACAGGTCGGACAGGCCCCAAACGGTGTGTTGAACGAAAACAACCGTGGTTCAATCTCGGGAATGGTGAATCCCGACACGGGACAGGCGAATTTCTCGCTAAAGGTGTGGCGCTCGGGTTCCAGCCCCTCGGCAGGAACGGTTTCCAAAATGGCAATGCCGTCGGCCAAATCAAGGGCCGTGCGCAGGCTGTCTGCGAGTCGGGTTTCCATGCCTTCGCGCACGACCAAACGGTCGACAACCACATCGATATCATGGCGATATTTTTTGTCCAGTTTGGGGGGCTCATCGAGTTCATAAAATTCGCCGTCAACCTTTACGCGTTGAAAGCCCTGCTTGCGTAAGTCGAGGAATTCTTTGCGATATTCGCCTTTACGGTCCCGCACAATCGGTGCCAAAAGATAGCCGCGCGTGCCCTCTTCCATGGTCATCACACGGTCGACCATATCTTGCACTTGCTGTGCTTCAATCGGCAGGCCAGTTGCCGGAGAATACGGTGTCCCAGCGCGCGCAAAGAGCAGGCGCATATAGTCGTAAATTTCCGTCACGGTCCCGACAGTGGAGCGCGGATTTTTACTTGTGGTCTTTTGCTCAATGGAAATAGCGGGGGACAGTCCGGAAATGTGATCCACATCCGGTTTTTCCATCATATCAAGGAACTGCCGCGCATAGGCCGAGAGCGATTCGACATAGCGGCGCTGCCCTTCAGCATAGACCGTATCAAAGGCGAGGCTCGACTTACCAGACCCAGAAAGACCAGTAATTACAACCAGTTGATCCCGTGGGATGTCGACATCAATTGACTTCAAATTATGTTCGCGCGCACCGCGAACTTCGATGTATTTCTGCTCGGCCATGATCCACCTCTTAAGACTTGTTTAAGAGATAGGGCAAAGTTGCGCCGGTTCCAAGAGGCTTTGGGAACAGAAGGCGAACGAAACTCGCAAAAACATAGGATTTGCACCACAAAGCTCAAAAGGCCGGAGGTAATCCCCCGGCCCTTTGTCTTTAAAATTTAAACCACTCGCTAGATATGGATGGCACGCCCATAGGCGGCGAGCACACTTTCGTGCATCATTTCGCTTAGGGTCGGATGCGGGAAGACCGTGTTCATCAATTCTTCTTCCGTGGTCTCAAGCGTGCGTCCAATGACATAGCCTTGGATCAGTTCCGTCACCTCGGCCCCAACCATATGCGCGCCCAGAAGTTCGCCCGTTTTCGCATCAAATACGGTTTTTACCAGCCCTTGCGCCTCGCCCAATGCGACCGCTTTACCGTTGCCAACAAATGGGAATTTGCCAACTTTGACGTCATAGCCAAGCTCTTTTGCCTTATCTTCGGTATAACCCACGCTGGCGACCTGTGGATGGCAATAGGTACAGCCCGCGATGCTCTCGGGTTTGATCGAATGCACTTTTTTGCCCGCGATCAATTCGGCAACCATAACGCCTTCGTGGCTCGCTTTATGCGCCAACCAAGGGGCGCCTGCGACATCGCCAATCGCGAACACGCCCTCGACGCCGGTACGGCAATATTCGTCGGTCACGATGTGGGTGCGATCAACTTTGATGCCCGCGTCTTCAAGGCCAAGGTTTTCAACATTGCCAACAATACCAACCGCAGAAATCACCGTATCAAACGTGTGCTTCTCGATCTTGCCACCCACTTCAATATGGGCGGTCACGGTGCCTTTTCCGCGATCAAGTTTTTTGACCATGGCTTTTTCCATGATGTTCATGCCCTGCTTTACGAATTGCTTTTTCGCAAAGGCCGAGATGTCTTTATCTTCAACGGGCAACACGCGATCCATCACTTCGACAACCGTAGTTTCCGCGCCCAACGTGTTGTAAAAGCTTGCAAACTCAATGCCGATCGCACCCGACCCAATGACCAAAAGCTTCTTGGGCATCCGCACCGGATCAAGGGCATGGCGGTAGGTCCAAACCAGATCGCCGTCGGCCTCTAAGCCTGGCAATTCACGCGCCCGCGCGCCTGTCGCAATGATAATATTTTTGGCGACCAATTCTTCGTTGCCCGCTTCGGTTTTCACGATGACTTTACCTTTGGAGAGCGTCGCTTCGCCCATCACAACGGTAATTTTGTTCTTTTTCATCAAGCCTTTAACGCCAGCAGCCATCTGGCCCGCCACGCCACGCGAGCGTTTAACGATTGCCTTAAGATCAAAGCCGATTTTCTCGGCGGACAGGCCATATTCCTTGGCCCGTTCCATTTGGTGGAAAATCTCGCTTGAGCGCAGCAAAGCTTTTGTCGGGATACAGCCCCAGTTCAGGCAAATCCCACCGAGATTTTCACGTTCAACAAGTCCCACATTGAGGCCAAGTTGCGCGGCACGGATTGCGGCGACATACCCACCCGGACCAGAGCCAATAACAACGATATCAAAAGACTTAGAAGACATGTGGGGTCACTCCGTTTTAAAATGTAGTTCAACGCTAAACTATTTTCCAAAACACATCAATACTCCCAACTCCGCGCCGTACAAACGCAGAGGGTTAACTGTATCAAAGCCCCGTCAAATCAAGCGCTTACCGCTTCCACAGCCGAGGAATAACCACCCTGCTCAAGGAAGATTGCTTCCTGTTTGAATTCTGGACGGTCCAACGCGAGGTTGCGGAATGGGAATCGGCCGAAGCGACGAATGACTTCACGATGTGCTTTTGCATGCAACAATTGTGTGCCACCCGTTTCGGGCATCCGTTCCGCCATCAACCGCACACAGCGGTCTTGATCAGTCAGGCATTCCGAATGCATCAGGGGCATATACATAAACTGGCGCGCGGGTTCGTTAATTTTCAAATCCCACTTGCGGTCAATCGCACGTTTTGCTGCTGCATGCGCGTACCGATCCGAGGCAAAAGCCTTTGCCGTTCCGCGAAACATATTGCGCGAAAACTGATCGGTTAGAATGACATAAGCCAAGGTGCCCGTCGGATAGGTAAGCCAAAGCCCAAGTCCGCCGTTCATCGCAGACTCCCAAGCTTCAAGGGCGAAATCACGAATGCTCACATCCAACTCATCGCCACCCGCATACCAGCCCTCTGGGCCAACGTCGTCAAGCCAAAAGGCCAGTACTTCTTCAGAGCTCAGCATGGTAAAACCTCCATTGCTTTGAACCAGTCCCCCGAGCCCCAAGCGTTGCAAACCTGTCTACATTACGCAAGCCAAAACTACGATACTGAGCGTTCAGCCTCTTCTTCTTCGCGCAATGCTGTCTCAATGAACACTTCTTGGGCTAATTCCACCGCAACGGGGCTTGCTGAGTAGAAAACCGGCGTGTAGTGGCCCGTGCCCTCCAAATGGGAACTCGGACGGCGCGTCATCCGCCAAGCTGCATATGCAGAAAGGCCTAACATCAGGACTGCGAGATAGGCAAAATACCCCGACGGGCCAATCGCCCCCATGATCCAACCCACGATAAGCGGACCAGAAATGGCCCCCACTCCGTTGACAAAAAGCAGCCCGCCAGAGGCAGCGGCCATGTCTTCGTGCTCCAAAAAGTCGTTGGTATAAGCGATCAGCAGCGCATAAAGCGGATTTGAAGTTCCCCCGATCAAAGCGCCCGCGATGGTCAATAGAACGAAGTTATCGCCGGAGAAATATCCGCAAACCGCCGCAGTTCCGCCCATAAAGGCAACGATCAAAATGAGTCGCCGACGATCCATTTTGTCGGAAACCCACCCAATGGGGTACTGCAAAACCAACGCCCCCACATAGACCGAAGCGACGAAAAACGAGATCTCTTTAATACTTAGACCGGCCTGAAAGCCCCAAACCGCTGACATCCCGAATTGTGCCGCAAAGACGCCGCCCAACAAAAACATGCCAACACAGCCAAGGGGGGAAATATTCCACAGAGCTAATAGGGACAAGGGCTTGGTTCGCTCAAAAGCTGGGGTTGGGCTAATTGACAAAAGGATGGGCGCAAACGAGATCGAAACAAGCACCGATGGGATCACAAAAAGGATGTACCCTGAAGGCTCCCCAAACGCGAGCAAGCCCTGCGCGGCGACAATCCCGAACATTTGCACCATCATATAAAGGCTCAACGCCTTGCCGCGATTTTCATTGCTGGCAGAATTATTGAGCCAGCTTTCCGCCGTCACATACACCCCCGAGAAACAGAAACCGATGACCACACGTCCGATGGTCCATGCCGCAGGATGTGGCACCGTTGGATACAGGATCAAAACCGCGGAAATAAACGAGCCCAAGGCCGCAAAAACCCGTACATGCCCAACCCGACGGATCATCCAAGGTGCCATTCTTGACCCGCCCAAGAACCCGAGGAAATAAGCAGACATGATAATCGACATCGAGAAGGTCGAGAAATTTTCCATCCCGCCACGCACGCCCAAAAGGGTGCCTTGAAGACCGTTGCCGACCATCAACAACATCATCCCCAAAAGCAGCGCCCAGCTACTACCCAAGACTTGAAACATGCGTTTCTCCTGTTCTAATCTCGGCTACATATATGTGCAGCCAATGAAGTTAGTGCGACAAAAACGACATTAGAGTGTCTAGAATGGCCGAACTATGAAGCATCCGTCTTCGTTGAGAAACGTCAGCGCCACAAGAGCGAACTGTCACCATAGGAGAAAAAGCGATACCCCTCGGCGATTGCATGCTCATAGATATCACGAATGGCTTCGGGGGTTAAAAACGCTGACACCAACATCATCAAAGTCGATTTCGGCAGGTGGAAATTCGTCATCAACCCATCCGCCACACGAAACTTGAATCCGGGCGTGATGAATATATCGGTCGGCCCCACCCAAGGCGCAAGTTCGCCCGCGCGTGCCGCGGTTTCGATCAATCGCAATGCCGTGGTGCCTACGGGAATAACCCGATGCCCCGCCGCCTTGGTGGCCGCAATTTCCGCCACCGCTTGCACTGTCACTTCGCCCCATTCCGCGTGCATTTTATGATCGGAAATATCGTCAACTTTCACGGGTAAAAACGTGCCTGCGCCAACGTGCAACGTCACATAGGTTACATCCACACCCTTTTTCGCCAGCGCCTCCAGCATCTCTGTCGTTAAATGCAGCGACGCAGTCGGCGCGGCAACAGCCCCCTTATGACGGGCAAAAACCGTTTGATAATCCACGTGATCCTGCGCATCGGCGGGGCGTTTCGCGGCAATATAGGGCGGCAAAGGCATCGCGCCAGCGGCCTCTAACGCCTCATCAAACGCGCTTCCTTCAAGGTTAAACGCCAAAATCGCCGCGCCATCTTCCTTGGCAATCAGGCGTGCCGAAAGTCCGTCCGTGAACACAACGGTCTCGTCTTCTTTGATCTTTCTCAACGGCTTAACCAGTGCCAACCAATTGCCATCACCGCGTGGTGCAAGCAGGGTCACGTCGATTTTTGCCTGCGTCAGCCCCTCGACCCCATCGCGCGCGCGCGTGCCAAACAAGCGTGCAGGAATTACCTTGGTATCATTCAAAACCAGACGGTCCCCTGCGCGAAATTGATCGAGCAAATCCGCGACATGCAAATCAGTAATACCCGTCCCTTGCGCCACCAAAAGGCGTGCAGCCTCGCGCGGCACCGCAGGGCGCACCGCAATGCGATCTTCGGGAAGGTCAAAATCAAAATCAGACAGTTTCATCACGATCCCCAGCTTTGGAATTGCGCGGTTTACTACCTTGATATCGGATTGCCCAGCAAAATCACGCGCCGACCTACTCAGCCTCAGGTGGCGGTCCGTTGAAAATATCGCGAAACATCCCCGGCGTCAGGATAGAGAACGGATTTACGCTGATTTTGGGCGCGGTTGCCGTCCCCGTCATTGCGAAATTGAAGCCAAAGAGCCCCTCGCCTTTTTGAGTGAAAATAGACCCAATCCCATTGAGCACATAGAGAGGACTTAACACGCCCTTCATGGCAATGCGTTGAGAGCCGAATTCATACGCCCCCGACAAAGAAATGCCCATTGAGGCGCCAACCGCGCTGCTTTTCATAAGGGTAAGCCGTTCTGGTGTCAGGACAAATTCCGCGACAACCTCATTGAACAGCAGTCCGGAGTCCTCCAACTGGTCCAGCAACCCAACAACACTGATCGCCCCAAGCAGCGACGCCATCCCCGGTGCATTCCGGATGCGCAAATCATTCGCAACAAGGCGGCCCGAATAATGCCCCGCAGGCCCGCGCGGAGCCAAAACCAAATCCATCGCCCCCGAATGCCCATTTTTATAAAGGCCCGCCGCGCGCAATACCGCCCCCGCATCCGAGGAGCGCATCCGAATGGCCGTTCCGCTTCCAGACGGTGCAAGCGTCCCCGAAACCGCCGCCTGACCATTCACCAAACCCGTGTATTTCCCCGTGATTCCCGATCCGGTCGAAAAATCGCCCTTAAAATCGGTCAACGAAAGGGTGTTCGACAAAACCAGACGATCAAGTCGCAGCGTCAACGGCGTCGCCGCCCCACCACTCCCGCCGCCACTTCCCGAGGGAAGCTTGAAGCTACGTAGATCAACGGTCCCGTTTACAACGCTAATTTCGGGCTTTCGCCCAGCCCCGCGCCCAACAACGTTAACTCCGACATCCAACCCTTTTCCAAGGCGCACCTTATCAAACCGCGCGCTTTTCAACCCGCCATTCGGCGACATTTCGATCTTGCCCCTCGCCGTCAGGCCACTGGCCGTAAGCTCAAGGGACTCAACCTGTGCGGGGCTGCCCAGCACGCCAGAAACCGCAAGTGTCCCCGTTGAATTCTTGGGATTACTCCAGCCAATTTCGGGCAAACTGATCCCCAAGCGATTTAAATCAGAGGTCATAGAAAAGCGCGGCGGCGTGTCTTTTTGCATGTCGATTTCAATCTGCGCAATCCCCGCCCCCGAGAGCATGTTCCTCGGCAAGCCAAGGCCAAACGCGCGCACAAATTCCTGCGAAATTTCGATGTCTCCGGTAACCTTGGAGTTCCCTTTATGCTCAGGGCCAAAAAGCTGCTCCCACACCACATTAAAGGCAACTTTGTCGGTTTCCGTCCCAATCCGTCCCGGCCCCGAAATGCGAAGCGACTCTGGCGTCACGTGCAAATCCAACTGCTCTGACGTCAATATTTTCGACGGTACAATACGGGTCGACGTCACATCAAGCAGCTTGCCCGTCACATCATAAGTCACGTCTTTGAGCTGCACTTTCTTGACGATATCAAAGCTGAACTTCGCCAAGATATCCGCCGTTCCTTGCGCGATTTCAACGTTCTGGCCGGATTTACTCACAAAGCGAAACGGCTCCAGATCCAACAGCGACAGCGCCGTCGAAATCTCTCCGCGGGCCAGCATTTCAATTTCCATCGGCGCGGGGCGCAGGGTCACGTCAGGCATCGAAATGACCGTGCCCGCCACATCAAGACTTCCCGCATTGGGCACCAAAACATGCCCCTCGTTGACGGCAATCGTCATCGTCTTGCCGGTCAGTGAGACATAACCATTCCCGCCTTTTACGGGCGGAAAGGTTTTCAAATAACGCACAGTGGCGTCGGAAAACTCATAGCCAAGCGATGCGCGAAGCTGCTCTCCCGGCGTTTTACGAATGGCCGCGACCACGTTGTAAATCAGTCCCCCCGTGACGTTTTCCATGAGCCATTTCCGCGTGCGCGGCGCGACCTTAACGGGCCAAAGCGCCAATAGGCTGTCGTGATCGATCGTATTCAGACGCGTGTTTACCCGCACGTCCCAGTCGCCTTCGGGAGCTGAAATCTCGCCATCAAACAGGAATTTCCGCGCGTCTGTGGTCAGGGAAAGCTGTCCAATGGTTGCGACAAACGGATCAAGTTTTAGGCGGAAATCAAGCGCGCCACCGTCAAAAACCGCAGGTTCCGGCATCAGATTTCCCGGATTGGCGACCACTTTTGAAAACTGCAATTGCGTAACCATCGCGCCTGGTCGCGCGCCGTCCCAATCCTGCAAATAGGAAAACCCCTCGGCCAAAACTTCCCCCGCATCACTCTTCGCTTGCAAGAGATCAAAACTGATTTTGGCCCGCTTTGGGTCATAGGAGAAGTATGCTTTTGCCTCGCTAAAGGGGATGGGATGCGCGGTCGGAGTTGGCTGTAATGCGCCCGCGCCAATTTCCAAAGTGCCGTTCAAATCACCAAGCGAACCATCATCCAAAAGTTCCGTCCGCAACGCTCCAGAAATCGGCGCTTCCAAAACGCCAAGCCACGACAGCGCAGGCGATTGCAACGCCACATCGCGCGCCCGCACGTTTTGAACATTGATCATCGCTTGGGCAGCCAAACCAGATTTGGGCGCAGAAAGCGAGAATGCCATCGTTGCAGGCGCGCTATTTTCGCGCGCAATCGCTAGGCTGGAAATGATGTCAATTTGCCCGCCTGCAAGGTTCATAACCAGCGCGGCTTCGCTCACATTCCACGTTCTACCGCTAAAATCATCCACCAATTCAAAGTCGAAATCCTTGACCGAAACATCTTCCACTTCTGACAAAAATGGAAATTCAAACAAAGACTTAAGCTCGCGAATGACGTCCTTAAAATCGCCCGATGCGGCAAAGGCATTCTCGCCCCCAAACTGAAGGTTGAACGCGCCATTGCGGTCCCGTCGCAAAACAACCTTCGCCCCAGAAAGCGCGACGCGGCGCGGGAGCAACTCGGGCGAAAACATCGGCGACTCGGCAAAAACCGCGTGCACGCGATCAACTTGCGCCATCGGACGGCCGTCCTCTGTGAGGTAGACCACATCGGTAAAAACAATATCGGGCGCCAACCCGTCCAGCAGTTCCACACGGACGCCGCCCACCGCCACAACCCCTTGAATAACATTCGCATTCAGACGGGTTTCAAGCTGTTCGATCATCCAAACGGGGGCGTTTATCCCGCGCTTCAACGCCCAAAATGTCAGCCCAAACGTCATAGCGACGGCAGCAAAGATCATCAGGAGCGTGGCCAACCCGATTTTGTGATGCTTTTTAAGGGGACGTCGTTGTTTCGTTTCTTTGATCGCACTACCCTCATGTGGCGGCAATTAACCAAGGTTAACGCCCGCTCGTTTCACGAATTTTACCTTGCCGCAAAACAGGTTACAACAGGGACGATTCCCTTTGGAGACAAGAAATGCAAAATAGCCCCCTCGCAATGACCAACGCCCCTGACTTCACGAAACCCTTCGTTTCCGCAACCCAGCAAGGCGAAGTCACCCTATCAGAACTGCGCCCAAGCCCTGTTGTTCTATTCTTCTATCCCCGCGATAGTACCGCAGGATGCACCATAGAAGCCATTGATTTCACGTCGCTTCTCCCTCAATTTGAGGCCGCGGGTGTACAGGTATTCGGCGTTTCCGCAGACAGCCTAAAAAAGCATGAAAACTTTATCTCCAAACAATCGCTCTCTGTTCCTTTGATCTGTGATGAAGACACGCAGATGTGCCAAGATTATGGCGTTTGGCGCGAAAAATCCATGTATGGTAAGGTGTTCTGGGGCATTGAGCGCAGCACCTTCTTAATTTCAGGTACTGGAAAAATTCTACGCGAATGGCGCAAAGTTAAGGTGCCGGACCACGCGCAAGAGGTTTTGGACGCCGTGTTAACCGAGGTTAACGGATGAGCAAAACTCTCGCTGAAATGGCCACCGACGTTCTAAGCACCGCCGATGGGCGCGCAAAAACCGCGCTGTCCCGCCGCTATGCTGCCGAATGGGCTGCGGCGCGCCTTGCGGGAAATGCGCCTGAAACCGGCACCGCAAATCCCCCCATGCACCCTGCGCGCCCGAGCGAACCTGCGCTTCTTAATCCCCGCGATGTGCCACGGCGCAAGCCCGGAACCCCCGAGGGGCGGATCGCGATTCTACATGCGGTTGCCCATATCGAACTCAACGCCGTCGATCTTCATTGGGACCTGCTGGCCCGCTTTGGCCACGTTGAAATGCCCGATGGATACTACGATGATTGGGTCAAGGCCGCAGACGAAGAATCTAAACATTTCAACCTGATGGCCGACTGTCTTGAAGCGCACGGAAGCCACTATGGCGCCCTGCCTGCCCACGCTGGCATGTGGCAAGCCGCCGAGGATACCGCGGAGGATTTGATGGGCCGTCTGGCCGTTGTGCCCATGGTGTTGGAGGCCCGTGGCCTTGATGTCACGCCCGGCATGATCAAAATATTCAAACAGGCCAAAGACACGCAAACCATTGAGGCGCTAGAAGTTATCTATGGCGAAGAAGTTGGCCATGTGGCCTACGGCAGCAAATGGTTTCACTTCCTCTGCGGGCGCCACAACCTCGACCCGAAACCAGTCTTCCATACCCTCGTGCGCAAATACTTCCATTCGACCCTACGTCCCCCATTTAACGAAGAAAAACGGGCCGAAGCGGGTATTCCACCGGATTTCTATTGGCCGTTAACAGAGATTAACGACGCTTAAATCTAGGCATTGGCGCCCACAAAATAGGCGAAATTTCGCCGTTTTTTCAGTCTTCTAAACCAGATATAGCAAAAAATCTTGATCCAGAGGGTACGAACAGTTAACCCACTCAGGTGACGCCGATTTGGGGAAAATGACACGTCACACTTATGGGGCAGTTACAGGATTTCGTTTTGCGAGCACGTCTATCATCCAAGATTAATTCAGCATTTGAAAAAAGGCTTCCCGAACGGCGGCTTTTCCTAAAATCTGACACTGAAACACGGTTTGTCCGGCTCTCGCCAACGACCCAAGCTGTGGCCCTTCTTGGGTCGGCGAGTGTGATCGCCTGGACGATCATCGCGTCCTCAGTTCTCTTTATGAATAGTATCGGCTCTGGGTCGGTTCGCGACCAAGCTGATCGTGAACAGTACCTCTATGAGGCCCGCCTCAATGCCCTTTCCCAAGAACGCGACAGCCGCACCCAAGACGCCCTTGATGCGCAAAACCGTTTTAGCGCGGCGCTCGATCAGATCTCCACAATGCAGTCGGAACTCCTCGCTCTTGAGGACCGCCGTCTTGAGCTTGAAACCGGTGTTGATGTCATTCAAACGACCCTGCGCACCGCGATCCATGAACGCGATAACGCGCGTCGTGAGACCGAAGACTTAAACCTTAAGTTGGCCGAAGGCGAGGCGTTTACCCCCTCCGAAGGCGCGCTTGAAGACATCACAGGCACCGTCGATTTCTTAACCGCCGCCCTTGATGATGCCGCAGATGAGCGCGACGAGATCGTGGTGTCCGCATCCACGGCGCAGGCAACCATCGAGGATTTGGAATTCGAAGCCCTCCTGACCCAACAGCGTAATGACAAAATTTTCAGCCAGCTTGAAGATGCCGTTTCTGTGTCGCTTGCGCCAATGGACAAAATGTTTCGCGACGCGGGCCTGTCTCCTGATCGCATGATTGATCAAATTCGCTCCGGCTATACTGGGCAAGGCGGGCCACTAACGCCCCTCACTTTCTCGACCAAAGGCGAACGTCCCGACGCGGACAGCCTGCGCGCCAATACGATTTTGCGCTCCATGGACGACATCAATATCTACCGGATCGCCGCCACAAAAGCCCCCTTCGCCCTGCCCCTCAAATCGGCGTTCCGGTTTACCTCCGGTTTTGGCCCACGTTGGGGTCGCATGCATAACGGCACCGATTTCGCCGCTTCCTATGGCACACCGATCTATACCACCGGCGATGGTGTGGTGATTTCCGCAGGCTGGCTCTCGGGCTTTGGCAAATTGGTCAAGGTCCAACACGAGTTTGGCATCGTCACCTACTACGCCCATATGTCCAAAATCAACGTTTCTAAGGGCCAAAGGGTCTCGCGCGGCGACCAATTAGGTGCTATGGGGAGTACAGGACGGTCGACCGGAACGCATCTTCATTACGAAGTACACGTTGGCGGAAAGCCTGTTAACCCGATGAAATTTATCAAGGCAGCAAGTGATGTTTTCTAAAAGCAGAATCAATGATCCGGCCCCAAAAAAAGCTGGTGAACCCGAAACTTTAAATCTGGATGCTTCCACTCAGAAGCCAACAGGCGAATTCAAGCCATCTGCCCCAAAACCAAAGCCGCCTGCGTCTGTTCTGTCGTCTGACCTCACAATCACAGGCAATCTGCGCACCACAGGCGATATCCAAATCGAAGGCGTCATTGATGGCGACATTCGTGCTCATTTGCTGACCGTTGGCGAAGGGGCCACCGTGCGCGGCGAAGTTGTTGCGGATGACGTTGTGGTTAATGGCCGCGTTGTTGGCCGTGTGCGTGGCTTGAAAGTCCGCCTTACCTCCACGGCGCGCGTTGAAGGCGACATCATTCACAAAACCATCGCCATCGAAAGCGGCGCGCATTTTGAAGGCTCCGTTCAACGTCAGGACGATCCTTTGTCAACAGGCTCAGCGCAAAAAGCGATTGCGGCTCCAACAACCCCCGCTATTCCAGCCGCTAAACCTGCTTAAGCCACAAAACTTCCAAACAACAAAGGCCGCCTGATTGGGCGGCCTTTTACATATCTAATGGCCGAAAAGCCTAGTCGCCCTGTGCCTCTGAACGCGATTTTCCCGCCACATTCAACGCCAAGGTTGCGGCCATAAACCCGTCCAAATCGCCGTCCAAAACACCCTTGGTGTCGCTGGTCTCATAATTCGTGCGCAGGTCTTTGACCATCTGATACGGCTGCAATACATAGCTGCGGATTTGATTGCCCCAGCCCGCGTCGCCCGCACTTTCATGCGCTTCGTTCACCAGCGCGCTGCGCTTATCCAACTCCATTTGATACAGCCGCGATTTCAACGCCTTCATCGCGATTTCACGGTTCTGGTGTTGGGATTTCTCCGAGCTCGTCACCACAATCCCCGTGGGCGCGTGGGTGATCCGAACGGCGGAGTCCGTCGTATTAACGTGCTGCCCGCCTGCCCCTGACGAGCGATAAGTATCAATGCGAATATCGGCAGGGTTTACCTCAATCTCGATGTTGTCATCCACCACGGGATAAACCTTGATCGAGGTAAACGACGTGTGCCGTTTGGCAGCACTATCAAACGGCGAAATCCGCACCAACCGATGCACGCCGCTTTCGGACTTCAGCCAGCCATAAGCATTCACGCCGGTGATCTTATAGGCCGCGGATTTAATGCCCGCTTCCTCGCCTGCCGTCTCACTTTGCAGCTCAACCTTGTAGCCCTTCTTCTCGGCCCAACGCACATACATCCGCGCCAACATATTGGCCCAATCACAGCTCTCGGTGCCGCCTGCGCCAGAGTTGATCTCAAGGAAGGTATCGTTGCCATCGGCCTCGCCATCCAAGAGCGCTTCAAGCTCCTTCTGGGCGGCCACTTTCTCAAGCGCGAACAAGCCGTCTTCGGCCTCCTTCACGACCTCCAAGTCCTCTTCCGCCTCGCCCATTTCGATCAACTCGATACCGTCCGACAACTCCTGTTTTATGCCGTCAAACGTCGCCAAAGCGTCGATCAACATCTGACGATCCCGCATCAGTTTTTGCGCCGCAGCGGGATCGTTCCAAAGTTCGGGGTCCTCGGTGCGTGCGTTAAATTCCTCCAACCGATGCGCGGATGTTTCCCATCCCAACCGTTGTTTCAACAGGTCAAGAGATTTTTCGATCGCAGCAACAGAGTTTTGGACTTCGGCCCGCATGATGCATCCTTTGGATGAGAGGTTTTGTGGGTGGTGGTATCAAACGGCGCGCGGTGAAACAAGGGCGCTTGCTCCGCCTGCCCCTGCGCGTGTGTTAATACTCGCCGCCGCTTGAAATGGTTCCAAAGGTGGCTTTTTTCCCGAAAGTAACCGTATCGCCCGTCGAGGTGGTGGTGGTGGTGGTTTGCTCGTCTTGCCCAACGTCGTCAAACATCGGCAAGTCGCTGCCCATGGCAAATCCGCCGTCAAACGCCACACCAAACAACGGCTCTTCGCCGTCGCGGAAATACTCAGCAACCACATTTGCGCCAGAAGCAGAGTTGTCCAAACGCGCGCCAGAGTAGCGATCGATTTTGATAAAGTGGCCGCCCGGTGGGACTTTAAACTTCCCGCCGCCATATTTTTCAGTGGCTTTTTTCATGAACTGGGTGAACACGGGGCCACATAATGTGCCGCCATATCCGTTCGGCGCCAAGCTGCGCGGACGGTCATATCCGATGTAACATCCCGCCACGATATTGCTGGTGAACCCAATAAACCAAGCGTCCTTGCTGTCGTTGGTTGTGCCGGTTTTACCCGCCACTGGCACGTCCAAAGTCACCCGCCCCGCCGCCGTTCCGCGCTGCACCACGCCCTGCATCATCGAGGTCAACTGATAGGCGGTAATCGGGTCCATGACGCGCTCGCGCCCGGAGCTAATCACTGGCGCCAATCCTGGCTCTAGACTGGCAACACGACAATCACTACAGGTCCGCTGATCGTGGCGATAAACCGTGTTGCCCCAGCGGTCCTGCACGCGGTCAACCAGCGTCGGCTCTACCCGTTCGCCGCCATTGGCAAACATCGCATAGGCCGCAACCATCTTGAAAAGCGTCGTTTCCTCAGCCCCCAAAGAGTTTGCCAAAAACGCGTTCATGTGGTCATAAACCCCGAACCGTTCCGCATAGGCGGCGACGGTTTCCATGCCGATTTCCTGCGCCAAACGCACGGTCATCAGGTTCCGCGATTGCTCAATCCCCGTACGCAACGGCGCGGGACCATAAAACTTATTGCTCGAGTTTTTCGGGGCCCAAATACCCGCACCCGTATTCACTACAATCGGCGCGTCGATCACAATCGTTGCGGGCGAATAGCCACTATCAAGCGCCGCCGCATAGACAAATGGTTTGAACGAAGACCCCGGTTGGCGATCGGCTTGGGTGGCGCGATTGAACACCGAATCCTGATAGGAAAACCCTCCCTGCATTGCAATAACGCGCCCTGTGTTCACGTCCATCGCCATGAAGCCGCCCTGCACTTGCGGGATTTGGCGCAGGGTCCAGCGGATGAAACTCCCGTCGCTGTCTTTGGTCATCGCGCGCACATAAACCACGTCGCCCACATCCAACAAATCGGACGCTTTGCTCGCGTTTCTGGCGCGCGCATTGCCCTCAAGCAGGGGCCGCGCCCATTTCACATCCTCGGCAGGAATCCAGTGCCCGTCGGCATCATCCTCAACGCCTTCGATCCCGATCCGCGCCGACGTGTCTCCAAGTTCCAAAACAACCGCGACATGCCAGCCTTCGATATCACGGGCCGTCTTTAAGTCGGCAAGCGCCGTGCGCCAAGTCGCGTCGTCAACCAAGGCCTCCGCGGGAAGCGTTTTCCCCGTCCCGCGCCAAATTCCGCGCGAGCGGTCAAAGGCCTCAAGCCCGTTTTGCAACGCCAACGCTGCCTCGACTTGCAATTCTTGATCCACGGTCGCCCGAACGGTCAACCCGCCCGAGAAAAACTCGTCTTCGCCAAAATCACGGCTCAATTGGCGGCGAATTTCATCCGAGAAATAGTCCCGCTCTGGCAAGGTAGATTTGAAGCTGTCAAAATCGCCGCTTTGCACCGTGCGCAAAGGTTGGGACACGGCAATTTCATACTCGGCGTCATCTAAATACCCGTTTTCATGCATTTCTTTCAAAACATAGTCGCGCCGGATCATTGCCCGATCAAGCTGGCGAACGGGGTGATAATCCGAAGGTGCCTTTGGCAGAACCGCCAAATAGGCCGCCTCTTCGGGGTCAAGCTCGGACAAGTTTTTGTTGAAATAAGTCTGTGCCGCCGCCGCAACGCCATAGCTGTTTTGACCCAAGAAAATTTCGTTCAGATAGATTTCTAGAATATGATCACGATCCAGTGATTTGACCATGCGATTGGCCAAAATGATCTCCTGAATTTTACGTTCGGCCCGACGGCCCCCATCCAAAAAGCTGATTTTGGCAACTTGCTGGGGAATCGTTGACGCCCCGCGCACGTTCGCGCCCTTAGATTCAATGGCCTCAACAATCACGGCGGCAATCCCGCGCACGTCATAGCCACGGTGGGTGTAAAAGTTTTTATCCTCGGCCGACACAAACGCCGCTTTCACCACATCGGGAATCTCTTCGATTGGCGCATAAATCCGGCGTTCTTTGGCGAATTCGTCCATAATGCGCCCCGAACCCGCATAGACGCGGCTGATCGTTGCGGGGCGGTAAACGCTCAACGTTTCATGGTCAGGCAAGTCCTGAGAGAACAACAGAAACAACCCGCCGATCAAAAACGCGCCCATAAATAGAGCATTCAAGACGAATGCAAAAAGCCCGCCAAAAAGGGAAAAAACTGCCCGGATCATTCTGTGCCACCTCTTAGTTCACTCAACTCTATATAGGGCGCGCAGAGGAGGGTCAAAAGGGTTCGGCAACTTGCCGCCATCTTTTAACACAATGAATTTCGCCCATTGCAAATTGTCGCTGACCCCGCCAAAGATTGCGGATGCATCCAGATGATATCCTCCCGACGTATGAGGCCCACGGGGCCGGTTTTGCCGCAAATCGCGGTCGTAGCCTCTTTGAGCGCCCATGGCTGGATCGTTTTTTACGATACACGACGGGCCGCGAGTTGCTGGACTTGGGCTGTGGCTCAGGCCAACCCATCGCCACCTATCTAAGCGAGCGTAATCGCGACATCACGGGTGTCGATGGTGCTGCAACGATGGTGAAACTCTTCGCTAAAAACTTGCCGGAACAAACGGTTATCCATGCCGACATGCGCGGTTTGGACCTTGGCAAAAAGTTTGACGGTATTTTGGCGTGGAACAGTTTTTTCCACCTCAGCCCCGATGACCAACGCAATATGTTCCCCGTTTTCGCCGCCCACGCCAGCCCCGGTGCGCCAGTTATCCTCACAACAGGCCATGCGGAAGGCGAAGCGATTGGCGAAATCGACGGCGGCGCGTCCGTTTACCACGCAAGCCTCGCGCCTGCGGCCTATCGCACCCTTTTTGACGAGGCTGGTTTTGACGTGATCGACTTCATCCCCGAAGACCCAGATTGCGCAGGCCATTCCGTTTGGTTGGCCCGCAGACGTCGCAGCTAATCCTATTGGCGCAACAATCGCGCCTCTGCGGCATCGGTTACCGTCCAGTTTTGCAACGCTTGTAAAATCCCCAATTGCGCCTTTTTGCGCCATTCGGGGTCTTGCAGGCGGTCCAAATCCTTGGGGTTGGAAATAAAGCCAAGTTCCACCAAAACCGACGGAATATCCGGCGCCTTAAGGACCGAAAATCCTGCCTCAAGACGTGGTTTTTTGTACATCGTCCCAAGGTGCTCGCGCAGCCCAATTACCAAATCATCCGCCAAACGATCCGCACGCGGCGAAGTCTCTGTGCGGGCTAACTCCATCAAAATATTGGCAATAACATCGTCCTGCTGCGATAAATCCACCCCCGCCAACAGATCCGCTCGGTCGTGGCGCTCCGCAAGTTTTTGCGAGGCTTCGTCACTCGCCGTATCACTCAAAGTATAAACGGTGGCCCCCGTCGCGCGCCCTTCCGAAAGCGCATCCGCATGCAGCGACAGGAACACATCCGCCCGCGCCGCCCGCGCCATTGTCACCCGCGTTTCCAAAGGGACAAACGCATCGTCTTCGCGGGTCAACTGAACTTGAAACCCGCCTTCGCGCAGCAAGACTTCCTTCAACTCAAGCGCAAACGTCAGCATCAAATCGGCCTCGCGCACGTCGCCACGCTCCGCCCCCGGATCAATGCCGCCATGCCCCGGATCCAACACGATCATCACATCGCCCTCGCCGGTTTGACGCCGGATCGGGGTGGCCAAGTCAACAGCCTTCGGCACAGAAAATGCGGCCCCCGCAGGTGCGCCAGACGCGGCGGCAAAAGCGTCCGGAGTCGCGTTTTTCAACAACGCCGTGAACAGGGCATCTCGGGTCTCACCTATTTTAAGCCCAGCCAAATCAATTACTTGAGGCGACGTAAGGTCAACAACCATCCGTGACCATCCCGCTGAAAACGGCCCCATATGCACTGCCTGCACTTGGGTGTCCAAAAGCAGATCCTCCGCTTCCACGCCACTCCAATCCACCTCGTTAAAGTCAATAACAAGGCGCGCAGGGTCGGTCAGGGTAAAGACGCGATAGGGCACGGGTTGGCTGAGCAAAAGATCAACCTTCAGCCCGTCCTCCGTGTCAATTATCGCGGATTTTTCAACATCCACCCGCGCCAAAGCATTGAACTCCTGCGCGTGGATCGCACCCGCAAAACTCAACGCGCACAGGGTCGCGAATATCCCTCTCACAAATGGCCTCGCTCGGTCATAAACTTGCGCAAACGGGCCAAACCTTCTTTGATATCCGCCGTGCTGCGGGCATAGGAAAACCGCATCCATTGCGCGCCCCGTCCCGCGTCAAAATCCAACCCGGGTGTCACAGAAACCCCCGCTTTTTCCAGTATTTCCTGTGAAAACGCGAGGCTGTTTTCGGTAAACTCGCTCACCTCTGCATAGATATAAAACGCGCCATCTGGCGGCGCAAACCGCGTGAAACCCGCCTTCGGTAGTTCCTCCAACATCAGCGCGCGATTGGCCGAATAGACCTCAAGGTTTGCGTCAAGTTCCGCGTCACATCCCAACGCGCCAAGCGCTGCAATCTGCGCCGCATGCGGGGCGCAAATGAACATATTCTGCGCCAAACGTTCCACCGTGCGCACATGATCTTGCGGCACAACCATCCAGCCGATGCGCCACCCCGTCATCGAGAAATACTTGGAAAACGAGTTGATAACGTAAACATCATCGCTCAACTCAAGCGCCGAAACCGCTCGCTCTCCATGGTGAATCCCGTGGTAAATTTCGTCCGATATAAAGGCGGTCTCAGTGGCGGAACAGCTTTCGATCAACGCCGCCAATGCTGCGCGCGATAGGATGGTACCACTCGGATTAGACGGGCTGGCCACGATCAACCCCTTGAGGTCCCGCCCCACAAGATCATCAGGAACTGGTTGAAAACGGTTGGCCTCGGAGGTTTCAAAGCCAACGTCCGTCAGACTCAAAGCCCGCAATATCTGGCGATACGATGGATAGCCCGGCAAGCCCAACCCCACCCGATCTCCGGCATCAAAAAGCGCGGTAAACGCCAGCAAAAACCCCGCCGACGAGCCCGATGTCACGACGATCCGCGCAGGCGAAACCGTCACCCCGTACCACTTCTGATACAACGCCGCGATTCCTTCGCGCAACGCCAGAAGCCCAAGCGCCGATGTATATCCAAGCGGGCTCTCTTCCATCGCAGCCGCTAAAGCCGCGCGCGCCCCCGCAGGGGCTGGCGTCCCCGGTTGGCCGACCTCCATATGGATAATATGACGCCCATTCGCCTCCGCTTGCGTCGCGGCCTCCATCACATCCATAACAATAAAGGGATCAACCTGTGAACGCCTTGAAACCTGCATCATTTTATCCTTATGCTCGCTTACGTCTTTGTCCCAATGAAAGCCTCAAAGGTCAATGCAAGCATTTTTCCAAATCCCGTTTTTTCGCCTTCTCTTCGTGCTGCTTCTCTGTTTGCAGCCGTTTTCCGCCCGCGCCGCCTCGCTGATCCGCGATCCCGACATCGAACAGGCCCTCCATCGCTTGGCCACCCCCGTTTTAGTGGCCGCCGGACTTAATCCCGGGCGCATTCAAATCTTGTTGATCAACGATAAATCAATGAACGCCTTTGTGATTGATCAGAACCATATTTTCATTCACACGGGCCTGATGTTGCGCATGAAATCCGCCGCCCAAATCCAAGGCGTGATCGCCCATGAAGCAGCGCATATTGCCAATGGTCACATCACTCAACGCATTGTTTTGGCTGATGGAATTTCCGCCGTTGCCGGAATCGGGATGATTTTGGGCGTCGCGATTGCCGCCTCCACAGGGCGTCCGGATGCAGGGGCCGCAGTGGCCGCAGGCGTGGCCTCCTCCGCGCAACGTTCCTTCCTCACCCACACCCGCGCCGAGGAAGCGAGCGCCGACCAATCCGGATTTCGCTACACCGCAAGTGCGGGTGTTGATCCCGCCGCAATGATCGAAGTTCTCAATCTTTTCAAGGGACAAGAGGTCCTCGGAACCTCCCGCCAAGACGCCTATGTGCGCAGCCACCCCCTCACCAGCCAACGCCTGCGCGCCGCCCGCGGATTCGCCGCCGCCTACGGTGGAAATGTCAAAGACAGCCGCGAAGCCGACTATTGGTTTGCCCGCGCCAAAAGCAAACTCGCAGCCTTCCTACAAAACCCGCAAGCCGAACGGCGCAAACTCAAAGCCTCCGACACGGGTGAGATCGCGCAGATGGTCCGCGCGATCACCTACCATCGCCAAGCTGATGCAAACAAAGCGCTTTCCGCGATGAACAGCGTCCTCGCGGCCCGCCCGAATGACCCCTACTATCGCGAATTACAGGCGCAAATACTGATGGAATCCCGCCAGTTTGATGCGGCCCTCGGTGCCTATGCCATGGCCCTCAACGGCGCGCCAAGAAATGCAATCATCATGGCGGGATACGGGCGGGCGCTGTTGGCTGCAGGTGGATCAGAAAACGAAGCTAAAGCGTTGAATGTCTTGATAAAAGCCCGAGCTCTGGATGGACAAGACCCGCGTCTATTGCGTGATCTTGCCGTGGCCTATGCTAAGGCGAAACAGCCCGGAATGGCGTCCCTCGTGACGGCGGAGCGCTTTGCGCTGGACGGTAAATTCAAAGACGCCGCCATTCACGCCAAACGTGCCGCAGACCAGCTCCCGCATGGATCGACCGGTGCGCGCCAAGCACAAGACATTCTATACACCGCCGAACGTCTTGATAAAAAAGGAAAAAAGCGAAACTAAGCCTCAACCTCGTCCAAAGCAGCCTGTGCATCCAACGCCGCAGCCTTCGCCTCGACTTGCTCCACGATCTCTTCGATCATCGCCTCATTGCTAAGCTTGTGGCTTTGTTTTCCAGCTAAATAGACCATGCCACTGCCCGCGCCGCCGCCGGTAAATCCGATGTCCGTCATCAGGGCTTCCCCCGGACCATTCACCACACAGCCGATAATCGACAGGCTCAAACTGGTGGAAATATGCGCCAAGCGCTCCTCCAGCGTTTGAACGGTTTTGATCACATCAAACCCCTGCCGCGCACAACTTGGACAGGAAATAATCGTCACTCCGCGATGCCGCAAACCAAGCGATTTGAGCATTTCAAAGCCGACTTTCACCTCTTCAACAGGGTCCGCCGACAGGCTCACACGGATGGTGTCGCCAATGCCGCTCCACAACAGGCTGCCCATGCCGACCGCGCTTTTGACGGTGCCTGACATCAAGCCGCCCGCCTCGGTGATCCCTAAGTGAATGGGCGCGTCGGTCTCTTCGGCAAGCGCCTGATAGGCGGCGGCCGCTAGGAAAACATCGCTGGCCTTGACCGATATTTTGAACTCATGGAAATCATTGTCCTGCAGAATTTTGATGTGGTCCATGCCGCTTTCGACCATCGCCTCTGGGCAAGGTTCGGCATATTTTTCAAGCAGATGGCGTTCAAGGCTTCCCGCATTCACCCCAATCCTTATGGAGCAACCATAATCGCGCGCGGCCTTAATGACTTCGCGCACCCGCTCTTGGCTGCCGATATTTCCGGGGTTGATCCGCAGGCACGCAGCCCCCGCTTCGGCGGCTTCAATCGCGCGTTTATAATGAAAATGGATGTCGGCCACGATAGGCACAGGGCTTTGCTTACAAATTTCACGCAGTGCTGCCGTGCTCTCCTGATCGGGGGCCGAAACCCGCACAATATCGGCTCCAGCGTCGGCGGCGGCGTTGATCTGGGCCAAGGTCGCTTTCACGTCGGTCGTGAGAGTGTTGGTCATGGTTTGCACCGTGATCGGCGCATCGCCGCCCACAGGCACATTTCCCACCATAATCTGCCGAGACTTGCGCCGATAAATATTCCGCCAAGGGCGCACAGGATTGAGCGACATCTATATTCTCCGCATTGAGGGCCGTTTTGGGCGCATTCCGATGGTGTTTAGATAAGGCTTCGCGCAAGCACTGACAACTGCAAGCACGCAAATCGGACCTTCAATTTTGTGTGGGGAGGTGCCGAAATTATTCTGCAGCGGCCAAAGCGACGTATTTTGCCAAATCTTGATCGGCGTCCATATCCGCAACCTTATAGGCTTCGCTCAGCGAGTCCTGTGCCAAAACCACTTTTGACGCGACCGAACCCGCACGCCCTGCCGGACCATAGGTTTCGCCATTGACGCCGAAGTAAACCGACCCAGAATTCCCCGCGCGTAGCATTGGCGGCACTTCCGTTGCCGGAATGATGAATTCTTCGCCTGTGTCGAGAATTTTCTCAAAGATAACAGTGCCATCCGCCGCAGAAACCCGCACCCACGCTGGGCGCACCGCGAAAATTTTCAACTCTGGCGCAGCTTCTGCAATGACCTGAACTTCGCTCTCTTCAATCGCCGCCAAGGCGGCTTCCACATTGCTCGCAAGGACGGTTGCAGCGCTTCTAAATGCATCGGGAGACAGGGCCGAAATCGGCCCATCACGCGCGATCAAAACCGGCACCGCGAGCGCCTCAGGACGGTACAGGCGCGTCAGGGCGTCTGTTGGTAAATCTGATGCGTTATCAGCTACTTGCGTCAGCAACACGTCTTCTGAAAATCCGGAGGACCCACCGCGCAGAGGATCTAGGGAGGAGCCCACACCCGAAGCTTCTGTCAAAGGTGCAAATTGCACGCGCTGCACTTCCTGCAGCACGGAATATCCGCCGTAACCAAGTCCCGCGATCAACAAAATCAAAACTGCGACAGAGCCAATGGCTGCGGGTTCGACTTTGGACAGCATGGCCTCGCCACGCGGCACAAAAGAGGCGTTGGGGTTGGCAAAGGGGTCTTTGCCCTCAAATTTACGCGCCCGACGTTCGGCCTTGAGCGCCGCCGCACTGGAAGCCTCGGCGGACATGCCATGCACGGTTTCGAAATTCGCCTCTACACAGAAGGTCGTGTAGGCCCAATCGGGGTCCATCCCAAGATAGCGCGCATAGGAGCGCACGTATCCGGCAATAAATCCGGGAGTTTCAAAAGCAAGGGGATCGGCATTTTCAATTGCGGCGATATAGGTCGCTTTGACCTTAAGCTCGCGTTGAACATCTAGAAGGGATTTGCCCAGAGTCGCCCGCTCTCCGCGCATAAGATCGCCGAGTCGCAACTCATATGAGTCAAAGCCGGATGTCCCTTCCTCTTTGACCGATTTCGGCGAAAGAATGCGCCTAATCATCTGCCCTGCCCTAACGTTCAAATTGCCCCAATGGTCATTTCCTAGCCGAGTCTGATTCGCCTGAAAGCCCGTGTCTAGATGACCTCTTGACGAAAATTATAACACAGCACAATCGATTCTGCACGTTTCTGTGAACTACCCAGTGAGATCGGCGCGATTCAGCGCACAATGGCTCCAAAGGTCGTCCAAACCGTTCACAAGTGCATCCATTTCACGCGGTCCGTGTACGGGCGATGGGGTGAATCGCAACCGCTCGGTCCCACGGGGAACTGTGGGGAAATTGATCGGCTGTACATAGATTCCGTGCTCTTCCAGCAGGCGATCCGAGATCATTTTACATTTCACCGGATTGCCAACATGGACAGGCACAATGTGCGTGCCATGATCAATGATCGGCAGGCCCAACCCCTTGAGGCGCAGCTTCAAAATCGCCGCCTGAGTCTGGTGTTTGACCCGCAAAGAATCGTCGGTTTTCAGGTGCCGCACAGAGGCCGCAGCCCCCGCCGCAATTCCTGGTGCAAGGGAGGTGGTAAAGATGAAGCCCGGCGCATAAGACCTTATGGCGTCACACATTTTTTCGGATGCCGCGATATAGCCGCCCATCACACCGTAAGCCTTGGCAAGAGTGCCATTGATGATATCCAAACGGTGCATCAACCCGTCACGTTCGGCAACACCGCCGCCGCGTGGACCATACATGCCAACCGCGTGCACTTCGTCAATATAGGTCAGTGCGTTGAACTCATCCGCGAGGTCAAGGATCGCCTCAATCGGGCCAAAATCGCCGTCCATCGAGTAGATAGATTCAAACGCGATAAGTTTTGGCGTCGCAGGATCATCGGCGGCCAAAAGCTCGCGCAAATGCGCCACGTCATTATGACGGAACACGCGCTTCGCGCCGCCATTGCGACGGACGCCTTCGATCATGCTCGCGTGGTTCAAAGCGTCGGAATAAATGATCAATCCGGGTAAAATTTTAGGCAAAGTTGAGAGTGTCGCGTCATTTGCGATATACGCCGAGGTAAACAGCAGCGCCGCTTCCTTCTGGTGCAAATCCGCCAATTCCGCCTCTAGACGCTTATGGTAAACCGTGGTGCCAGAGATATTCCGCGTACCACCAGAGCCTGCGCCCGCCGCATCAATCGCCTCGTGCATCGCCTCAAGAACAACCGGATGCTGCCCCATGCCGAGATAGTCATTGCCACACCACACCGTGATATTTTGCTCTTCGCCATCTGGGCGCGTCCAAACCGCATGCGGGAACGCACCATTTTTGCGTTCGATATCGATAAAGGTGCGATAACGCCCCTCCTCGTGCAAACGTTCTAAGGCTGCGTCGATGTGGTCACTATAGGTCAAAGCGCTCTCCAAGTTTGCCTACTGAGCCTTGGCTCTTAGGTTTCGCATATGCTCTATGGAACGAGCCGCAATAAATCTAGGTTACAAAATGCCGCGCTTGGATTCAATCATCCATTGACAACTTTTTTCACCCTCATGTGGTCTCGATAAGCAGGTTTTTCGCGCCCCGCTTTGATCTATCTCAATGCGCTGTCGATTTAGCCTCTCCGCGCGCCCTGCCCTTGTCACGCCAGATAGGGCTGATAGGGTCGCGAAAAACCCCACCCAAAAGGACAGATCATGACCCTCGCCCCCGTTCTCGCTCGCATTGATTCCGAACTCCCCCAATCCGTGGAGCGCCTGTTTGAGCTTTTGCGCATTCAGTCGATCTCGACCGATCCGGCGTTCAAGGGAGATTGCGAGACCGCCGCAGATTGGCTGGTCGCAGATTTGCAATCGTTGGATGTCACGGCCTCCAAGCGCGCCACCACGGGCCACCCGATGGTTGTCGGCCATATCGACGGCCCCAAAGACGCACCGCATGTACTGTTTTATGGCCACTATGATGTGCAACCCGTTGATCCGCTTAATCTTTGGGACAACCCACCATTTGAGCCCCGCGTCGAAGACACCGCCAAAGGCAAAGTGATCCGCGCCCGTGGTTCCTCCGATGACAAAGGCCAGTTGATGACCTTCATTGAGGCCTGTCGCGCATGGAAAGCGGTACACGGCGCGCTGCCCGTCAAAATCACCTTCTTCTTTGAGGGCGAAGAAGAAAGCGGCTCGCCCTCGCTGATCCCCTTCATGCAAGAAAATGCCGAGGAGCTAAAAGCCGACATCGCGCTGATCTGTGACACGGGCCTATTTGGCGAAGAAACCCCCGCGATTGTCACCCGCCTGCGCGGACTTCTGGGCGAAGAAATCCACATCCATGGCCCAAGCAAAGACCTGCACTCAGGGATGTTTGGCGGCATCGCGGCAAACCCCGCACGCGTTTTGGCCAAAATCATCGCAGGTCTGCACGACGACACAGGCCGCGTCACCGTTGCGAATTTCTACGACGGCGTCGCCGATTTGCCCGCTGACATTGCCGCACAATGGGACGCGCTTGGCTTTAGCCCCGAAGGTTTCCTCGGCGAAGTCGGCCTCGCAAAACCCGCAGGCGAACAAGATCGCACCGCGCTTGAGATGATCTGGTCGCGCCCCACCTGTGAAGTGAACGGCCTGCAAAGCGGCTATACGGGCGATGGTTTCAAAACCGTTCTGCCTTCCGTTGCGATGGCAAAAATCAGCTTTCGTTTGGTCAGCAAACAAGATCCGCAGGAAATTCGCAAAAACTTCCGCGCCTATGTGCAAAGCATGTTGCCCAGCGATTGCACCGTCACCTTTAAGGACCACAGCGCCTCACCCGCTGGCGAAATGTCAACCGACAACCCCGCCTTTCAAGCGGCCCAACGTGCGCTCTCGGAGGAATGGCCCCGCGCGGCGGCCTTTGTGGGCTGTGGTGGCTCAATCCCGATTGCGGGCCACTTTAAAACCTATCTTGGCATGGATGCGCTGCTCACAGGCTTCAGCAAAGACGACGACCAGTTGCATTCCCCGAACGAGAAATACGACATGGAAAGCTTCCACAAAGGCATCCGCAGCTGGGCGCGCATCCTCAACGAATTGAGCAAAACCTAACCAGCGGCTCCCGCCCGCTTTAAGCGCATAAATGCCCCACAGCCGTTGGGCCTAGCCGGTTTTCTTGCGAAAACCGGCAGCACTCCGCACAGTCCACGCCAATTTCACCAGCGGCGATGGGTTCTATGCCCCAAGGCCCCCTTGTGGTAGGTTCAATCCTAGCATTTGATTTGACGGGCAAAACTCCTTGGATATTTTACAACTCACCTCCCTTTTGATTGTCCTCGCGGGCGTTTTCGGCAGCATCAACTACCTCTTCCTCAAGCTGCCAAGCTCCATCGGCATCCTCATCGTAGCGTTGTTTTCCTCGCTGGGGGTGATGGCATTTGACTACTTCCTGCCGGTCTATCACTCCGAAGATCGCGTCCGCGCGTTGGTCTCGGAAATCGCGTTTTCCGACGCGCTGCTTGACGGCATGTTGGGCCTGCTTCTGTTTGCTGGCGCGTTGCACGTTAAAATCGCCGATCTGCGCGAGCAATGGCGCGTCGTCTTCTTTATGGCGACCTTGGGCGTGGCATTATCCACCGTGGTCATTGGCTTCGGCTTTAGCTGGCTGACGGGCATGCCCCTGATCGTGGCGCTGGTGTTTGGCGCGCTGATTTCGCCCACCGACCCTGTTGCGGTCCTTGGGGTGTTGCGCGGCGCGAACCTGCCTAAATCACTCGAAACCAAGATCGCGGGCGAAAGCCTGTTTAACGATGGGGTGGGCTATGTGGTTTTCCTTGTTCTGGTCAGCCTCGCTTTTCCTTCCGTTGACGCGCATGCCACGGGCGGCAAAGAAGCCGCGATCCTGTTTTTCCAAGAAGCGGGCGGCGGTGCCCTGCTTGGCGGCGTCCTTGGCTGGCTCACATTCCGCCTGATGCGCCGCATCGACGATTATGCCCTCGAAGTTCTGATCACCCTCGGCCTCGCGTTTGGCGGCTACCAACTCTCCGAATTCCTCCACGTCTCGGCCCCGATTATGGCGGTTGTCGCTGGGCTGCTTATCGGCGACGTCGGCATGAAACACGGCATGTCCGAGGAAACCCGCCAATACGTCAAAGCCTTCTGGTCAATGATCGACGAAATCCTCAACGCGGTCCTGTTCCTAATGATCGGCTTTGAGGTCTTCGCTGTGGTGTTTTCCCAATCCGCTTTCATCTCGGGCCTCGGCGCAATTCTGCTGTCACTCTTGGGCCGCTTCATCGCCGTCGCGGTGCCAATCACCATGATGCGCCCCTTCCGCAGTTTCTCCTCAGGGGCGGTCCCGATCATGACATGGGGCGGCCTCAAAGGCGGTATATCCGTGGCCCTCGCGCTCTCGCTTCCTGACAGCGAATACAAAAGCCTGATCCTCACCTGCACCTATATGGTCGTGGTGTTTTCCATTATCGCTCAAGGCCTTAGCGTCGCGCGCCTCGCCAAACGCTTTGCAACTGAGCCGGAGCTTATGTGATGGCACGCTGGGTTGCTTTCCTGCGCGCGGTGAATGTGGGGGGCCACGGAAAACGCGCGATGAAACCGCTCTGCGAGGCCATGCAGGCCCAAGGGTTTACCAATGCGACAAGCTATATCCAAAGCGGAAATCTGGTGTTCGACCACACCTCCGAAAGCGCAAATGACGTGGCTGCAGCCCTCAAAACCCTGATCAAAACCCAAGCCGATTTCGCCCCCGAAACTCTCGTCCTGCCCGCGCAAATCCTCGCCAAAATCCACGCCAACTGCCCTTTCCTCACCCCCGACATCGACCCAAAAACCCTGCATTTCCTGCTCCTAGCAGAACCTCCCACATCCCCAGACCTCACCAAAATAGAAACCCTGCGCGCCCCTGACGAAGCCTTCGAGATCACAGACCACGCCGCCTACCTCCTCGCCCCCTCTGGCATTGGCCGCTCCAAACTCATGGCCGCCAGCGAGCGCCTGCTCGGCGTCCCCACCACAGCGCGGAACCTGCGAACAATCGAGGCAGTTTTGTCGCTTTCTCGGGCATAGGCTCTGGAAAACGCGCGCAGAGTCCCTTATGAAAACGCCATAATGAATACGAGGACCGCAGGATAATGACAGACACAATTCTACTCCGCTGCGAAGCACACGGCCTGCGCCTAACCGACCAACGCCGCGTAATCGCTGGCGTTCTAGAGGATGCGACCGACCATCCCGACGTCGAAGAACTCTATGCCCGCGCGGTGAAACTTGACCCGAGAATCTCCATCGCCACGGTCTATCGTACCGTCAAATTGTTTGAGGAAAGCGGCATCCTTGAGAAGCACGAATTCGGCGATGGCCGCGCCCGTTACGAGGCCGCCGACCGCGACCACCACGACCACCTGATCGACATGAATTCGGGCCGCGTGATCGAATTCGTCGATCCCGACATCGAAGCCCTGCAAGAGAAAATCGCCCAGAAACTCGGCTATGAATTACGCGGCCACCGCCTCGAGCTCTACGGCGTCCCGCTCAAGAAAAACTAGCGTCATAAAACCGTCACCGCTCCCCCGCTATAGAGCATCTATTTGACGTGAGCCCCCCCCTTGCGTAAAAGGCCCTTGGCCCTCCCGTGATTTGTTTCAAAAGGACATCCCTACATGACCACGATCATCGATATCTTTGCCCGCGAAATTCTCGACAGCCGGGGCAACCCCACCGTTGAAGTCGACGTCACCCTCGAAGACGGCACAATGGGCCGCGCCGCTGTCCCTTCTGGTGCCTCCACTGGCGCTTATGAAGCCGTTGAAATGCGCGACGGCGACAAATCCCGCTACATGGGCAAAGGCGTTTTGAACGCAGTTGCCGCGGTAAACGGCGAGATCGCCGAAGCCCTCGTTGGCTGGGACGCCACCGAACAAGAAGCCATCGACGCGACCATGATCGAACTCGACGGCACCCCAAACAAAGCCCGCCTCGGCGCCAACGCCATCCTCGGCGTTTCCCTCGCAGTGGCAAAAGCCGCCGCCGAAGCTTCCGGTCAACCGCTCTACCGCTATATCGGTGGCACCTCCGCGCGCGTTCTGCCCGTACCCATGATGAACATCATCAATGGCGGCGAGCACGCCGACAACCCAATCGACATCCAAGAATTCATGATCATGCCGGTCTCCGCGACCAACATCCGCGACGCCATCCGCATGGGCGCTGAAATCTTCCACACGTTGAAAAAAGAACTCTCCGACGCGGGCTACAGCACAGCAATCGGCGACGAAGGCGGCTTCGCACCAGCCCTTTCTTCTACCCGTGATGCGCTTGATTTCATCCTCAAAGCGATTGAAAAAGCAGGCTACAAACCCGGCGAAGACATCTACCTCGCGCTCGATTGCGCCGCTTCTGAATACTACAAAGACGGCAAATACGAGATGAAGGGCGAAGGCATTTCGCTTACCTCCGCAGAAAACGTCGCCTACCTCGCCAAACTCGCCGCCGACTACCCGATCATCTCGATTGAGGATGGCTGTGACGAAGACGATTGGGACGGCTGGAAGCTTCTCAACGACACCATCGGCGATAAAATCCAACTCGTGGGCGACGATCTTTTCGTGACCAACCCCGAGCGCCTCGCAATGGGCATCGAACGCGGTTCCGCAAACGCAATGCTTGTGAAAGTAAACCAAATCGGCACGCTTTCCGAAACATTGAAAGCCGTCGATATGGCCCACCGCGCGCGCATGACCAACGTGATGTCGCACCGTTCTGGTGAAACCGAAGACGCCACAATCGCCGACCTCGCGGTCGCAACAAACTGTGGCCAAATCAAAACCGGCTCCCTCTCGCGCTCCGACCGTCTGGCCAAATACAACCAGTTGATCCGCATCGAAGAAGCCCTCGGCGAAACCGCCGTCTACGCTGGCCGCTCGATCCTAAAATAAGCGTCTGAATTCTCGGAAAGCCCTCGCCAATCGCGGGGGCTTTTTGCGTTCTAGGGGCCGTTTATTCCGCCGCCCGAACCCTTTGAAGCGCCGCCACCTCTGCGCGCAACGCCCGCACTTCCTGCAAGATCATCGAGGTTTCCGCCGACATCGCTTCGCGCTCATCATGCGCCTCCGCACTCTGCTGCGACTGCATTGCATCCACAATCACACCAATAAACAGGTTCAACACCGCAAAGGCCGTCATCACGATAAACGGTACAAACAACACCCACGACCACGGGTAAATCTCCATGACGGGGCGCACGATGCCCATCGACCAGCTTTCAAGCGTCATAATCTGGAACAGCGTATAGGCCGAAGCGCCCAACGTCCCAAACCAGTCTGGAAAGGCCACGGCATAAAGTTTGGTCGAAATAACCGCGAAAACAAAGAAGATAAGCCCCAATAACAGGACAATCGCGCCCATCCCCGGCAAGGCCTGCATAAGCCCATTCACCACGCGGCGCATCGACGGCACCGTCGAAACCAAGCGCAAAACCCGCAAAATACGGAACGCCCGCAAAACAGCCAACGGTCCAACCGCAGGCAGCAAGGCAACCGCAACAATCGTGAAGTCAAAGATACGCCAAGGGTCGCGCCAGAATCCCCGAAAATCAACGGAAAGCCGCAGCAAAATCTCAACGACAAACAGCCCAAGAATAGTGACATCCATCACTTTTAGAAACGGTCCAGCAAATTTCATCGCTTGCGGCACGGTCTCCAACGCCAAAACAATCGCATTCACCACCACCAACACAATGATCGTCGGCTCAAACAGCCTATGATTTACAATTTGCTCAAGTCGTTTGCGAAGCATGCGAATTTTATCCATTTTTGGGCCAAGGGGAACGGCTGCTGCTTACGCTATTTTCAGGATCACATGCAAGCAAGCCCTCCGTCGCTTCTGCTATGATCCGCCGATCCGACGCGCCGAAAAATTGTGCTGTAAACGAAAATCGGATTTTGCATGAATTGACAAAGGATTAGGCAACCGTTTCTATACCTCATACTTTATGAACGTCTCGCCCCAAAGCCCCTGAGGTTCCTCCATGCAAACAGCCGACAAAATCATCGCCCAACTCAACCTCGCGCCGCACCCCGAAGGCGGCTATTACCGCCAAACGTGGCAAGCCGACAACGCAGGTCGCGCAGCGGGGACCTGCATTTATTTTCTGCTGAAAGAGGGCGAAGCAAGCCATTGGCACTGGGTCGATGCCGCCGAGATTTGGCACTATTACGCGGGGGCGACGTTAACACTTTCCATCGCCGAAGCCGCCCAAGGCCCCGCCATTGACCACTGCCTTGGCCCCGACGTGCTCGCCGATCAAACCCCGCAAATTCTCGTGCCGCCAAACCACTGGCAAGCCGCCAAAACCGACGGCGCGTTTACCCTTGTTGGCTGCACCGTTTCGCCCGGATTTGAATTTGCGAAATTCACCCTCGCCCCGCCAGATTTCGACATCCCGCGCGGCTAGTTTCCGGCTCAAAAATGTTTAAAAACTTTAAAAAAGCCCCTCTCAGGAGTTTAAAGTTTTTAAACTTCCTTGCGTAACGCCCCCGTCGGCTCGCTCAAAATGCCGCCGCCAATCGGCACCCGCACCCCCGTCGTTCCGGGGGCCGAGGTCGTCAAACCGCGCGCAACCCGCACGGCCAAAAACCCGAATGCCTGCGCCTCAAGCATGTCCCCATCAAGGCCAGCATTCTCAACCGGCGCCACAGGACAGTCCATAAACATCGACAACATCGACATCAAAGTGACGTTTTTGCGCCCACCTCCACAGACCAAAACCCCCTGCGGAGGGCTCGGACAATGCTCCAAACCCTTCGCCGCCGAAGCGGCCACCATGGCCGTCACCGTCGCCACCGCATCGGCGTCATCCATATGACCAACCCAATCCGCGATATCCGGAAAACTGTCTCTATCCAATGACTTAGGAGGCATTCTATAGAAATATGCATCCTCGAGAAACTGCTCAACCAGCGCCTCGTCAACCTCGCCATCCGCCGCCAAAGCGCCATCTTTGTCAAAAGATTCTCCGCGACGCGCGAGCATGAGATCATTGATCGGCGCATTCGCAGGCCCCGTATCAAACGCGAGCAACGCACCATCCTCTTCGGGATAACTGGCACTGGGATCAACCCACGTCATATTGCCAACCCCGCCCAAATTCAAAAACACAATCGGCCCTTCGGTGCCAATAAATTTAGCACAGGCAAAGTGGAAAAACGGCGCAAGCGGCGCACCTTCCCCCCCCATTTCCACATCGCTCGACCGAAAATCCCACACCACCGGACAGTCCAAAACCTCCGCCAAAACACGGCCATTTCCGGCCTGATGTGTGCCACGGCCATGAGGTTCATGAGAAAGAGTTTGTCCATGGAAGCCAATGAGTTGCGGGCGCTGAAACTGGCTCAAAACATTGGCGTGGACGGTCTCGACCGCCTCAGCAGCCTCCTCCACACCAGCATCCCCTGGCCACAGTCCAAAGGCCGCCGCAATCGGCGCGCTCTCTTCGGAAGAATACGGATGATACGCACTTTCACCAAACTCAAAGATTTCCTCGCCATCCGTCAAAATTGCAGCGGCATCGACCCCGTCAAGCGACGTTCCAGACATCGTTCCGATCGACCAAATTGCCCCAGCTTCCAACATGTACTTCCCCTTTGTGCGCAGCCCCCCTATACCCAGAGGCGTTAACGAATAGAATGGACCAAATGACGATGACCTACCACCCAAAATCAGAGTTTATGCGTGTGATGATCGACCGCGGTTATTTGGCCGACTGCACCGATTATCAATCGCTCGACGAAGCGCTGATCGCAGGCGTCGTTCCGGCCTATATCGGGTTTGACGCCACGGCGAATTCCTTGCACGTGGGCAGCTTGATACAAATCATGATGCTGCGCTGGCTGCAAAAATCTGGCCACAAACCGATCGTTTTGATGGGCGGCGGCACGACCAAGGTTGGCGACCCTTCCTTTCGGGCGGATGAGAGGCCTTTGTTAACGGATGACCAAATCAACGCCAATATCGACGGCATCAAACAGGTGTTCTCGGCCTATGTTACCTTTGGTGACGGCCCAACCGACGCCGAGATGGTGAACAACGCCGAATGGCTTGATGGCTTGAACTATCTTGAGTTTTTACGCGACATTGGGCGGCACTTCTCGGTCAACCGTATGTTGGCGTTTGAAAGCGTGAAATCGCGCCTTGATCGTGAACAGAGTCTGAGCTTCCTTGAATTCAACTACATGATTCTCCAAGCCTATGATTTCCTTGAACTAAATCGTCGTTACGGCTGTCTCCTTCAGCTTGGCGGGTCGGATCAATGGGGCAATATTGTCAACGGGATCGACCTGACGCGCCGCGTTTTGGATCACCAGATTTATGGCATGACCTCACCGCTTTTGACGACGTCGGACGGCAAGAAAATGGGCAAGTCTCAAGATGGCGCGGTTTGGTTGAACCCTGCGATGCGCAGCCCGTATGAATTCTGGCAATTCTGGCGCAATACGACCGATGCTGATGTGGGCCGCTTCCTTAAGCTTTATACCGAGTTGCCGATTGAGGAATGTGACCGTTTGGGCGCCCTTGAAGGGTCCGAAATCAACGCTGCGAAAATCCTCCTCGCCAATGAGGTCACGACCCTCGCGCATGGTGCAGAGGCCGCAAAGACCGCCGAAGCGACGGCACGCGAAGTGTTTGAAAAGGGCGGGATTGGCGACGACTTACCGACCGTAACCCTGAGCGTCGATGACATTGGTGACGGGATTTCCATCGTCCAACTCTTGGTCAAATCGGGCTTGGTGAAATCAGGCAAAGAAGCCAAACGCCTGATCTCGGAAAACGGTGCAAAGGTTAACGACGAAGCCCTTACGGACGCTGGCATGATGATCGATATTGCGGCGCTTGCGGCCCCGATGAAGCTGAGCGCGGGCAAGAAACGCCACGCCTTGATTGTTGCACAAGGCTAATCACCGAAGTTACTGGAAAACGCGCCCATTGCGGCGCGTTTTCTATTTGAGCATCCATTTTCCGTCTGGCCAAAAGGCGTGAAACGCAAAGGCAAACAGCACGTCATGCGGCACATCCGCACCTGTGCGCGCGTCGTTTACGCGGATCGACCCCACATCGCGACTCTTGGAAATATCAGCCTTGTCCAGCGCACTGTTTTGCCCTGCGCGCCAAGTGATTTTGACCCCATTTTCAGTGACTTCGCCAGCCTCTGAGAGGCGATCCAGCGGCCATGCTGCATCCCCGACACGGACCACGCGCATCAGGGGCGAAATGCCATGTGGCGGATTTTCACCCCGATATAAAAACGGCTGACTTGAACTGTCATAGCCACGATAGGGATTCTGGCCATAACTACGCGGCCAGTCTGGCTCCTTCATCACAAGGCCATTTGGATTGCGCGCCTTGAACTGGTCAAAACCCTCCATCCATGCGGGCAATTGCGTGAGTTCGTCGCCCGTATGCACGCCAACAATTCCGGTTCCAATCGCTTGTTGCCACCAGCTTTCGGTCTCGCGATCAAACATCACCATATCCGAGTTGCGCAGCTTGCCTGACACGCCAAATGTGAGCAAATCACCTCCCAAACGGCGATCAAAAACCATGCCGGAGTTGCACAGGGGACAGAAGGTCACGGCCACAGGGGTATCGCCCACGTCATCATTGACGATTTCATGCCATGTGAGATAGCGGATTGGGTAGGCGCGCGGCGTTTCCCCTTTTATTTCCAACGTGATAACCGGCTCGCGGCCACCGATTTTTGCCTCGTCAGAAGCGGCTATAAATGACGGATCTGACAGGGCTGGAATGCCATCTTTGGGCGGGCCACCGGAGAGGATTTCGAACCAATCGTCAATGGTTGTGGTGGTGAAATCGGTGCTGGGCCATTCGGATTTCCACGCATCGGGATTTGCCGCTGCAAGGCTTGCGCTGCAGATAAAAACAAGGGTCAATAGATGGGACTTGGGTGTCATAGCTTCCTCCTGTTGATCAGAGGAGTGTGACAAGGACGGGCCGCGAAATATAGCCCCTCTCACGCGGTCTTGAACCCGCGTCATTCCGTAAAAAAGCGCCCACCGTTTGAGGGCGGGCGCTAAATTTTATTCTACGACGGTAACTGTCGACATATAGTCAGGGTCGGAAACCGATCCGCCCTGCCCTGTGCCGAGTTTGATCGCGTCAACCACGTCCATACCTGCGATCACATGGCCGACAACGGTGTATTGACCGTCCAAATGAGGCGCAGGAGCGAACATGATGAAGAACTGGCTGTTCGCAGAATCGGGGCTTTGAGAACGGGCCATGCCCACGGCGCCGCGGTTGAACGTCTCAGCCGAGAATTCGGCTTTCAGATCCTCATAAACCGAACCGCCAGTGCCCGCGAGATTCAAATCTCCGTCCATCTTCGCGTTTTCAACGTCGCCTGTTTGCGCCATGAAACCGTCGATAACACGGTGAAATGCCACATTGTCATAGGCGCCTTCGTTGGCGAGGGTCACGATACGTTCGACGTGTTTTGGAGCAACTTCGGACAAAAGATCGATGACGATCTGCCCTTCGGTGCCACCAGCGACCTCAATCACGAGGTTCGGGCCGGGGCCGTCTTCGGCGAGCGCGGTCTGTGCATTTGCGGTTTGATCCATCATGAACCAAGCGCCAAAAACAGCGACGCCCAGAATGCCAAGACCCGCTGCAATCATGTCATTGTTACGCATCGGCGGCAACTTTCATGCTGATCATACGATCGGGGTTTTCCGGAGGCTCGCCCACAACGATTGCGTCGACGTGTTCCATGCCTGACTTCACTTGACCATAGACAGTGTATTGACCGTTCAAGAAGTCATTGTCGGAAAAGTTGATGAAAAACTGGGAGTTAGCCGAGTTTGGGTTGGCCGAACGTGCCGCGCCAATAGAACCGCGTGCGTGGGGAATTTTGGAGAATTCTGCGGGAACATCAGGCATCTCGGAGGCACCAGTGCCAGCGCGACGCAGGTTAAAATCGTTTTCCATGTTGCCATGCGCCACGTCGCCAGTTTGCGCCATAAAGCCAGGGATGACGCGGTGGAACGCAACGTTGTCATAGGCACCAGAGCGCGCCAGTTCTTTCATCCGTGCAACGTGGGCAGGTGCCACATCAGGAAGCAATTCGATGACGACGGTGCCGCCTTTTAGTTCGAGCAAGATTGTGTTTTCGGGATCTTTGTAATCAGTCATTTCAATGTCCTTATAGCGTGGTTTTACTAAACTTATGCGCGATAGAGCCAAAGGAAAAGAGGCAAATGCTTGACGCGAGCCGCAAGATACTGTGTGAAAGGGCAAATCACCTTCAAAACAGGAGCCGACACATGGCTTGGAAATCCCTCGACGACATGGATCTCGCCCAACAACGCGTATTGGTCCGCGTGGATATCAACGTGCCAGTTGCCGATGGCGTCGTTACCGACGACACGCGCATTCAACGTATCGTGCCGACGGTACGCGATATTTTGGCCCGTGGTGGCAAGCCCATTTTGATGGCGCATTACGGTCGTCCCAAGGGACAAGTGGTTCCAGAGATGAGCTTGCGGATCGTTTTGCCCGCGCTTTCTGCGGCCCTTGGCCAAGACGTTCTGTTTGCCGACGGGCAATACGGCGCAGCGGTTGAGGCGATGAAAGACGGTGAAGTTTTGTTGCTGGAAAACCTCCGGTTTGCGCCGGGTGAAGAGAAAAACGACCCGGCCTTTGCCGCGCGTTTGGCCGGATTGGGCGACATTTACTGCAACGACGCGTTTTCCGCCGCCCACCGCGCACATGCTTCCACCGAAGCGATCGCGCGCCTTTTGCCGTCCTGTGCAGGCCGTTTAATGCAGGCGGAATTGTCCGCGCTTGAGGGCGCGCTTAGCACCCCGAAACGCCCCGTAATGGCGGTTGTTGGTGGCGCGAAAGTCTCTACAAAACTTGAACTTTTGGGCAATTTGGTGGCCAAAGTTGATCACCTTGTCATCGGCGGCGGCATGGCGAATACCTTCCTTGCGGCGCAGGGCATCAATGTTGGCAAATCACTGGCCGAACATGAGATGACAGGCACGGCGTTGGAGATTTTGGCCAAGGCTAAAACCGCCAATTGTAATGTGATCCTGCCCGTAGATGTTGTGGTTGCGTGGGAATTTGCCGCGAATACAAAGAACGAAACTGTTGCCGCCGACGCCTGCCCCGCCGACGCGATGATTTTGGATGCTGGCCCCGCCACGGTCGCGATTATTTCGCAAGCTATGGCCGCCAGTGAAACCCTGATTTGGAATGGCCCCCTTGGTGCGTTTGAAATTGCACCGTTTGATACCGCGACCAATGCGGCGGCCGAGCAAGCCGCAGCCATGACCAAAGCGGGCACGTTGATTTCGGTTGCAGGTGGCGGTGACACCGTGGCCGCGCTTAACAAAACCGGGGCCGCTGAGGACTTCACCTATATCTCAACCGCTGGTGGCGCTTTTCTTGAGTGGATGGAAGGCAAAACCCTTCCGGGCGTTGCCGCTCTCGAAGGGTAATTTTTCTCAATAATCCAAAAGGCGCGCCCCGAAATGGCGCGCCTTTTTTTTGCGCAACTTTGTTCCATTATGTGAAATTCAACGCATCATTTCAGCCCGTTAGCGCAATCATCCGTCATGTTAACGCTATCAAACTTGAAACCACCTCCCTGCTCTGTATGACGACCCTATGGCCCAAAAATCATCTGCCAAAGAGGACATCATCCCATGAGAGCTACCCCCATCGTTCAGCAAATTCTTTCCAAATATGAAGGCGAGACACCCGGCGTAAAAGCCAATCTCTGCCGCATCCTGATGAACGGGGAACTCGGAGGCACGGGGAAAGTGATCATCCTTCCCGTGGATCAAGGGTTTGAACATGGTGGCGCACGCAGCTTCGCGGCCAACCCTGCCGCCTATGACCCCCACTATCACTATCAACTTGCCATCGACGCGGGCCTCAATGCTTTTGCCGCGCCGCTTGGTTTGCTTGAAGCTGGGGCAGACACTTTTGCAGGGCAAATCCCGACGATCCTCAAGGTGAACTCGGCGAATTCCTTGATCCCCAATGCGGCTCTGAAAGACCAAGCGATTACCGCAAGTGTTGACGATGCGCTGCGCATTGGCGCCTCGGCGATTGGCTTCACAATCTACCCCGGCTCCTCAGCTGGGCTTGATATGTTCGAAGAAATCAGCGCTATGCGCGAAGAAGCCGCGACCAAAGGTGTGGCGACGGTAATCTGGTCCTACCCTCGCGGCGAAGCGCTTGATAAAAATGGTGAAACTGCGATCGATATCGCGGCCTACGCGGCGCAAATCGCGGCCCTTCTTGGGGCACATATCATCAAAATCAAGCTCTCGACCGACCATCTCTCCCTCCCTGAAGCCAAAGCGGTTTATGAGGAACAGAAGATTGATATCTCGACCCAAGCTGCGCGCGTGAAGCATTGCATGGACGCGAGTTTTGCCGGTCGTCGAATTGTTGTTTTCTCGGGCGGCGCCAAAAAGGGTGCGGACAGTGTGTATGACGATGCCCGCGCCATTCGCGACGGTGGCGGCAATGGGTCGATCATTGGCCGCAACAGTTTCCAACGGGATCGCGCCGATGCGCTGGCCATGTTGAGCAAGCTGGTCAACATCTACAAAGGCAACGAATAGGCCTCCTTCGCGCCAGTTCAAAAAACAATCAAAACCCCGGACACTCGTCTGGGTTTTTTTCGTTTTAGAACAGTGTCGTAAAAAAGTGATCATTCTGTGAATCAAGGGATTCACATGGGGAATCACTTGTGCCATAAAGAAAAGGTGATCCTCCATAGAAGGGGACGCAATGAGGCAGATATGAGTTATGTGAAGAAACGCCCCGCATATGGGGTTCTATTGTTCGGTGCTGGCGCGGTTGCGCTGTCCGTCTATTTTACCTTTGCCGCCGTTCAAGGCGATTACGGGGTGTTTCATCGCATTCAAATTCAAGCAGAAGTTGAAGTGCTCAAGGGTGAGTTGGAGGCCATTTCAGGTGAAGTGCGCGTGATGAAGAATAAGACCCATCGCCTGTCGGATGAGTACCTTGATCTTGATCTTCTGGATGAGCAAGCCCGCACCGTTCTTGGCCTTGTGCGCAGCAACGAAATCGTCGTTCGTTAATCTGTTAACGCGCTGAATTAACTCCCCCTTTAGGGAGCCGTAAATTTCTCCCTCGCTTTTTGCTCCCGTATGGAATATATATAGTTTAACGTTAAACTATATTCAAATCCACCTTTGCTTAGCGATAGAGGAGAAACCTATGGCCGCTCGGAAAACGTCAAAGAAACCAAATGTTTCTAAAGACGAACTGCTTACATATTACCGCGAAATGTTATTGATCCGTCGATTCGAAGAAAAAGCGGGACAGCTTTATGGCATGGGTTTGATCGGTGGTTTCTGTCACCTGTACATTGGCCAAGAGGCCGTTGTGGTTGGCATTGAGGCCGCGACCGAAGAAGGCGACAAACGCGTCACCTCTTACCGCGATCACGGACATATGTTGGCCTGTGGCATGGACCCTAAAGGCGTTATGGCAGAACTTACCGGCCGCGAAGGTGGCTATTCCAAAGGTAAGGGCGGCTCAATGCACATGTTTAGCAAAGAGAAGAACTTCTACGGCGGCCACGGTATTGTTGGCGCACAGGTGCCAATTGGTGCGGGTCTTGCTTTTGCCGACAAATATCTCGGCAACGACCGCGTATCCTTTGCCTATTTCGGCGATGGCGCAGCGAACCAAGGACAGGTTTACGAGACATTCAACATGGCTTCCCTTTGGAAATTGCCCGTTGTCTTCGTGATTGAGAACAACCAATACGCCATGGGCACCAGCCTTCAGCGCGCCTCCTCCTCCCCCGAACTTTATACCCGCGGCGCAGGGTTTTCGATCCCCGGCGAAGCGGTCGATGGCATGGATGTGCTCGCGGTCAAAGAAGCAGCAGCCAAAGCCATTGCCCATTGTCGCGCTGGCGAAGGCCCTTATATTCTCGAAATGAAAACATATCGTTATCGTGGTCACTCAATGTCGGATCCGGCGAAATATCGCACGCGTGAAGAAGTTCAGAAGATGCGCGAAGAACGCGATTGTATCGATCAAGTGCGCACGATGTTGCTGACCGGTAATCACGCGACCGAAGATGAGCTAAAAGCCATCGACAAAGAGATCAAAGCGACCGTGAACGAGGCGGCAGAATTTGCCAAAGAAAGCCCCGAACCCGCGCTTTCCGAACTTTACACTGACATTTACGCCTAAGCGGACAGAGGAGACTTATACAATGGCTACAGAAATTCTAATGCCCGCGCTTTCCCCGACTATGGAGGAAGGCACATTGGCAAAATGGCTGGTTAAAGAAGGCGACGTTATCGAGAGCGGCATGATTATGGCCGAGATCGAGACCGACAAAGCGACGATGGAATTCGAAGCGGTCGATGAAGGTGTGATGGGCAAAATCCTGATCGCGGAGGGCACCGAAGGCGTCCCCGTCAACACACCGATTGCGATCTTGCTCGAAGAAGGCGACGACGCCAACGCCACGCCCGCGGCAGCGGCCACACCCGATGCCGCCACAGCTACTACATCTGCGGCGGTTGAGGCTGCGGCCCCTACCCCTGCGGTTGCAGCAGCGCCTGTACAGGTCAAAGTGCCAGACGAAACCGAAATCCCAGCGGGCACCGAAATGCGCCCAACAACAGTTCGCGAAGCCATCCGCGACGCGATGTCCGAAGAAATGCGACGCGACGACACCGTGTTCCTCATGGGCGAAGAAGTTGCAGAATACGAAGGCGCTTATAAGATTTCGCAAGGCATGTTGAATGAGTTTGGCGCCAAGCGCGTGATCGACACCCCAATCACCGAGCATGGGTTTGCGGGCATTGCCACCGGCGCGTCGTTCGGCGGTTTGCGTCCGATTGTGGAGTTCATGACCTTCAACTTCGCGATGCAAGCGATTGACCAAATCCTCAATTCAGCCGCCAAAACGCTATATATGTCGGGCGGTCAAATGGGGGCGCCTATGGTGTTCCGTGGACCAAACGGTGCTGCGGCTCGTGTTGGCGCTCAGCACAGCCAGTGTTATGCGGCATGGTATGCGGCAATCCCCGGCCTTAAAGTTGTCATGCCCTATTCGGCGGCAGACGCTAAAGGATTGATGAAAACCGCGATCCGCGACAACAACCCAGTGATCTTCCTTGAGAACGAAATTCTCTATGGCAAGACTTTTGATGTGCCAGTCATGGATGATTTCACCGTGCCGTTTGGTAAGGCCAAAATCTGGCGTGAAGGCACGGATGTGACCATCGTGTCCTTTGGGATTGGCATGACTTATTCCCTCGAAGCTGCGGATAAATTGGCCGAAGAAGGCATCTCGGCTGAGGTCATCGATCTGCGCACCCTGCGCCCGATCGACTATGACACGGTTCTGAAATCTGTGATGAAAACAAACCGTTGTGTGACTGTCGAAGAAGGCTATCCGGTGGGTGCCATCGGCAACCACATCTCGGCCACGATTATGGAACGCGCCTTTGACTATTTGGATGCACCCGTAATCAATTGCACAGGCAAGGACGTTCCGATGCCCTATGCTGCCAACCTTGAAAAACTTGCCTTGATCACAACGGCTGAAGTAATCGCCGCTGTGAAACAAGTAACTTATCGTTAAGGAGAAACCGGATGCCAATCGAAATACTCATGCCCGCGCTTTCTCCCACAATGGAAGAAGGCACTCTTGCTAAATGGCTCGTGAAGGAAGGCGATACCGTGTCTTCTGGCGACCTGATTGCGGAAATTGAAACCGACAAGGCCACGATGGAATTTGAAGCCGTGGACGAAGGCGTTATTGGTAAAATCCTCGTTGCCGAAGGCTCCGAGGGCGTTGCCGTCAACACACTGATTGCTGTCCTCTTAGAGGATGGCGAAAGTGCAAGTGACATTGGTGCACCTGCTGCGGCTAAGAAAACAGAAGCCGCACCAGCAAAAGCAGAAAGTGTAGAAACAAGCCCAGCTGCCGCGTCCACCCCAGCAGCCCCCGCTGCGGCCTCGGGTGAACGCCTCTTCGCCTCCCCACTTGCGCGGCGTATTGCTGCGGATAAAGGTCTCGACTTGAGCGCTATTTCAGGATCGGGTCCAAAAGGACGGATCGTAAAAGCTGATGTAGAGAATGCAACGGCAGCGCCTAAATCCGCGCCAGCCACTTCTGCGGCTCCAGCCAAAGCGGCCCTAGCAACCGGAGCAGATGCAAGCCAAGTTGCCAAGATGTACGCAGATCGCGACTACGAAGAAATCACCCTTGACGGTATGCGCAAAACAATTGCTGCCCGCCTGACCGAAGCCAAGCAAACGGTGCCGCACTTCTATCTACGCCGTGATATCAAACTTGATGCTTTACTCAAATTCCGTGGCACCCTCAACAAGCAGCTTGAAGCCCGTGGAGTAAAACTCTCGGTCAATGACTTCATCATCAAAGCGGTGGCGCTCGCCCTGCAACAAGTGCCTGAAGCCAACGCCGTATGGGCTGGGGATCGTGTTCTTCAGATGAAATCCTCGGATGTTGCGGTAGCCGTCGCCATTGAAGGCGGTCTGTTTACCCCAGTGCTCCAAGATTCGCAGATGAAATCGCTCTCTGCCCTCTCCGCCGAGATGAAAGATTTGGCGGCGCGCGCGCGGACTCGCAAACTTGCGCCACACGAATATCAGGGCGGATCGTTCGCGATTTCAAACCTCGGTATGTTTGGCATCGACAACTTTGACGCCATCGTGAATCCACCCCATGCCGGCATTTTGGCTGTGGGCGCGGGCAAGAAACGCCCTGTGGTTGGCGACGACGGCGAACTAACAGTCGCGACAGTTATGTCCGTCACCATGTCGGTCGACCACCGTGTTATTGACGGGGCGATTGGGGCAAACCTACTCAATGCAATCGTTGAAAACCTCGAAAACCCGATTGCGATGCTGGCCTAATTAGAAGTTACTGTTCAAACAAAAACGCCGGCGCTGTGAAGCGCCGGCGTTTTTTGCTTTCAGTGTTCGTAAATCCCTATTTACCGATCACTTGGTTCATTGAAATCGAAGGCTGAGGGCATCCCGCTTCGCCCACAACCTTGGCAGGCACGCCAGCAACAGTTGTGCATGGCGGTACTTCGTGAAGTACAACCGAACCTGCCGCAATCCGACTGCAACGTCCGACTTTAATGTTGCCAAGAATTTTCGCGCCAGCGCCAATCAAGACGCCATCACCGATTTTCGGGTGGCGGTCGCCGCTCTCTTTGCCCGTGCCACCTAGGGTCACCGACTGCAAGATTGAAACGTTGTCGCCAACCACTGCGGTGCCACCGATAACAATCGAATGGGCGTGATCCATCATAATGCCTTTGCCGACTCTGGCCGCCGGATGTATATCGATGCCAAAGGCTTCGGAAATACGCATTTGTAAAAAGAACGCCATATCGAAACGCTCTTTTTTCCACAACCAGTGCCCAATCCGATAGGCTTGCATGGCCTGAAATCCTTTGAAGTAAAGGATGGGCTGAATATAACGATTACAGGCTGGATCCCGTTCGTTCACGGCAACAAGGTCTGCACGCGCGGCTTCAATCAAACTCGGATCGTCGGCATAAGCTTGATCTGCAATTTCCCGCAGTATCTGTTCCGACATTTCCGGCGACGCCAGCTTTAACGACAAACGGTACGCCAAGGCACCTTCTAGAGACGCATGATGCAGGAGAGAGCCGTGTAACATGCCGCCCATCAAAGGCTCGTCACGCACCGCCTCCTCTGCTTCATGGCAAATTCGCGACCAGACAGGATCAATCTCACTAATGTTTTTCTGCGCTTTCGCCATGATGTACCCTTTCAATTTCACCCCAGTCTACAACAGATAGGGAGAAATCAACAATCGCAAAGGTGTGATACAACATATTCGAAGAAGTTATGGAACTATGCTCGGTTTCGTTGCTTCATGCGCCACGCCAATAAACATTCAAATGTTAGCGCTAAAATCCCACAGTATTCCAAATCATCCAAGTACGGCTCCTTTGCTTGAGGACGCATATTCGCCGCCGCCATAAGGCTACCGTTTCCCCATAGCGGATGACACCGGCCGGTGGATTTTCGGTATTTATCCGCAGCCTCTGCCTCCGTCAGCATGAGTTGAAAAGCACTAACACGCCTCCTCTCTGGAAAACAAAGAAGAGCGCGCGCCGCTGCGGTCATATCCCCGTGCAAGACAGGCCGCATTTAAATGCTCGGAATCGTGAGTGAGTAATAGTGGATGGCTAGACGAACAGTCCCACTTGCAAAATCACCTCCGTCGGCCGTTAAAAGTAGGGAGGTAGGACTGTACTCGGTATACGGGGACGACAACGTACCACGTACATAGGAATTTGATGCGAGGCCCAGGCCGCTTCCAAACTGACTCAGGGACCCAGACTTCCCCAAACTCCAACTTGTCAGCGTCCCAGTCACGTCGCTCACGACCACTCCCGATACGCCAAAAAGCATCGCATGGGAGGGAATCATAACAGCGGTTGAGTTGGAACTTCCCGCGGAAATAACATGATCAAACTCCAAGACAGAAAACCCTGATTTCGCCCCGTTGGGTGATTGTGCAACGGCGCCCTGAGCCCAAGTCGATCCATCAAACAGAGCTAAATAAGCCTGATCTGCAATCCAGGCTCTCCAGCCCGTTTGAGGATTGGAAAAGACCCAACCTCCATTGGAAAAAATTGCGACCTCGCCATCATGGCCAGCCCATGCATTCACCCCTCCGATTGGCACACCATAGGATGCCCCGTCCGACGCGGACAACGGCGGCGTCCCCGTTGAAATTGAGATCAAAATCAATTGGGTTAACCCATCCAGTTTCGCGAGGCTTTCGTTGACAGTGATATGCTTTTGCGCTTGGCTTGGCTGCACCAATGGCAAGCCCAAATTTCCGGTATTAGTCATTGATTTCAATCCTTCTAAAGGGGCCAGCACCAAAACGCTGGGAAACTTGGGCAACTTCCAACCCAAAGGGAGCGCTCACACCATCTTGGGCGATCTGAGCTGCGGTATAGGCGTAGTTTGAGGATGTCGTCGTGACCTCTCGCACGATATTATTTCCGTCCAGAACACGCAAAATATAGCTTTCGGATTCTTCATTCAAAGGGACATCAATTCCCGACCAAGTATCACCGCCAAATCGAGTGCGCCGGATCCACGACACTTCCAAGTTTGCACCGTCATGCTTTCCTTGAACATGCACAGGCGCATATGGGCGCAAGCCTATGCCTTGAAAAGCTTCGCTGATGTAAACATAACTCGGATCGTCGAAAGACCGTGTCGATGGACCTATTCGATAATGACGTTCCAGCCCTTGTGAGGCGGCCGAAATGTCGATTTGTTGGGGCTTACCATCCAGCAAAACAAAGTGACTTCCCACAGGCCAGCTATCTGGGACGATTGCGTCACTGCCCAATTGACCGCGAAGCCGCAGACTCAATTCATAGGTATCTTTGTCAACGAGATTGGCTTCGGCAAATTGGAACACCTCCCAATTCTCGCTAGTTCCATCCCCGATGGCGGCTAAATTCCTCCCGTTCAACAGTCCTTCCCAAGTCGTGGAGGACAAGGCTCCTCCGTAAACTTTTACCCGAAGTGGTTCGCCCCGATCTGGCAAACCAGTACGGGCTCTAACCAATGCAGTTCGTGTCTCACCAATGGTTGCGGATGTACCGATAAGTGTATTTAGTGTGTATCCCGCATCTTCCGAAGATCCATAAACAGCAACTGACCCTGGCCAAGGCGTGGCAGTAATCGCAAGGTGAGGAGCGTTGGGGTTTTCGTCCCCTGACAGTAGTGGTAAATCCAAAAAGACCGGATACACGGGAACCGGAGCGGTAAACCCCCGAACGCCAATTGGCTCCGATGTGGCGTCACTTGGCGTGTAAATCTCGTGCTCCACGCGCACCGCGTCCAGAATTTGAGCACCCCCCTGTTCTACATTATCAACCCTATAGAGCGCCTCCCCACCGGCTTCTTCAAAGCGTAGAATATCTCCGGCACCAATCTCCATTTCTGACATCGGCATAGCAAAGCGCACAGTGTCACGAGCAACCCGGCTTTCTGCCAACCAGCGTTCCACAATTGCGCGCGCTTCGGTTTGCGTCAAAGCAAGAGGCAACTCAGACTGGGAGACCATATAGGTCACCTCGTCTGGATGAATGGCCTCTGTAGCGCGAACTTCAAAATCGCCATCGTTTTCAACAAAGGTCAGGCGAATTCGGCCAGCCACTTCCGCGACGGGTGCTCTTGAAGTCTGAACGAGAGCATCTTGGTCTGGAAGGATCGCAAGCTTTTCAGTTTCGATATCCAAATCGGGCAAGCCGTTTCGCGTTTTAAAAACCAATGTGCCGTCGCGCTCAATGGCTTCAAATCCATAAGCAAGCATCAGCGGTTGCAAAGCTGAACGCGCACCAGAAATATCCGAAACCTGATACCCGCGCACGTACCCGTATAACTTCGACGTATCGTAGTCCTTGACGCCCGATCTCTCACATATCTCGGCGACAACTGAGGAAAGGGACCTTGCTCCAGTGCGACCATTCAGCCAATGACCGCGCTCATAATTCTTGCCGTCACTCCAAACATTAAGGGCGTTTGGAAAATATGGGTAGGGTCGCGCATCCCATGCCCAAACATGCGCTTTTTTCATGTCGAGCATTTGAATTCCAGTATCATCGGATACAGGGTTATTGGCGGGGGTATTCCAATAGGAATACAGAGCGCGTAAATATTGCATTTGAATGAAGTCATCACGCGTGCCATCTGAGTGGTTCGGAAGGCTGCTTTCACTCGATTTTGCATCAATAAATTTGTTGGGTTGATTTGTACCTTTATTCACAGCCGCACAACCGATTTCCGTAAACCAGATTGGTTTACTACTAGGCGTCCAATTTGTTGATGTGGCCTGACGGATTCCACCGATGCGTTCGTGATGAGGGTTCTGCCACCAGTTTTTTATGTCTTTGTAGCGCCAAACCCATGCTTCGTCATACGCACCATCCTCAATTGGCGTGCGGATTTGGGCAACTCTCGCCTCTGAAGAATGGTAGAACCAGTCGTAGCCTTCCCCGCCCTCAATGTTGGACTTCAAGTAGTCCAAATTGTATATTGATCCCCAAGAAGCATCGAGGTGATCTTGCCCCTCACGCCAGTCAGACATCGGCATATAGTTGTCAATTCCGATAAAATCGATATCTACAGATGCCCACAGGGGGTCGAGGTGAAACAGCGCATCGCCAGAACCATCCTGTGGATGATACCCAAAATATTCGCTCCAATCCGCCGCATATCCAATCTTCGTTTCACTCCCAAGAATGCTACGAACATCCGCTGCAAGCGAAACCAATTGCGCAACCGCAGGAAAGCTCCCATTTGCGCCACGAATTTGCGTCACACCGCGCATTTCCGAGCCAATACAAAATGCCGAAACTCCACCAGAAACAGCGCACAAATGGGCGTAATGAAGAATAAATCTCCGATAGCTCCACTCATTCGGCCCCGTGTAAGTCACACCAGTTGCGGTTTGGCTGAAATCATTCGCAGACGCTGTGCCAAAGAAACTCTCGATCTCGTCCTCGGCGACCACAGTTTTATCAGGTGAACCAGACTGCCCAGGGGCCACAGAAAGTGTTATTCGACCGCGCCACGGAAGGGCCGGCTGATCGGCAGCCCCTGTATAAGGGTCGGACAATCCATTTCCGTCAATTTGATCCATCAAAATAAACGGATAAAAAACAACGTCTTGCCCCGAAGAATTGATATCAGTAATGGCTTCAATCACCGATTGGTCCGTGGGGGTGCCACCATAAATCGTTCGATCATCAATTTTGACGATTTCTTCCGCACCCAAACGATCCAAACTGGAAACCTGCCACGGCATTCCGAATCCATCAGAAATGGTTTGTTCAACTTTCGGCTTCAGTGAACAACTACCGGCCCTCAAATCATCGCCAAACCAACTCACAACCATCGATATAGATTTACACGCGGGCAACTCTTCTCGGAGCGCATCCATAGACGTCAAAAAATCTGTTTTCCCCGACGGAGAGTTGACGTTGACAGAAGTGTTCACACCTAAGCCACTCTGGAAATGGACTGGCGTCGTGGCCAAAGTATATTCCCCCGTCCCTGGTATTAAAGCCACGCCTTCAATCATATTGACGGGATCATCGACAGCATTTGTAATCTCGGGCTGTGCAGGCCGCACAACTTCAAAACTAAACTGAGGAAAACGATTTCCAAACTGCCCCAAAGGCAAGTCTTCAAACACGATATATGCAATTCCACGATAGGCGGGTACATTTCCCGCTCCTTGAATTGCCTCCATTTTCGGATCGGGCATCTGGGTACTGTCCCCCCGATAAAAGCGCATATTCAAGTTTTCGGACGATATTTCAACGCCATCGGCCCACACACGACCAACCCGTGTAATCTCGCCCTCACATAGTGCAACCGCAGCACTTACCGAGTACGCATAACTCGTGACCGATGGGCCTTTGGGCGCGCCTTTGCCACCACTGCGCGTGGTGCTTTTTTCTTCTTTGAAGCGCGTGGACCATATTACCTGCCCGGGTACGCGCATGCGCCCATAGAGTTGTGGGATTGCGGTACCTTCGCTCGCCCCCATAATCCGGAACCGATCCACGCGGCCGGTTTCGACGGCCTGCGATCCAGACCCCATAAGGCGTTGATCGATAACTCGGCCAAGGGTCGCACCAACAGCGCGCCCAATGATCGCAGACGAAATGCCAAGTGCAGCTCCCCCAAAAGAGGCGCCTAAACTATAACCAATCGCTGAAAGAACTATCGTCGCCATTAGGACCCCTCCTCGGGAAACTCAAATCGCGCCACAATTCGGCGCTGCCACGGCGCACTCAGGGGGCTTTCCAGCACCCCGTGCCCTGAATATGCATGAATAAAACTTGGCTCAGATCCGACATTCCCTTGAATGCCAAGATGCTTAGCAACAGCGCCAACGCGCATCCGAAACAACAGAACGTCCCCCATTGCCGCATGATCAAGGGGCTTCGCAATTAGATGCACAAGCGCGGCTTCCCAGAGTTCTTCAACCCCCTGAGGTTCGCTCCAGTCATTCGTATAGGCTGGCACCCGCGTTGGCTCAAACCCCAATACTTCCCGCCAAACCCCACGTAAAAGACCTAGGCAGTCAGTGCCCGCGCCTTTTTGCGACGCTTGGTGGCGGTATGGTGTCCGAAGCCACGAACGCGCGGCTTGTACGATCAACTCGCTTTGCATCAGCCCACCTCAACCGTTTGTTGAGAGGAAACAAGTTGGCCCCCTTCGTTAACATCTCCCGATGACGGATAGCTCATAAGCCAATCTTCCCCAGGAATGTCTGGAAACCCTTGGTAGTTTAGAAAATTCTGGAATTTCAACTGGCACGTTTTTACACGTTTGTCACATCCAGCTTCAAACCGAACAAGATCACCGGAGTCCAACGACAATCGAAGGGCTTCCCAAAGTTCAATCGTGCGACCTTTGTCCGTGAGGCGGTCATTCTTGATAAAGCCAATAAGCCCTTTTGCATTCCCACTTAGAACTTCAAAACGACCGCGCTCAAACCACCGATCATCAAACCCTAGAAAGTCATCAAAAAACATCTCGCGCGCGTTTTTTATTGTCTCGACAGGACGCGTCGTAACATAGCCAGCAGTATCAAGATTAAAGCGGCAAGAATGATCTCCCAGTACAGCAGAGCAAGGTTTTTGGTAGGTCCGTCCTTGGGGTTGATTTAGCGCTTCTGTTAGACCGCGCAACTCAGCTTGAAACGCCCCATCTCCACGCGTCAATTCACCGATTGTACCGCGAAACTGAAGCGTTCTTTCGATTGGATTCTGCCAATTGACTAGCCACGCCAAAACCTGTGCCCCGTCATAGCGCCCGGCTGCGATATCTTCTTCGCGAATTGTGTCGCTGTTGAGCGCACCTAGGGCTTCAGTATTATCTACTGCAAGGCCCGTCGTTTGCTGTAGCGCACGCGCCGTAAGCCCCGTATTGGCGAGAAAATCAACGCCATCGAAGGCAATGTTTTCGTCGTGATCCGTAAAACCGAGGGAAATACCATCGGTTCGCGTAACCGCCCAACAGCGGCTCACACTCGTGATACCCGACTTAAGATGCGTTTTCAGTTCTGGAGAAAGTGTCATTATACACGCACCTCAACAATCGGCACATTTGGCACATCACCCGCTTGAAAGCTTGCAACGGACGTGTGGATTCTATCGGCATCGAAACGGACAGGGACGTCAAACTCAAAACCAGCCGTGATCGCGACGCCTACATCTGGTGGGTGCGAGAATGCGACGAGGCCCGTCGAAAAGTCGATGTCAAAATCGATACTTTCCTGTAGAATATCCCCCTGGATCCCAAGACGAACAGTCCCTTCAACGGGTTTTTTAATAGGCCGTGTATAGGTGTAGCTCCCAGACTCGTAAGTCTTATTGAGTTGCCACACGGCCTGCAATCCGTCCCCATGCGCGATGACTTGATCCTCAAACGTTGGCTCCATTGAGGGGCGTCCAGACTTAAAATCCGACCAGTCTTTCCACCGGAAGCCATGAAGTTGCCCGCGCCGCGCCTCAAAAAACGAAATCAACAACTCAATGTCATCAAGGGAGCGCATTCCAACACCCGCGTCATAGCGGCGCCGAGAATGCGCCCACGGCGTGTTGCGCTCTTCAAAACCATTGGCGAGCGTGACAACATCTGTCTTGCGTTCTGGTCCGCCAACAGACCCGAAACTCAAGGATGCTGGAAACCTTACCTCATGAAAACCCATCGTAATTCCTCCCTACGCGTTGCGCTGACCACGTCCCATGGCACGACTTAACTGCGCCGCGATTTGTCCCTGACTGCGCTGGAAACCCTGCGCATCTGGGGTACTAATGTTCATGGTAATATTCACGGGACGGCCTCCCCCTTGGGTTTTCACCCCGAGACTGCCATCTGCCCCCCGCGCCAAAGGCATGATCGCTTCCGGACCTGCCTCCCCCATCAAGCCCATGCCGCCACGCATCGGAAAGTTCATCGGGCCGGAAATCACGCCCCCCTTCGCAAACGGCATGACTTTGCCTTGAGTAAACGCTCCACCTTTTTGAAAGGGGATCGCACCGGAGACCGCATTGCTAACCGAGGTCGCAATGATTCCACCGAGTTGGTTGGTCACTGGCTTGATTGCTGCAGCATAAGCGGTATCGATCATGGACTTCGCTACCGTATTGAGAGCATCCGAAAGCTTCATGCCGTCAAACGCAAGCCCGTCAAATGCTCGCCGCAACCCGCGTCCAATTCCTTTCGAGAGCGTATCAACTTCGTTGCCCGTTGCACTCAAAGTTTCGCGCATCTTGATCAATTCTGCATCAAATGCGGCCGCCATTGCCACCGCACCACTCATGCTGTTTTCAAGGGAGTCGACCCTCTCATCAAATTGGCCAATACCATCTACATCTTGGATCATGATCGCGCTCCTGATTTTTTATGTGTTCAAAACGTCGGGATACAGGCGCGACAAATCCTCAAGCCGGCTGCGGCTCAAGGGCATTTGTTGTTCCTCGCTGCCCATCATCATCATCAATTCCGCCGGGGTGAGCCGCCAAAACTCTTCTGGTTGAAGGCCCAATCCGCGAAGCCCCGCACGCATAAGCGCAGGCCAGTCCATGCCGTATCCTTCTCCAATCGCCACTAAAGCGCTCCGGCTTCAGAGGTTCCGGGGATGGTGAACGCAAGGGCCAGCAATTGTGCCGCAATACGGGCTGCTTCAATCGGTCCGCCCGCAATATCGGCCTGCAATAAGTCCTCACTGCGCCCTTGCCACCCACCGCCGCGAAGCCCAGCTACAATGAGTGCCAGAACATCGCGCGTGGAGTATTTGCCCGATTCAAAACGCTCAACCAAGTCAATGAGCGTTCCCGTTGCCAGCGTACTTTCGAGCTCAGCGAGTGACCCAAGCGTTAGCTTGAGAGCGCGACGTTCCCCATCCAGAGTAAGCTCAACCTCTCCTGCCCACGGATTCGCCATTACAGCGCTGTGAACTGAAGCGCGCCCGCAGACGCCATCGACAAGTCGTAGGTTGCCTCGCCATTGTGGCTTCCCGAGTATTCAATCGAGTTCACTTGAAACGGCCCTTCGACAACGCCGAAATCGGGTATAATCACCTGAAAATTCGGAATTTCTCCGTCGAAGAAAATTTGGCGCGCACGCTCATCGGTTCCCTCATCTTTGAAAATCCCCGAACCACTAATCGAGGCTGTTTTTACCCCCGCACCGCCGAGCAATTCGCGCCAACCGCCTTGGCTCTCAAGGCTCGTGACATCCACGCTCTCTGCATTAAAACTGATCCGCGTGGCCCGAAGCCCAGCGATAGTCTCAAACAACCCGCCACCGGTCATGTCGAGCTTGATAAGTAGGTCTTTGCCGTTTTGGGCTACCATGGTCATTACTCCAAAATTTGGGATTATTAGTCTTCCACGCGAGCGCGAAATCTCAGATCGATCCGGCGCGTTTCGCTGTTTCCGACACGCCGAGCTATGGCGCGTTCAAAATTCAAATAAATCAGTTTTCCGCGGCTCAACCGTAGGTCTGCATCAACCAATCGGTCCGATATCACGGCCGCAATTGTCTTGGCTGTTTGAAAGCCAGCAGCATCCGTCACCACACTGATCGTAAAGGTATGCAACGCCCCGTGGCCCTGACCATCAGAGCGGTCACGCACGTCTTCTGGCCCCAAACTCACGTAGGTTCCGGGCAGAGTTCCGGAGGGCGGATTGTCATAAACTGCATCACCTACGAGCGACACCAACGCTGAACTCGATGTCAGGCGTTGGTAAATCGCCGCCTGAAGTGCGGCTGAAACACCATAGCTCATGACACCACCTCTTCTTGACAGATGCAGACCAAATACTGACCACTCTCATAGGCATCGGTCACCGCTTGAATGCGATAAATCCGTGCCCCTTCAATAAAGCGTTGATCAGCTTTGGGTCGACTAGGCGCACCATACGGTGCCGCACGGACTGTGATCTTGAGGCTCGTCGACGAGATCGTCAAAAAGTCGCCCGCTTTCTCGCGGGCAGCGCCGGGATCAACGGCGGCCCAATGGGTACCAAGGGCGGCCCATTTCTCAACGAACCCGCCAGAGTTATCCGCCACCCGTTCAGGTGCCTCAAGCACAAGCTGCCGATTTAATTTCGGAACGCTCATGCCACACCCCCACCTAGAATTCGAACTGTCCGGTAAGGCTCAATCAGCGAGGACACACCAAATGGCATAGACCCGCGATTGCCTTCCCCTTCGGTTCGATGCTCGTAGAAATGTGCCGCAAGCAAGAACATCGCTTGGCCCAAATCCGCCGGCATCCCTTCCCAAGCACCACTAAATCCAGCCGTGAAAATAACCTCGACAAGACCGCCAAGCGGAACGGTGGGTAGACACGCGCCAGTGGCCTGAATTTTTGGCCGCTGATTATCGCGCTGCAACACATAACGAGTAGGATCAACGAGCGTCGCATCCCCCAAACGATCCTTCACCGTGATACTGTTGATGGCGGACACGGGTGCCACAGGTAGCGCCTGCTCCGAAAGGCCGCGCCACCCAGTAAGCTCCCACTGAAACGCGCGTTCAATCATCACTTTACCAGTTCGGGCTTCAATCGCGGCCATCGCGGCCCGTAGACAAGTATTCAAAACATCGTCCTGAAAACCGTCATCGGCAAACCCGGTGCCCAACCGCAGGTGGTCTTTAAATCCCTGAATCGGCAATGCCGAAGTGGGAACTGTGGTCTGCTCGATTAACATCATGGAAACTCTCCGAAATATCGATTTTCATGTACCGTTTGAGGTGCAAAATGGCGCTCCCCTCAGCCCGTTTCAAAGGGCGCGCACCTACCGTGTCGCTCGGACGGAGGGGAGCAGCTAGACAACACGGCCCATAAGATGCGCGCCCCAGCATCCCTCCCTAAAAAAGGGAGGGATCATTCACCACAAGCCTTAGCTCACGGAGAATTTCAGAACCTTGATCGCCGCAAAGTCGCTCACGTCGCCGCCCACACGTTTCGTCGCATAGAACAGAACGTTTGGTTTGGCAGAGAACGGATCGCGCAATACGCGCAAATCGGGGCGTTCGGCGATGGTATAGCCATTGGAGAAGTCGCCAAATGCAATCGCATTCGCTCCCAAAGCAATGTCAGGCATGTCTTCGGCAATCATCACAGGATACCCCATAAGACGCGCAGGTTCGCCGGCTTGAAGGCCATCGCTCCAAAGGAAACGGCCATCGGCGTCCTTCATTTTGCGCACCGCACCTGCCGTCTTGGAATTCATCACGAAGGTCGCATTGGCGCGATATTCGGCCCCAAGCGCATAGACCAAATCAACGATGGAATCCGAAGCATTTACAGAAGCAAAATCACCATCCTGGCCCGTGGCAACATAGCCAAGCTTGCCCCACGTCCATGACGCATTTGCAACGTCGGTTTTGGTCAAGAAACCCGTAGGCTTGTCAACACCATCGCCATTGATAAAGGCCGCCGCCTCAGCACGGGCAAACTTGTCCGCAATCCGGCCCGCAAGCCAGCTCTCGATATCAAAGGCCGCGTCATCCAAAAGGCGTTGCGAGGCTTTTGGCAGGGCTGACAACTCATGAAGCGGAATAGCAATCCGGTCAAACGTCGGAGAAGACGTTTCAGACACCGGACCAACTTCATTCGCCCAACCCGTGCCGACTTCTGTGTGGTCCACAATCACGTCATAGGACGTCGCTTCGACCTCAACAACCGATGCAATCGAACGGATCGACGCCGTGGTATACAGCACGCCTTTGATCGTCTCGGAGGTTTTGGGATCCACAAGGTAGCCACCTTCGGCAGACACTGCCGTATTCATGGATTTCCCTTCAAGGACCAACCCGCGAAGCGCATCATCATCCCCGACGCGCAAATAGGCGTCGAAGGCTTTTTGATGGGGTGCAGATGTATCGGCATGAGCCGACAAAGCAGGGCGTTGGGCAGTCATATATTTACGTTCCAGCATGGTAAGTCGCTCTTCCTGTAATTTAACTTGTGATTTGGTTTCGTTATTTAACTCTTTGATATCGCTCACGAAGCCGGTCAGCGCGGTCTTTACCTCCGCGGTCGGCGACAGACCGTCAGACACAGCTGTCCCGGCCCGAGCCCTTGTCTCGTTTTTGCTCATTAAACAATCCTGTTTGAGAGGTTAGATCGCTGGCTCAGCTATCGTTGGCCAGCATGTAGCGAGCGTCATTTAGCACTCCCGCCAAATCCCGCATGAGGTCGTTTTCAAAGGGGGTTGCCCCTTTTGCGCCGACCCGCGCGTCTGGAAGCATGGGGAATGTCACAAGTGATACTTCCCATAATTCCAATTCCGTTAAGAGCCGCTGGCCCTTGTCATCTTTTGCCGCTTTTTTGGTGCGGTAGCCAATGGAAAGCCCGTCGATCGCGCCCGCTTTAATCAGCGCCGCCGCTTCGCGTCCCTTTTCCACTTCTTCAAGCAACCGGCCCTTCACATAGAGGCCTTTTGCGTCTTCACGCACCTCGTCCCAAAGGCCAATTGGCTGGGCGGGATCGTGTTGCCAGAGCATTTTCACACTCCGCCCTTTTGCCGCAAGATGCGCAAGCGAGCGTTCATAAGCTCCTTTTGCAACCACGTCGCCGCTCTGATCGCTTTTGCCAAAAAGACTCGCATAGCCTTCGATCTTAATGCCATCCGTAATCGTCACCCCGTCCTCGAAACGACAGAATTTTCGCTCAAGGCCCGTTTCTAATTCCTGTGAAGTCATGTCATTTTCCTCATTTCGGTGCCATTTCCATCAGGGAAATAATCCCTTGGGCAAGGATCACCCCGACCACACCGTAAACCGCCAACCAAAGGCGTCGTTCCAACCGTTCAAGCGCCTGTTCAATGCGACTAAGCCGTTGATCTAAAGCTTGAAACTGCAACTTTGTTACCCGTTCATTCGCGTCTATTCGTGCCGCCGCGGCATCAAACCCTTCATAAAGGTACCGCGACCCACCAACATGATGTGGCTGCTCGCTCATTCGTCCTCCGAGAGTTTGGGCAGCCCAAGAATGGCGCGCTTTTCGGTATCCGTCAGGAAGCTTGCATCACTGACCCGCCGCCACTGGTTGTCGCGTTCCGACGACAGCGCCGAGACTTGATCCAGATCCGGTTTCAGCTCGACTTTCTCGCCGCTATAGCGGCTCAACCACTCCGCAATACTTGCCGCAACCCGTGTCGCCAGCGGCACAACCGTCAGCCGGTAAAACGCGCGATTGGCTTCTTGGTAATTCGCATAGGTCGCGTCGCCCGGAATACCCAACAACATCGGCGGCACGCCAAAGGCCACGGAAATTTCGCGTGCGGCAGCCTCTTTGGTCTTCTGGAATTCCATGTCCGACGGTGAGAAGCCCATCGGTTTCCAGTCCAAACCACCCTCAAGCAACATCGGTCGACCCGCATTTGCGGCTCCCTGATGATAGCTCGACATTTCGTCCTGCAAGCGCTCGTATTGGTCGTTCGACATGCTCGCGCCATCGGGACCCTTGTAGATAATCGCCCCCGACGGACGCGCCGCATTGTCCAGCAAACCCTTGCTCCAACGACTCGCAGCATTGTGCACATCAATCGCGCTTGCGGCCGCTTGCATCGGGCTCAAACCATAGTGATCGTCATGCGGATGAAAGCTTTTTACGTGGCAAATCGGGCTAACATGACCAGAAACATCAAACCGATGCTTGCGCCCCCCCACGGCATATTCATACGCAATCGGCCAGCCATCCGCCCCCGGAACAAGGCTCATCCGGTCGCTGCGCAAAACATGAAGCTCCAAAGGAAGCCCCTCCTCCGCCGCAACAGCCTCAAGATACCCATTCCCCGTCAGCAACAACTGCCCATACAGGTTTTCAAACAATTCCGCCCGTCCCTGCGCCCCGTTTGGCGATGCAATCAACGAAAGGATCGGATGATCCTCATACCGACGTTCCCGATCTTGAAGCACCAGTGGCAAGGCCGCCGCCGCCTCCGCGATCATCTTGACCGACCGAAAGCCCACAGGATTGTTCGCAAACCCCGTTTTGGTGAGGGAAACAACGTCGCGCGGGCTCCATGCCACACGCCCGGAACCATGATACGCAACCACTGGCCCCGTGGCGGAAGCTTTGGTGGCAGTTGGGCCAGTTGCTGCAACCGTCTCGCCGCGTTTTAGGAAATCAAATACCATCTGAAGAAGCTCCTGTTTCTTCGCCTAAAAGAACACCCACCGGGCGGGCCATCAGAATTCCCAATCGGGTAACCTATTGACACATATGAATAAGAATGGATGTTTTCGGTTCCATTCTCGTTGAAACCACTCTCTCACAAGTCCCTAAAGAACGCTTAAAGGGTGCGTACGCGGGGGCGTTGCGCCATCTTGTTTGGGGTGATCAAAAGATTGGTGATCGCCCAAACAAGCGCGTCCACACGGTCGGGGCTGCCCTTGCCCTCATACCCTTGCTGCGTCATCCGACACATCTGATCCTCAAGCGCTGTGAACGCCCCCAAATGGTGCACGCGACCTTGGGCATATAACGCAGCTACAGGCTCGGCCCGCGCCGCTTTCCCCTTGCTCGCCCGCACCGCTTTGTAACTCACCATCGGGTCCAACTGTCGGATCACCGATTCCACCAAATCACCGCCTTGATTAACCTCGGCGACCAAACAATCGGCCCCGTGGCGCTCCATCGCATCTAGTGCGGCTTGCGCCCAAACGCTGGGCGCGGCCCCGCTGATCGTCGCGTCTTCCAACACAACGGCATACCAGTCTTTGGGTTCGCCCACAGTGCGCGCGCCCACCACTAAAATCCCACATTCGTCGGACCCTTTATGGCCCGTCACAGGCGGATCAACCGCCACAACGATGCGTGTTAAATTGTCGGCCTCATTGACCCGCGCCTGATCCAACGTCCCAAGCGTCCACATCGCACCCTGAGTGTCTTCCAGTAAAACACCGTCCAATTCCTGCCGCCCCAAACGGGTGCCCGCATACCGCGCACGCACTTCTTCAAGGAAACTCGCCGCCAAATAGGCGCGATTTACTTCGGTTGGCGCTTGAGTCACAACCGTCGACTTATTCCCCAAAATACCTTTTAAAATCGGTACATTACGCGGGGTTGTTGTCACGCATTGGCGTGGCATTTCCCCAAGGCGCAGCCCGAATTGCAGCATATCCCACGCCTCTTCGGCGCGCTTCCATTTCGCCAGTTCGTCCACCCAAGCCGCATCAAACTGCGGCCCGCGCAGGCTCTCTGGATCATGGGCCGAAAAAATCTGGGCAATCGCCCCATTCGGCCAAACCAAACGCTTCCGGCTAGCTTGCCACTCGGGCCGACGATCTGGCGGAGAACACGCCAAAATGCCGCTCTCGCCAAAAACCATAACTTCGCGCACTTGATCAATCGTTTCCCCAACAAGCGCCACACGACGCGAGCGACCCGGATCGAGGGGGCGCGCCCCCTCTACCTCCGACCGTATCCACTCGGCACCAGCACGGGTTTTACCCGCACCACGCCCTCCCATAATCACCCAGGTGCGCCAATCGCCTGTCGGCGGGAGTTGGTGCGGTAGGGCCCAAAATTCAAACAACCAAGGCAGAGCCAAAAGCGACTCGTCCCCTAATTCATTCAGAAACGTCTCCTGTATTGTTTGCTCTGCGCAAGCGAGCCAAGCGGCTCCCGATGTCAAGGCGTGCTCGGTCAAAGTCGAGCGCGAAGTCATGGACAATTCCGGACTTTTGTTTGCGAAGTTTTTCAACACGCGACCTTTCCTCAAATAGAGTTTGCAAGGCTTTGGACAAATCCTTCGAAAGCGCAACGGCCTCCTTCGTGTCCAAATCTTGGCTTGTTTCATTTGTTTGCAAGACGCCTTCGACGGCACCGATCAAACGTTGAACCTGTTTTTCGGCTACCGAAAGCAAGCTTTCGGCACTGCCAATATCCTCAATGGGTGTAATAAGTGTCATATTCTTATTGTCCGCCTCTCATGCTTTGCCCGCACGAGAGAAATGTGGCTCAATCTAGCGCTCTAAAATGGCGCTTTCAACGGGGTCACATCCCTTCTAGCTCGACCTGCAAATTGACACATCAGAGTGAAAAAATCAATGATTTCTAGGTGTTGCGCGGCAACACCCACCGAACGCACCCCCATGTAACCCCCGAAAAACAAAGGGAAACCTGTCGCAAATGCGCACAAAAAAGGCGCCCGAAGCGGACGCCTTTTCCTTCATTTCCTGCCGCTGAAACCCCTAATTTTCGGGTGTCTCAGCTTCGATTTTACGCCAAATGGCCACGTTGTCATTGTGCTCCTTAAGCGTCGTGGCAAAGGCATGTCCGCCCGTCCCGTCCGCCACAAAGAATACGTACTTCGTGCTGTCTGGGTTGACCGCCGCTTGGAGTGCCGCCTTCCCTGGATTGGCAATAGGCGTGGGCGGAAGGCCCGCGTGAACATAGGTGTTCCACGGCGTATCTCCGCGCAACTCACTCTGGCGTAACCCGCGTCCCAACGCGCCTTTACCCTCCGTCACGCCATAAACGACTGTGGGGTCTGTTTGCAAAAGCATCCCTTGGTTCAAGCGGTTCACAAAAACGCTGGCAACCTGCCCACGTTCCTCCGCAATCCCCGTTTCTTTCTCAATTATCGACGCGAGAACAAGTGCTTCCTCCATTGTCTCAATCGGAAGATCTGCGGCGCGGTTGGACCACGCTTCCTGCAAATCCGCGGCCTGCCGATCTTTCATCTCCGCCAGTAATTCTGCGCGCGTCTCGCCGGACGCCACTTCGTAACTCCCCGGTGCCAGCCATCCTTCTGCTGGAATTTCATCAACATCACCCGTCAAGAAATCCGCCGCCTTCAGCGCCTCAACAACCTGCCAACTTGTGGCCCCTTCAGCAAGGGCAACTCGGTACCGCAAATCTGCATTCTGCCGCGCCTCCTCAAACCCTTCTGGCACCGCGTCCGCGACCGGATCAAAAGCGAATTTTTCTTCAAATCGATTGGTCGCAGGGTCAAGCTCCCTTAGTTGAACTTCGCTGCGTAACACCCCGATTCTATAGACAATTTCCGACCCACAAGTAGAGCGACCATTGCCCGTTACGATATCAACAATGCCTTCCATCGAGGTTCCAGCGGGCACCAAAAAGCTCCCCGCCTTAAGGGCGGCAGCCTTGTCGGAATAATTAACGCCAACACGGAAAATATACCCGTTGGTGATTGCCGCCTCTTTTTCCAAAATATCGGCCACGGTCCCCATTTTAAATCCCGAATCCACCTTCAAGCAGATCGCGGTTTCAAGCGGGCCTTGGGCTTCATATTGCTTGGTCGCCCACATCGCGACGCCGCCGAAGCAAAACAAAATAAGCACCAGGAAAGTCAGGGCGCTTGAGGCCAGATTTTTCCACATTAGTCTTTTACCTTACCAAAGATAACGCTCGCATTTGTGCCACCAAACCCAAAGGAGTTGGACAGCGCGACGTCAATTTTACGTTTCACCGCTTTGAGCGGCGCCAGATCAAGGCGCGGCGTCACATCAGGGTTCTCAAGGTTGAGCGTTGGCGGCGCAACTTGGTCACGGATCGCCAGAATACAGAAGATCGCCTCAATCGCCCCCGCAGCGCCCAAAAGGTGCCCCGTTGCCGATTTTGTCGAGGACATTGTCGCGGTATCCGCCGCATCCCCCATCAAGCGCTCAACCGCACCCAATTCAATCGTATCCGCCATCGTGGATGTGCCATGCGCGTTGATATAATCAATATCCGCAGGCGTAATCCCCGCCCGCTTAATAGCTGCCGCCATCGAGCGATAGCCACCATCGCCGTCACTCGCAGGGGCCGTAATGTGATAGGCATCGCCCGACAGGCCATAACCCAAAACCTCGCCGTAAATCTTCGCACCACGGGCTTTTGCATGCTCGTATTCTTCCAGAACAACAACACCAGCCCCCTCGCCCATCACGAACCCATCGCGATCACGGTCATAAGGACGGCTCGCCGTTTTGGGATCGTCCCCACGCGAAGTCGACAACGCCTTACAGGCATTGAAACCCGCGATGCCAATCTCGGAAATTGGGCTCTCTGCCCCCCCCGCGACCATCACATCCGCATCGTCCAACATGATCAAACGCGCCGCGTCGCCAATGGCATGCGCGCCCGTCGAGCACGCCGTCACAACCGCGTGGTTGGGGCCTTTGAAGCCGTATCTTATACTCACTTGGCCCGACGCAAGATTGATCAATGCACCCGGAATAAAGAACGGCGAAACACGGCGCGGGCCTTTTTCCGCCAAAACAAGCGCGGTTTCTGCAATCGACGACAACCCGCCAATACCCGAGCCAATCATCACACCTGTGCGGCATTTGCTTTCTTCGTCTTCCGGAACCCAGCCTGAATCTTCAACGGCTTGGGTTGCTGCCGCCATCGCATAAAGGATGAAATCATCGACTTTACGGCGGTCTTTGGGCTCCATGTATTTATCGGCGTTAAACGTGCCATTGCTACCGTCCCCCAAGGGGATTTCGCAGGCATATTTGGTGGCAACACGTTCGGGATTAAACCGCGTGATCGTCCCTGCCCCAGATTCTCCGGCGATCAGACGGCTCCATGTTTCTTCAACACCGTCGGCCAATGGTGTGACCATTCCTAAACCTGTGACAACTACTCGACGCATAGCGTTTCTCCCGCCTTAAACTTTTGTTCCTTGCTTGATATCGTGCTCTCCCCCTAAGGAGCAAGGTAAAGAAACAACCCTAGGGGATAAAATCCCCCCGCTTTCGTCCTCCAAACCGGCTTACCCCCTATTTTCGCGTCAATATTTATTCCGGCAAAGCGCCAATCGCGTCCGTCAGGTTTCGCGTAATCTTGACCAAAACCTCGCGTTCCTCTTCGCTCAGTGCCCCAACCAACTCGGCCTGACGCGCCACATGATCCTCCACCACGCGATCAATCAGCGCATGCCCCGCCGCCGTCAGGCAAATCAAAAAACCACGCTTATCCTTTGGATTGCCCCGCCGTTCCACCAGCCCCGCCGTCACCAACCGATCAATCCGATTGGTCATCGTGCCAGAGGTCACCATCGTGCTGCCAATCAACGCCCCCGGCGAGAGCGAAAACGGCGCGCCCGAGCGGCGCAACGTGGCGAGTACATCAAAGCTCGCAGCCGTTAAATCATGACGTTCAAAAACCCGTTCCATCTCTTGGTTCAACACATTGGCCAAACGCACAATGCGGCCAATAACCTCCATCGGCCCGACATCAAGTTCGGGCCGCTCCTGCGTCCACTGCGCAACAATTTTGTCAACATGATCCATACACACAGGATGCTGGTTTTTATCTTCACGTCAAGAATAAAGAAAAAATACCTTGCAATACGTGGTCAACTATTTATCTTGACGTCAAGACGAAAGGACAAACTCCATGTCTTCCAAATCGACTCTCTATCTCGCCGCCCTTGCGCCCATCCTATGGGGCACGACCTATATCGTGCTCAAAGACTTTCTGCCGCCCGACCATCCGATGGGAATGGCGGCATGGCGGGCCCTGCCTGCGGGCCTTGTGCTATGGCTCTTTTCGCGCGAAATCCCCCACGGCATCTGGTGGCTGCGCGCGACCATTCTAGGTGCGCTAAACTTCGCCATTTTCTGGACGTTTTTATTCTATGCCGCCTATGCCCTCCCCGGTGGCGTCGCGGCAACATTGGGTGCGCTTCAGCCTCTTATGGTCGTCTTCCTCGTCAGAATCGTCCTGCACCGCCGCATTCGCCCGCGTTCCCTTTTTGCCGCCAGCCTTGGCGCATTAGGCATCGCGGTATTGGTTCTCACCCCCGCCGCAACGCTTGATCCCCTCGGCATTCTGGCGGGGATCGTGGCCGCCGCTTCCATGGCTCTGGGTAATGTCCTCACCCGTCGCTGGACGCCGCCAGTCTCCCTTGTGGGGTTCGTCAGTTGGCAACTTATCGCCGGAGGCCTCATGATCGCGGCTCTCGCTGCCGTTTTCGAGCCACCAATGCCCAGCTTTACCGCGCAAAACTGGCTCGCCCTCGCCTATCTGGCCGGCTTCGGCACGGCAGGCGCGGTCTTCCTTTGGTTTCGCGGGTTGGCAACACAGGACACGGAAATCATCTCGGCCCTCGGTCTCCTTAGTCCAATCACTGCGGTACTTGTTGGCTGGACCTTTGCAGGCGAAACGCTCTCCCCCCTCCAAATCGGCGGGGCGGTCTTAACCCTCTGGGCCGTCTGGCTGGCTCAAACCAAGGGGAAAAAGCCCCAACCGACAGCTGAGCAAACATAATAACGAAAAACGGCGCCCCCCATTAAGGGAGCGCCGTTATAGCTAAAAATTCTGTGAGAGGCTTAGGAAGCTTCTGTAATGAACTTCGTCGCGTCGCCGAAAGTTTGAATAGTTTCTGCAGCGTCGTCAGGGATCTCGATGCCGAACTCTTCTTCAAACGCCATTACCAATTCAACTGTATCAAGGCTGTCTGCGCCCAAATCGTCGATGAAGGAAGCGTTTTCAACGACTTTCTCTTCTTCTACACCAAGGTGCTCTACGACGATCTTTTTAACGCGATTTGCGATGTCGCTCATATTATTTCCTCATTCTAGTGTAGGGTGCTACCACCCGTTTCTTTCCTGCCCAGAGTGGGCGACTTAAGCCCTGCTAACGCAGGAAATCCGGCAAACGCTTATTCCGCTGTCGGTTCTTCTGCGCTTCCTTTAGCATATCAATCCGCCAAGGCAAACGCTTTCCAGAAGATAGATATACATTCTTAAGGATCAAGAGCGCAAATTATTTTCTCACTCAGACCCTATTCTAAAAATAGTTGCGGGGCATCCCCTAAATTAAGGCATGCCCACACTTTTAAGCCCTAGAGCATCGCCATGCCGCCATTCACATGTAACGTGGTTCCCGTCACATATGCGGCCTCTGGGCTGGCCAGATATACAACGGCTGCGGCGATTTCGGCGGGTGTTCCCATCCGACCGGCGGGAATCTGCACGTTGATCTTATCTTTCTGATCATCCGTGAGCTTGTCCGTCATCGGCGTCGCAATAAATCCGGGAGCCACAGCATTGGCCGTGATTCCGCGCGACGCAACTTCATAGGCAATCGATTTGGTCATCCCGACCATCCCCGCCTTGGACGCTGCATAATTGGCTTGGCCCGGATTGCCCGTGACCCCAACGATGCTTGATATATTAATAATCCGCCCCCAACGCGCCTTCATCATCGGGCGCATCACGCCACGACACAGGCGCATTGTGGAGGTCAGGTTCACGTCAATCACCGAGGACCATTCCTCATCCGACATCCGCATGAACAACTGATCGCGGGTGATCCCCGCGTTGTTCACCAAAATATCGACGGTACCCATAGCGGCAATCGCCTCTTTCGGCAGCGCATCTACGGCGGCGGCGTCGCTTAGGTTACAGGGCAAAACATGCGTCCGCTCGCCCAATTCTGCCGCCAGCGCCTCAAGCGGCTCAACCCGTGTACCCGAAAGGGCCACCGTGGCGCCCGCACCATGCAAGGCCCGCGCAATTTCGCCGCCAATACCACCAGACGCACCCGTAATCAGCGCGCATTTTCCTGTTAGATCAAACATTTGCATTCCTTATTTCGTGCTTTCAACTGCCGCAAGAACGTCCTCGGGCGTGCCCACAGCGCGACAAACCACCTCTTTGTTAATCCGGCGGATCATCCCTGCGAGGGCTTTTCCTGCGCCAATTTCCCAGACCTCAGTCACGCCTTGGCCTGCCATATACTCCACAGATTCGCGCCACCGCACCGATCCTGTCACCTGTTTAACCAGCAAGTCCCGAATGACATCCGGCGAAGTCGTCGCTTCGGCCTGCACATTGGACACCAGCGCCACCAAAGGCGCGTTAATCGTAACTTCCGCCAAAGCCTGCGCCATGATTTGCGCGGCAGGTTCCATCAACGCGCAATGAAACGGCGCACTCACAGGCAGCAAAATCGCACGTTTTGCGCCACGGGCTTTCGCAATCTCAATCGCGCGTTCAACGGCCTCTTTGTTGCCTGAAACCACAACTTGCGAAGGATCATTATCATTGGCCGCCTGACAAATCTGCCCCTGTGCAGCCTCCTCGGCCACCTCTTTGGCGGTGGCAAAATCAAGCCCCAACAAGGCCGCCATCGCGCCAATACCTACCGGAACCGCCTTTTGCATGGCCGCACCACGGATACGCAAAAGCCGCGCAGTGTCCGCGAGTGACAAAGCGCCAACCGCCGTCAGCGCTGAATATTCGCCAAGGCTGTGCCCCGCGACAAACGCCGCATCCGTCACCAAAACACCTTCGGCCTCAAGCGCGCGCAACGCAGCAATCGAGGTGGCCATCAACGCGGGTTGGGCGTTTTGTGTCAGGGTCAGATCGGCAATATCACCGTCCCAAATCATCCCGCTCAAATTCTCGCCAAGCGCCTCGTTGACCTCGTCAAATACTGCCTTGGATGCAGGATAAGCTTCTGCAAGAGCCTTCCCCATGCCAATTGTTTGGGCGCCCTGCCCCGGAAATACAAATGCGCGCATGATACCGCTTCCTTTTTATAGTTTTCTTTTCAAATACAACGATGCGCAGCTTTTCGCAATGTTCGCCTTTGCAACCGCGCGCAATACTTGTGTGTACCTGCACGTATTCACGCCTTTGCTTGCCACCCCCGCGCACCTATAGTTTGCGCAACCAATTTCGGAGCAAAACATGGCCCTCACCAATTCGCCCGCCCTTTATGGCAGCGTTACCAAAACCTTTCACTGGCTCACCGCCCTTCTTATTTTCACCGCGTTCCCCCTTGGCATGATCGCAAACGACTTCCCAATGGCAACGAGCGACGAGGTCGCGCAAAAAGCGTGGCTCTTTAGTCTGCATAAAACCGTCGGCGTCACCCTGTTTTTTGTGGCTGTCCTGCGCATTCTTTGGGCAACGACCCAACCCAAACCCGGCCTGCTGAACGCCGACAATCCCGCCGAGGCCACCGCCGCCGAGGCCGTGCATTGGCTGCTTTATTTCTCCCTCGTTCTTGTGCCCCTGTCGGGCTGGCTTCACCACTCAACCGCGGCCTTTAGCGCGCCGATCCTGTGGCCCTTTAGCGCGATCCTCCCCGAACTCCCCAAATCTGAATTGTTCTCGCATATTACGTCTGGCTGGCACGGCGTGTTCACTAAGCTACTTCTCGCCTCCCTTATTCTGCACGTCGCAGGGGCCCTGAAACACGCCTTTATTGATCGCGACTCCACGCTCAAACGCATGCTTCCCGGAAAAATGAGCACCCCGACCCTGCCACAGCAACGCCACAGCAAAACCCCGCTGGTGATTGCTGTCGCTCTCTATGGCGTCGCCATGGGGGTGGGCACATTTTTGGGTCTGCAAACCCCCGCCACCGCGCAAACCAACCTCGCAGACGTGCAAAGCGACTGGACTGTGGAAAGCGGCACCGTGGCCGTCACCGTGCAACAACTCGGTAGCGCCGTAACTGGCAGCTTCGCCGATTGGACCGCCGATATTGCCTTCGATCCCACTTTGGAGGGCGACAAGAAGGGCCGCGTCGAAGTAACCGTCGCCATCGCCTCCTTCACCCTTGGCTCCGTCACAGATCAAGCCATGGGGTCAGACTTCTTTGATGCAACGACCTTCCCGACCGCCGTGTTCGCCGCCGATTTATTCGCAACGGGCGACACGTATGAGGCGCGCGGGACCCTCACTCTTAAAGGCACAACCTTGCCATTAACCCTGCCGTTCACCCTCAGCATCGAGGATGATGTTGCGACAATGGCGGGTGCGGCCTCGCTGGCGCGTCTGGATTATAGCATCGGAGCGGCCATGCCCGACGAAAGCAGCCTCGGCTTTGACGTCGACCTCAAGGTAGATTTGGTCGCCTTCAAGTAGCGACAACAAAAGCAACAACAAAAAAGGGGCCTCGCATCGCTGCGAGGCCCCTTTTCTGTGAGGTGTAGAAAACTTATTCGGCTTGCATCGCCTCAACAGAGATCGCGATTTCAACTTCGTCGCCCACGAAGGGAACAAAGGCGCCAAGTCCGAATTCGCTGCGCAGAACCGTTGCTGTCGCATCAAATCCAGCCCAAGGCGTTTTAGCCATAGGGTGCTCTTCCATTGCCGCGTTCAAAACCGCATCCAAAACGACGGGTTTGGTAATGCCATTGATCGTCAAGTCACCCGAAATTTTCGCGTTGGTGTCGTCTGTAACTTCAATGTTTGTGGACACAAACTTCACATCCGAATTTTCCGACGCGTTGAACATTTCTGGTGACATGAAGTGGTCATAGCGCGCTTCCCAGCCTGTCAACAAAGTCGTTACAGGGAAGGAGACCTCAACCGAACTTGCTGCGGGGTCTTCTTGGTCGAACTGGATGTTTCCGTCAAAACCCGAGAACATGGCCGTGGTGGTAGAAAGGCCGAGATGGTTGATCTTGAAAACGATCTGGCTGTGGCTAGGATCGAATTTATAAGCAACAGGTGCGGCGACTGCAGCGGAGGAAATTCCGGCCAAAGTAAGGGCAACGGCGGCGGACTTCAGGGTAGTGGTAAACATTATTAAAGCTCCAAAAGATTGAATGTCTGATGGAGCTTAGATGTTCATTGATGGCATATTTCTCAACCCACGTTCCCTCCACAGGGTCTGTGCACTTGCGCACAGTTTTGCGGCGGAAAACCGATTGCACAGAGTTTGACGCGCCCCTATTGTGCTGGGATCGGCATTTCGCGTTCATGACGCACTATCGCACCACGTCGCGGCGTAACGACCGATGCTTTCGCCATTTCAGCCTCGCCCATGAGGATATCGCGCGCCAAAACCTCGCGCAGCGCTTCAAGGCGGTCGTCCTTATCTGTCACCAGATCAATGCAATGCCCCTGCGTTTTGTGGCGCAACATAAGGCGCGCATAACCGGGCAAATTGCGCTGTGGATCGCGCGACAGGATCACGCTGCGAATATCGTTAAAAGGCATCCGTCGCAAAACGAGGTTTTGCCCCTTTTTGTTGCGCAAAACTTCGCGCAACTCGCGCTTCACACTGTCCACCTGTAACTCATATGTGGTGCCCTGTGCCGCAAACCAAAGCGCCAACAGACCCGTCAGCACAAGCACCCCAGAGAGCGCCGCTTTAAACAACGCGATATCGGCCCCCATTTCGGACCCCGGCATAACCCACATTCCAACAGCGATTCCGATGGAAACAAGGGCGACGCCCCCCGCCAATGCCTGCGCAAATCGCGCCCAAAATCCGGTATTGCCCGGCATCCGCACGGCATATCCCCACGAGGTCGCTTGGATCGCAAATTTCTTGGACCGCGCCGCAGCGGCAATTAACTTGCTCTTGTCTGACATGTGATTGATCATTGTACATTCCTGTCTTGTATTAAGGCTTGCTTAATATTCTCGAATCCAAACACGGCAGAACTGTGTCAGCAGTTGGTTAATACCGCGATAGTTGTATAGCGCTCCTCTTTACCCTGCAGGCTTGCATCCCCTCATTACCCTGCTATAAGGCCACCTTCTTCTGCGGCATTTTTAACAGCGCAACCTCTCGTGATCGGGTGCAGAAGGAATGACCGATCTTTGAAGTGCGCCCCATATGAACGGAGATCGCATGCCACTATACGAGCATGTCTTTATTGCGCGTCAGGACTTGTCCAACACGCAGGCCGAAGGCCTTATCGAACATTTCAGCACCATCCTCTCGGACAACGGCGGCAAAGTCGTTGAGCACGAGTATTGGGGTGTTAAAACCATGGCATACAAAGTGAACAAGAACCGCAAAGGCCACTATGCCTTTTTGCGCTCTGATGCCCCTTCCCCAGCCGTCCAAGAGATGGAACGTCTGATGCGTCTACACGAAGATGTAATGCGCGTTTTGACTATCAAAGTCGACGAGCACGCCGAAGGTCCTTCGGTTCAAATGCAAAAACGTGAAGAGCGCAGCGACCGTCGTCGCGAGCGCACGTAAGGAAGGCTAAACCATGGCTACTAAACCATTTTTCCGCCGCCGCAAAGTTTGCCCATTCTCTGGCGACGATGCTCCGAAGATCGATTACAAAGACACACGTCTTCTGCAGCGCTACATCTCTGAGCGTGGCAAAATCGTTCCTTCCCGTATCACCGCAGTTTCGGCTAAGAAACAGCGTGAGTTGGCCCGTGCAATCAAACGCGCACGCTTTCTCGCTCTGCTTCCTTACGCTGTTAAGTAAGGAGCGCACATCATGAAAGTTATCCTTCTTGAACGCATTACAAAACTCGGCCAAATGGGCGATGTTGTAGATGTAAAATCCGGTTATGCGCGCAACTATTTGTTGCCACAGCACAAAGCACTGTCCGCTTCCAAAGCGAACATCGAGTCCTTTGAAGCGCGCAAAATCCAGCTCGAAGCCACAAACCTTGAGACCAAAACTGAAGCAGAAGCGCTCGGCGCCAAGCTCGACGGTCAACAGTTCGTTGTGATTCGTTCCGCGTCCGACTCCGGTTCGCTCTACGGTTCCGTCACACCACGTGACGCTTCCGAAGTTGCTTCCGCTGGTGGATTCGAAATCGACCGTAAGCAAATTTCTGTGGTCTCCCCGATCAAAGAACTCGGCTTGCACAACATGTCTGTTAAACTTCACCCTGAAGTTATTGTGACGATCGAATTGAACGTTGCACGCTCCAACGAAGAAGCTGAACTACAGGCCTCTGGTAAATCTATCCAAGAGCTAGCAGCGCAAGCTGAAGCTGAAGCAGAATTCGAAATCGCCGAGCTCTTCGACGAAATCGGCGCTGCTGCGGATGAATTTGGCGACGACGACTATACACCTGCTGCTAAAGAAGAAGCAGTTGCGGACGAAGACGAAGCTTAAGCTTCCCTTCCCGAGCAATTTGAAGGCCGCGCAGTTCATTCTGCGCGGCCTTTTTTTCATGCGCCCAGTTTAATTTATTTTTTTCTTGAAAATAAACGCTCCCCCCCCCCAGACTTCCCCTAGATCATATTGAAAACGCGCAATTTTCTTGGAGCCCTTATGAGACATAAATTTACGGCCATCGCCCTTTTCGCCGCCCTCGTATCAAGCCAAACAGCTTGGGCGGGTACGGCATTTGAAGAAAGAGTAGATTGCCCAATTGGCGGCATTAAGACCGAAATCGTCAGCACATTTTCTTGTTCCTATGAGCAAGAGTTTACGATGAGTTTATCTCAGTTATCGACATGCGATTTCATCACCCATCTGCCTGTTTGCAAAACTGCTGACTTCCCGATCTATAAAGATTTTCTTCTCTCGGAAATACCGAAGCTCAAGGCAATGGTTAAAACCGATTGGTACAAAAAATCGCAAAAGGACTCTCGGTATTTACGGGCCTACCTTGTAGAAAAGGAGCTTGGCACCCTATCCGAAGCAGAAATGTTCACGCTCCTTCAGCAAGGTCACATGTATGATTCCGCCCGTTCCTACGGCAATGCCAAATATTACGCCGCATATCGCGAAGCCGCCAACGCCTTCCGAAATGTCGCAACGAATGAGGAAAAACGGTACATCTATTTGACCGCTGCTTTCGCACGCATTCGCAGCGGGGAGCCCGAGACAGCACAAGAGTTGCTTGATGCGGCGGCAAAATACAAAACACCCGGTGATCCACGCCTCACCAAATATGCAACTCTGGTAGAGGCCTGTATCAAGAAGCCTAACGCAAAAAAATGCCAACCAAATTATACGTTCGATTTGGACTAAAATAGGAGGGGGACGCGCTTACCTGCTCCGTCAAAAGAGCCAAGCCCGCCCCCTTTTCCATGCCCCAAACATGCAGCGGCTTGAGCCGTAGGTCTCGACATTTTCAACCTCGTTTTTCCACCCGTTTTGCTCTATAATGCTTACACCTAAGCACTGTTCAGAAATTATTGGGAGTTATGACAATGTCTAATACCTCATCCAATTTCGTCGGGGATATTCCAAGCTACTATGACAGCGGTCTTGGCCCCAATATCTTTTTTGACTATGCGGATTTGCTCGCAACGCGTTGCGCCAGCTTACCGGCCACCAATGTCGTCGAACTTGCAGCAGGGACCGGCATTCTAAGTCGCCGCCTACGCGACCGCTTGTCCCCAGAAACGCGCCTTGAGGTTACGGATCTAAACCTTCCCATGCTTCAGGTGGCCAAAAACAAGTTTACAAACAAAGACGTAGTCGATTTTACCGTCGCCAACGCCATGGATTTACCCTTTGAGGATTCCGAATTCGACATGATGGTTTGTCAATTTGGGGTAATGTTTTTTCCTGACAAGCCCGCGTCCTATCGGGAAGCTGCGCGGGTTCTCAAAAAAAACGGGTACTATCTTTTCAATGTGTGGAGCGCGATGTCCAAGAACCCGTTCGCGCAAATCGCCTATGACGCCGCCGCAAAATTCTTTCCCAACGATCCTCCCGCGTTTTATAAGGTCCCCTTCCACTATGGTGATCCCGTCCAAGTACGCGCCGACCTTGCCCAAGCGGGCTGGCACGATGTTGAGCACGAGACCATTCAACTGCAAAAGACCATTACAAATCTAGAAGCTTTTGCAACGGCGTTGGTTTTCGGCAATCCGATTATCGACGAAATCCGGCAACGCGGCGAGGTGGAACCGACTGTGGTTGCGGAAGCAATCTTGGAGGCCTTCCACAGCGCTTTCGGCCCAAGTCCCATTACGATCCCCCTTGAAACGACCACTTTTGTATGTCGCGCTCCTTAAAAGAATATCTATGGATTGAGGCTTATAGCGCCGACAACCTCAAGGCCTTGGAGGATGGAATCAATCGCGATTGTCGCAAGAATGATGCCCATTACACGGCTGATCACACTCGCCCCTGTCGTGCCAATAACCCGATGAATTTTCTGCGCCATGAGGAGAAAAACAAGCGTCACAGCGAGGACAGCCAGCAAAAGCACTGCGGTAACCGATTGTTCAGCAACGGAAAAGCGATGATTGTCCGTCAAGATAACCACCCCTAACATCGCCCCTGGGGAGGCAATCGACGGCATCGCCAGCGGGAAAACCGCGCCCGACAGATAGTCTTTTTCCGCTTCGTGAATTTCTGCCTCGGGTTTAGATTCCCCAAAGATCATCGTCAGGGCAAAGAGAAAAAGGATAATCCCCCCAGCGACCTGAAAGGCACCCAGCCGAACACCAAGGCCTTCCAAAACGAATTGACCTCCGACCAAAAATCCAAACAACACCAACGTTGCAATCAGAACCGCTCGAAGCGCAAATCGTTTGTGCAAATGGGGGGGCACTTTGGCCGTCGCAAAGAGGAAAACGGGAACCGACCCAATCGGATCGATGACCGCAAATATCGTTAAGAAATCTCTAAGGACGACTGACCAATCCATATTTCAAACTCCTCGACGCTGATCTATCAATTTTATATCACAAAAAAAGGGCCGCCGCTGGTTTAACCCTGCGACGACCCTCGTTTTCTTGAAAGCGGTTAAGCCTTACATTTCTTCTAGAGCTTCCACAGCTTTCTCAAGGTCTTCTTTGGTGACTGTTTTTTCGCTGACCGTGGCCAATTCAAAAACATAGTCTACAACTTTATCTTCGAACAATGGAGCGCGAAGTTGCTGTTGCATTTGTTGGTTTTGTTGAACAAATTCAAAGAACTGACGCTCTTGACCTGGATACTGGCGCGCTTGCGTCATGATTGCTTGGGTCATTTCAGCATCGGAAACTTCGAGTTTCGCTTTCTGACCGATATCTGCCAACAACAGACCCAAACGCACGCGGCGTTCCGCAAGCTTCTTGTGCTCGTCTGTTGTTTCGATTTCGGGGTGATCATGGCCTTCAACATCTGGGTTGTCTTCGTGCCATAGTTGATGCGCGATTTGACCAGCTTCGGCTTCAAGCAACGATGGGGGAAGCTCGAAGCTTACCAAACCGTCAAGCGCATCAAGCAATGCGCGTTTTTGAACCGCACGAGCAGCGCCCGCATATTCCGCTTCAAGACGTTCAGCGATTTGACCTTTAAGACCAGCAAGGTCCTCGGCGCCAAATTTTTTCGCCAATTCATCGTCAACCACAGCAGCGATTTCCGATTTTACAGCTTTCACTGTGCAATCAAAAATAGCTTCTTTGCCCGCAAGGTTTGCCGCTTGATATTCCGCAGGGAACGTCACTGTAACGGCAACATCGTCGCCAACTTTAGCACCGATCAATTGGTCTTCAAAACCGGGGATGAACGAACCGGAACCGAGAACCAATGGGAAATCTTCGGCTGTGCCGCCATCAAACAATTCGCCATCAACTTTGCCTGCGAAATCGATGGTGATTTGATCGTCTTTTTTGGCTTTGCTGCCAGCTTTACGATCTTCGTAATTTTTGACGGTTCCAGCAAGGTTGGTCAAAGCTTCGTCCACAGAAGCGTCATCCGCTTTTGCGATGAGTTTTTCAAGTGCCAGAGCTTTTAGGTCAACTTCTGGGATCTCGGGAAGAGCTTCATAAGCGACGGTAACTTCAACGTCATCGCCCTCTTTCCAGTCTTGGTTGGTCATTTGAATGTCTGGCTGCAACGCAGGGCGGTCGCCGGAATCTTCAAAATGCTTGCCAAGGCCGCCATCGATGGTCTCTTGAATGGCTTCGCCGATAACTTTCTGGCCGAATTGCTTTTTGAGCAACGCCATAGGCACTTTGCCTTTACGGAAGCCCTTCATTTCAACATCTGGCTGCGCTTCTTTAAGCTTTTCGTTAACTTTTGCGTCCAAATCGGCAGCGGGAATAACAAGCGTGTAACCGCGTTTTAGGCCTTCGTTCAGGGTCTCAGTAACCTGCATGGGGGGTCCTTATAGCAAAATGGCCGCGCGGACGCGGCAATGAGTTAAATCTCGGTTCTTCTATGGGGATGAGCGCCATGATGCAAGGAGAAAGGCCGCAATCGCACCACCATCGGCACACAAAGGCCGCGAGCGGCAATTTACAGCTTCTTTTTGACAAAAACCGCCAGCCAAGATCGCCCTTCCCCGAGGATTGTTTTGCGACTTGCGTCCGAAATCATGCTATAAAACGAGAGGTTCACAAAAAATCGAGGGAGGCACGATGATGGAAAATGCCCAAGGCGGATGCCTGTGCGGAAACCTTCGCTACGCTGTGGAAAATCAATCCAGCCGCGTGACGATATGCCATTGCAAGTTTTGCCAACGCGCCACGGGCGGCGCCTATATGGTTGAGCCGATTTTTGACGCACAGGATTTTCGCCTCCTCAAAGGAACACCGAAAAAATACGCTCATATCTCGGCGGGCAGCGGCAAAAAGGTTTTCGTTCATTTCTGTGACACATGCGGGACCAAATTATTTTTAACCTTTGAGCGTTTCGCCAACATTGTTGGGGTCTATGGCGGAACGTTTGATGATCCGGATTGGTTTGATCTGACTCCGGAAAACTCAAAGCAAATTTTCCTAGGCGTGGCCCAACGCGGCACGTCCATTCCGCCCCATGTGAATACCTATATCGAACACGCGACCGAACAAGATGGGACCCCCATAAAGCCGACGGTGTTTGAAACACACCAAATCATCAGAACCTAAACCACCCTTTGCGACGGACTCGGATCAGGGCATCAGGGAAGACGTTTGAAGCGCATAAAGCACCGCTAAATGGCCAATGCCAGCGAGGCTGATGGATAGTCCCATCGGCATCATGCCACGGGCACGCATCGAAACCCAGCCGCGCAATTGCGGGAGGGCCAACGCACGGGTGGCGGTTACGGCGACAATTCCCAAAAGCATCGCCCCCGAGAAAACCAGCGCAAAGAGCGAGAGCGTTCCCGACGGAATAAAAAGCATGAGCACGGCAAGAATTTTCACATCCCCGCCCGCAAAAATCCGCAGGAGAAACAGGGCAAACCCGATACAAAACACGATTACCGCGGGGAGGATGCGCAAAATGGCCTCCTCAAGTCCAATCAATGGAATGGTGACCACAAACAAGCCAATCCCAAGGAGCGAAGCCGTATTTGGAATCCGCATCCACCGCAGATCGCTTTGCGCGACGTAAAGCAGAACCGGCGTAAAAAGCAAAAGCGGCAAAAGCATCATTTCAGGGCCGTCAAGCCACAGATTGATGGGATATCGCCCTTCGCTCGATCGCTGTGACCAAGGGGGTTTCCTGCGCGGGGCTTGGCCCAACCAGAAGTAACCGACGCAGCAAGTCGCTCAGATTTCGGCATTCGGCCTTGTCATAAATCTGTCTGAGGTGACTGCGCAGGGTAGAGGACGAAATTTTCAACTCCTTGGCCAAAACGTCGCGGTTTAACCCATGGCTCAACAGCAAACACACGCGAAATTCTGCGCGACTTAACCCCGCCGGATTAAGGTCCGACAAAAGCGGTGCTGCGAGGGTTACATTCAAGGTTTCCGGCTGACGATCCAAGAGGGATTCCGAAAACACCCCCGGCGAGCGGCACGACCACGTTTGACACAGCGTGTCGCACAGGGACGTCAGCATCGCGCCGGCCCCTGATGACAGGCGGTTGGCGAAATGCAGTTCCAGAAGGTAAACCCACTTCCCATCCTGCCCCAAAACGATCACCACAGTTTCGGCCAGAGCGCGTTGATTTCTCAACTCCAACAATTCTGGCGCATCCCCATAGGCGGCCATGCTGGCGTACCAAACGGAGCCAACTTTGGCGTGCGCTATATAGGATCCTAAAATAAGGTCAGCAAACGAGCGATCCAACGCGCCGCATTGCGCCTCTCGCTGTAAGTCCACGGAAATAGATCGAATTTTCCCGTCTTGCGTTTTCGCGGCCTTCACCAGCGTCGCGGCTTTTGCCCCAAATCCCATTGAGATCGCCTTAAGGCCTTGCCGAAAGGACGCGACGCCCTGCACCGCTTGGCACCAGCCAGCAATGCCTTCGACCAGACTTACAACGCTCAAAGTATTCCCTAGGGTATTATCCCCATAATGTCCCTTAGTACCCACTTTATGCACCCCTTTAAAACATACTCGGGTGCCTCAAAAAATCTCAATGCTGGTTCTTCCAGCCTATGTCTTAATTTTAGGCCTGAATTCTTAATTCTGTCAACAAATTGCCACATTTGGCGGCTTTTTCACTGCATTTTCAATCCTAGCATGTATTTTTGGATGAATTGTGTCAAAATTAGGGCAAAAACCCTGTCCTCTTACTCGGCAAAAAACCGTGTATAGCGAATAACAACCGGGCCAATGGAAATTAAAATCAGCGCGGGAAGCATGAGGGACGCGAGCACAACAGACATTTTCACGGGCAGCTTATTGGCCATTTCTTGGGCCTTAACTTCCCTGAACTCTCGCATCTCTTTGGCGTACGCCGTCAGGGCCTCTGACATGGATGTCCCGAATTGAACCGATTGGCTGACCACAGCGGAAAACGAGCGGATGACATCCACATTTGTTCGCTGGGCCATGTCTTGCATTGCGGCGTCCCGATCACGACCAGCTTGAATTTGCCGCTGGACGGTGAGGAACTCATAGGCCATCTCGGGCGCAATTTCGGCCAATTCATTTCCAACCCGCGTCATCGCGGCGTCAAACCCAAGCCCCGCTTCAACAGAAATTTGCATGAGGTCCAAGGCGTTGGGAAAAGATTCCTCGATCCGCATCCGCCGCTCTTCAGCACGATCATTGAGCCATTTGATCGGAACAAAATACCCCAGAAATATCAAAACAGAGAGCACGCGCACAATGGTGCCATTCGACATCTCGGAGACACGGCTGGAAATATCAAACGGCAATTGAATGTCCGGCACGCGACTAATGAGCAAAACCGCCAACAGAACCCCGGGCAAGCCAAGCCCCAAAACAACACGGACCAAGGTGAAATTTCGCAGGTTGTGGGGACCGTTATATCCAGCTTGTGACAATTTGCGGGACAGATCGCTGCGCTCTTTCATATCCCCCGGTAGAAGCGCTTTCCAAATGCCTTTGGGGTCATGATTGGGGGCTTGCAAAAGCCCGAAATCCCGCCGCTGTTCACGGCGTTTTGTGGCGCTGGCCGCGATGCGATCTGCGGCGGGGTTGCGTTCCCCAACCAAAACCGCGACGCCCCCAAGGATGGTCAACGCACCCAATCCCATCCCGATGATAAGGACCATTTGCGGCGTGATATTCCACGCACTCGTCAGTGTTGTGAGTGTTTCAAACATGGTCGCAACCTTTCATATTCTAAATCTAACGAGTTTGGCGAGGATAACGGCGTTCAACACCGTGAACGTCACAACCGCGATGGCCATGGGAATGAAAAGCGGATCGTCATAGACATCCTGATAGTATCGCGGATTGGAAATTGACGTGGAAACGAAAATAAACACGGGGATCGCCGAGAGGAAATACGACGACAAACGGCCCTCTGCTGAAATCGCCTGAATCCGCCGCCGCATGGCGATCCGGTTTTTAACCACCTTGGACAAGACATCGAGCACCCGCGCCAAGTCGCCCCCCGTCCCGTGTTGAATGCCCAAACTGGCCGAGAGATAGTGGACGTCCTCAATGTCGATACGCTCGGCAAATTCCGCAAAAGCGTCGACCAAGTCGTCGCCAAAACTCACTTGGTCTGCGATCAGACCAAATTCGGAACCAATCGGATCCGGCATTTGCTCCGCGACCGAGGCAATCGAGGTGTTCAACGGATGCCCCACACGCAAGCCGCGCGACATTAGATCCAGCGCCTCAGGCAAGAGTTTGGTTATCGCCTCAATGCGCGCCGCCCGACGGTGGCGAATAATCCCGATAGGCAGGAGAAAGCCAACCGTAACACCTATCGCAATGGCCATCCAAAGCGTCACCTTCATAGCTGCCATTGCAGAAATAACGGCCGAAATGCTCAGACAAATCAGGATGAGCCGCGTTGGCGAGCTGGTCATCCCAGCTTGCCGCATCGCCTTGGGAAGGTCGCCAACAAACGGCAGGCGCGTTATCCACCCCCCGCGTTCCACCGGTTTGAGGACAGCAAGTATTTCCGCCGCCGTCGCCCCGCCCGCGATCATTTTCATCCGACGATTGCGTGCTTCATGTTTGTTCTCGGAGCGGCGCAGAAGTTGCCAAACGCCAGAGAGAAGGAAAAACACGCCCACCGCCAAAAACGTATAGACAAAATACAAAGCATAGGGGTGGGACATAAGCTGTTTCATTGCGCTTTCTCCCGTATAAACATAGACGCATCGATGCTAATCCCCGCAGCAATCAGCGCCTCGGCGGCCTTGGGGCGGATGCCCGTCGGAATGAATTCCCCTAGAATATCGCCATTTTCGCTGCGACCCGTTTTGCGGAACACAAAGATGTCCTGCATCGTAATCACATCGCCCTCCATGCCAGTAATTTCGGAAATCGACATCACGCGGCGGCGACCGTCGCTTAGGCGGGACAGTTGCAGCACGAATTGCAATCCGCTGGCGATTTGGCCACGGATGGCCGCCATCGGAAAATCAACGCCCATCATCGTCACCATTTGCTCCAACCGCGACAGCGCGTCGCGCGCGGTATTGGCGTGCACCGTGGTCATCGATCCGTCGTGGCCCGTGTTCATCGCCTGCAACATATCGAAGGTCTCAGCACCCCGCACCTCGCCCACGATGATCCGATCAGGCCGCATCCGAAGCGCGTTGCGCAACAGGTCCCGCTGCGCCACCGCGCCGCCCCCCGACGGGTTGGAGGGCCGTGTTTCAAGGCGCACAACATGGCCTTGCTGTAGTTGCAATTCGGCGGCATCTTCGATGGTCACAATCCGCTCTTTTTCAGAAATAAATGCCGACATAGCATTGAGCATGGTGGTCTTACCCGAGCCCGTGCCGCCGGAAATCAACACATTCATCCGCGCATCCACCAGCCCTTCCAGAAACTTCGCGGCTGGCCCCGTAAGGGCGCCACTCGCGACCAGTCGCGCCAGACTATAGGGTTGGCGCGAAAACTTACGGATCGAAATCGAAGGGCCATCGATGGCACAGGGCCGGATGATCGCATTCACGCGGCTGCCGTCCTCAAGGCGCGCATCCACCCAAGGCTGGCTTTCGTCCACACGGCGTCCAATCCGTGTGACGATCTTGTCGATCACCCGCAAAAGATGCTTCTCGTCGCGAAAGCGGGCGTTGGTGCGCTCCAGCACACCAAAGCGTTCCACGAACACGCTTTTATGGCCATTCACCAGAATGTCGTTGATGGTGGGATCGGCGAGGAGCGGCTCAAGCGGCCCTAATCCAAGCACCTCATCCATCAACTCGTCAACGATCTTCTTGAATTCTTCGCCGCGTAACGGCGTGCCTTCCTTACTCAAGACTTCGCTCACCAAGGAGGTTACTTCCTTGCGCAGCGCTTCATCCTCGACCTTGTCGATCACCGAGAAATTCAACCGATCCAGCAAGGCGTCATGCAGGCGACTTTTGAGTTCTAGCCGCTTAATCAACGTGTGTTCCGTGGCACTTTGTTGAGGATCGACGAGTTGCAACGGGGTCTTCAGCGCTTTAGCAACCGCCGCTCCGGGGAGGTCGATGCTTTTGGCTGAATTTTCTTTACCGTTTCGTGTGAAATTCTTGAACACCTTGGCTCTCCTTAGCTCGACTGAATTGATTTAAAAATGGCATCGGAACCCTGGGTGGCTTCGCGCTTCATCGGGTCTGTCTTTGCGGTCGTTTTCTCGTCAATGACCTCGACAGCAAGCTTCTTAATCGCTTTGGTCAACGCGGATCGGCTTGCCGCCACGGACAGCGGCACCCCGCGATCAAGGGCTTCGCGTGTGGCTTTTGGATCGAGGGGAAGCCAATGTCGCAACTCCCGCTCCAACAGCTTCGCAGCCTGCACATGGTGACGGCCTTTGAATATCGGCTTGGCTTCAAAATTCACAATAATATCAATCGGTAGCCTCGGGCTTTCTTCGGAATAGGCATCAATCAGACGTTTTGACTGGCGGATCGCAGGTACCGAACTATCGGTAATCAAATACAGCCGATCACTCATGTTCAGTACCGATTGCACCCACTGCACCAAGGTGCGCGGCAGGTCCACCACCACGTAATCAAATTGAAGCGTCAACTGCTCCAAAAGCGCTTCAACCTGCTCGCTAGTGAGCGACTCCATGGGCACAAATTCGGTTGGCGCTGTGATCACCGACAGCCCGCCTTTGGTGGCCACCATGGCTTGCGACAAAAACGTGGCGTCGGGGATAATTTCGTCTTTGGCCATCCGACAAAGGGAGTCGTTGGCCTCGATATCCAAAAAGCTTGCGATCCCGCCAAACTGCAAATCCAGATCGACCAAAGCGACCTTTTTGACGACATTTCGGCGCAGAAGTCCCGCCTCGCCCCGCAAGGCATCCGCAAGGTTGACGGCGACCGTGGTGCCGCCAATCCCGCCGCGCGCTTGGGCGACGGTGATGATTTTGCCACGCTGTAAAGCAAGCGGCGCAACGGCGGCAACCGGTGCCCTCAAGCGCTCCAAACACTCCGTCAGGTCCTTTTTGGTCACCGGCATCGGCAAGACATCTGCCACGCCAGCTTGCAAAAGTTTACGCGCCGCCGCCAATTGCAAGTCGGGGTCGCTGATGGCAACCACCCGCACATCCGGCCCTGCATTGCGGCATAATTCCCGCACTGCCACCTCGTCCTGTTCGCTCTCCCCCGAGGTTCGAAACAGGATCATCTCGCCCGAGGCCGCCAGTGCATGGGCGGTTCCGTTGGCTTTTGAAAGGGTCATATCGCGGCGGTTCAACTTGACGTTGTCAAGCGTGCAGACAACTGCGGAAATCGCGTCTGAGTCTGGGCCATTTGCGGCAAAAACCGTGATTTTCTGAACTGGCTCTGTCATTGACTTAACCTCCTAATGTTATCCATTCGTCCCACTCGCCAAGTCCTCTCCCGGAAGAGAAACACTCATTGAAGGGAAATTTATTGTTCCACCAAGGCCACTTGGGGCCGATCCCCCAGCAAGGCTGGCAAGCTGTCCGAGCGGTGAAATGAAGGTAAACGTAGCCCCCACAAGTTCCGCCGTGACCAAGGGAACATAGGGTCCGCCCAGAAACCCAAGGTTGGGGTCGAACGTGTAGGAAATTTGCAAATCGTCAATCGCCACACCGGGCGGAAGGATTGCGTTGATACGCGCCCATATTTCACTGGCGGTCGCGTTCGTCGCTGACCCTGTGCAGACGAGCGACGCTTGCGTGGCACAAATATTCGCCCCCGCGCCGCAACTGGTTCCAAACCGCGGCTTGGGCACAACGGATGTTGATCCGCGCGCGTTGATACTGGGCAAACCCGCGCAGGCGGCGGGGCGCACCGCCGCCAAACGGGCCGCAATATGCATCGCTTTTTCGGCGGCAATCCGGTGATAGGCCAGACGGCCAAAATCGATCATCCCGAACAACAACAGTAGGAAAAGAGCCAAGGCGATTGCGAATTCCACAAGGGTCGCCCCGCGCTCATTGCGCCAGAATTCAACGATCCGCGCCAAATATGTGTGATACGCCCTCATGACCCGAAAATCCGGCTTTGATCGGTGACGGTGGTCGTCACATCGTTGAGCGTATAGCCCGCGACGGCAAAGAAGCCCGAGAAAGGCATTGTGATCGTAATCTCTGCGGAAACTTGGGCAATAGGCGCGATGCCTTTGCGATAATCCCCCGCGATACAGCTATAGGTGGGGATCACCGAATTGACGGTAATGCCGTTGGGAAACAGCGTGGTGCCGCTGGAACTGTTGCGCACGATTCCCGTGAGTTGCGTGGTATAGCCCGCGACAGACCCCCCCGAGGTGCAAATATCGCGCGGCACAATCCGCGCCAGATACCGCGTCGCATCTCGCACGCCTGCCGCTGCCGATTGATAGGCCCACAGCATCCGTGATCCCTCAATAATCATGCCAAAAACCAGCAACGCAAACGGCAGCGAAATTGCCAGTTCAACGAGGGCCGTCCCGCGCTCATCACGACGAAAACCACCAAAGGCGCGTTTGATCCGATGTTTCAACATGCCACCCCCCTCACCGGTACAACTGCACGACGTCGCGGAAAATTCCGGTCGACCCCGCGCCGCTGCCTTGATCCGCAGGGCCAATCACTTCGCCCCAAATATCCACAGTGTTTGAGCTGACGGCCGCCACGGGCTCTGTCAGGAAAATCTCGACGAATTCGGCCACAGGTACGTTAACGGCGGAACCCTGAATATTGTTGGCGGCACAGTCGATCGCAGCCGCCACAATGACGCGGCGTTCAGGTCCAATTGAAGCACCGCCTGCGGTATTACATTGCGGCAATCCGCTTTCCGCCAGCCCATTCGGAAGGATACCCGCGTTGCCGCTCGTCCCTTGTGGGTTGGCAATTTCGGCCTTGTAAAGATCATAGCGCGTGTCGAGCGCAGGATTGATAAAAAACGGGTCGGCACCGCCATAATTGGTCGCGATGTAATTGGCATAGCCCGCCGACCAGTCCCCATCGCCAAAGCGCCCCCCAGCGCACCCCCCCGCGTTAAAACAATCGTCGCGCGGCAAGCCCACTGTATCGGGGGATGGGTCGTAGTTGTTTGGACAGGCGTTGCCGTTTGAGGGCACAACCCCCTTTATAACGTTGGGTGCAGGCGCATAGTTCGGGTTATTTTTCTCGCTCTTTAGGATCGTCTGAAAAATGTCAAACCGCACGTTAAAAATTGCGTTTTCGATGCCGTTCTTTTGGCCGGGTTCGGTATCGACCCCATTGAGCGCGTAGCACTGTGTGATCGATCCCACCGCCGCAAGTAAACACGCATCCAGCTTTACGCCGTTTTTCCCCGCGCAAGGGCCCTCGGAATCGACCAGCGCCTTGGACGGGTCCAAAAACCCGAAGTTTCCTGGTGCCCAAGCCGCGCCATTGCCACCAGAACGAAGATTAACCATCGTCCCCTTGTTGGCCGCCGACGTCCATCCACTTGGCTGGCAAAACATCAACGGCGTCACGTCACAGGCGAATTGGGTCATGCCTGCAATCGACTGGGCTTGCACGTTAATATCCTGAAGGGTCTCGCCGCGCAGAACCATTAACGCCCGATAAAACGCGACGGGCACCTCGGCTTCGGTGGCGGCCACGCGGATAAATCTGGCAAGGGCTGGGTTTGTCGTTACCGCCGTAGGGGCCGCCGTGTCACTGGCAGGCAAGGTCGAGAAAAACGTCAGGGTAAAGTCGTCGGCCCCCGACAGGGTATGATCGCCGCTGCCAAATTTGCGACTGTCGACGATCAGATTTGCGGCCGCAGTTGTCGCACGCGTTATGGAATCTGGGCGACCATCCAACTCTCCCGCTGCCGCGAGGGCCACATTGTCGGTGAAGCTCTGCATATCGGTCTGTGTGGCGGAAATCTGGCCCAAATCAAACGACATCGCCACCAGTCCGAGCATCACAGCAAGGGCCATCCCCCAAAAAACAAGGATGGTGCCCTTCTGGTCCTGCCCAAAGGTGGCGATATGTGACCTGTGGTTTGACATGGTTTCTACAGACCTTCGTCGGCGATTACGACTCCACGCCGCACTGTAATTCTCGGGGTGGAAATCATTTCCGGAACGGGCGAAACATCCTGCATCAGGTCGCTAAGCTTAAGGGAATCGAGCGGTTGGTCCTCCGCGCCCACATTGTTGCGCAATGTCAGGCTCAGGATGCCCGCTTGCTGGGCGAGCGCAAGGCGCTGCCCTTGATCTGGCGTCACTTCGACGGTCACGGTACGCGCCACTTCTGGCGAGTCATTGCCGATGTCGGAGTCCTGATCGACACCAATAACTTTGATATTTTGCAGGATCGTGACCGTGCGCAATCCGGAATTCCGCCCCTCGGTCAAAAGCACGTCAACGGAATCCCCAGGCGTCACAAAACCGCCCACGGCGGTCTCGGCGTTCACTTTGATGGCCATGGCGCGGTGGTTGGCCGAGAGCGACTGAACGATGGTGACTTTTTCACCCCATCCCGAGACCCTACTGGCAAAAAACAACTCTCCCTGTGACATGGCTTTGCGCGCCCGACGTGGCTCGACACCATCACTCGGAAGGAGGAAGTCGCGGTCCGTCAAGACGCCCACTGGCAACGCATCGCGCGGCCAATAGATCGTGGTAATAAGTTGCGATTCAATGGCTTGGCCAAAGGCGATATCGCGGCCCGCGACCAATACCCCCACGGTCTCGCTTTCTTCCTGCGAGGCCTGTTTGCTCAGCATCTGTGCCGTCAAAACATCCTGTGCAAGATAGACAGACCCAGCAGCAACGCCAAGGCCCGTGACGACGAGAAGAAGGGATGACAATCGCATGTGATAGGTCCTTTTATTGGACGACCGTTCAGCGGCCCAGAGGCCCCGAAACGGTCGTTCATTGACTTTATAAATCAGCTTTGTGTCCAGAGACAGTTGGCGCTTGAGCCGACAATAATATGCAGCATGGGTTTGGAATAATGCCGTCACTCAAGGCTTCATCTTAGGAAAACGTCCGGCGACCCAACTGTTTTTGAGCCGCCGAAAAGGTCTGCTATTATTGTAGCTGTGTAGACGCTGCACCCATTTTATTGCCCACATCATTACCAAGAGTAGCAAGCGCTCCACCGCCAAGGACAACAGCCAGAATTAGGGCAATGCCGTACTCAACTAGCGTGACGCCGCGCTCGTCAGACTTAAAACGTGACCAAGTTTTTGCAAAAATACTTTTCATAGTGTTCTCTCCATTTTACGCACCCAAGGTGCCCAGATAAATAAACGGCCCGCCCTCAGGTGGCCAAGTTCCATTCTAGCTTTTGCAGGGGGGCGCGCGCTTCATCTCTGCGGCTGAATTATTCGCGCCGAGGTTGTGTTTTCTGTCGAATTCCGAGGAAACAGACGCATTTACCGAATTGTAACCCTTCGGAATTTCATCATGGAATCACTGTCTCCCGCCCTGAAATGACCCCATAGTCGCGGATAGGACGGTGGAAATTGCGGCCAAAACGAACGGACTGACTTCATTTAGCGTTTAAAAACAAGCAAGGTCCGCAACACCCGTGTGGCCTTGGGCATATATTTGAGCGCGGGTCAGCGTGCCCAAAACCGTCGCCCTCACCCCAGAATCCGAATTAACCCATCCCGCCACTATCATTCCGCGCCGCATAGCATTAGGGAGTTGATATCTTAAGGAGATAGAATGATGGGAGCTTCACCAAGCGTACCTGAACTGGTTGCGGCGGCGCAAACCAATGCCAAAACGTCCGAAAATCGCATTTCGGAGGTTTTGAAACTTTTGGACGGCCAGAACGGATCTGACGCCCAAAACGAGGAGCTGCGCGCGGCGACTGTGGCGCTTGAATTGACCTCGGTTGATATCTTCTCGGTTTTTGAAGCGCGGATGCAGAATACCTTTAAACGGGGTCCGTTTGCACGCAAATTGAAAACAATGCTGGTCGCGGCGGAGCAAGCGGATCTTGCTGAGCGGTTCCATTTGTATTATTTGGCAGTCAACGTTCTGAAGCATGGCAAAGGCGCGAGTTATCGCGAGTTGCTCAACGACCCAAGCACGCTTATTGTGGTGCGGCCCGCCGAAGACCTCGTCGCCGACGAAGCGCACCCCGCTGCAGGCCTTATCGACGTCACTGTTCCGGGCTTTTTTGACGGGCTGAGCATGACTATTCTTGAAGCCTATCATTTCCTAGAAAACAGATAAGTTGCCGCGCCACTAGGACGCGATGTTGTGTCAATCCGTTGAAATGAACATCGTCTCAAGGCTTCGCAAACTATCGCGGCCCGCATAGGTTCGCTTTTTCGGATCACTCAAAGGACGACCATATGCTGCGCTGGGGATTGCTTGGAACTGGGTTTATCACTCACAAAACTGCAAAGGCGATTGCCGCTTCAAACGGATCAGAGATCCGCACAATTGCAGGACGCAATTCCGACGCCGTGGACGCCTTTCAAAAGGAATACAGCATTCCTACGGTCTCTTACGGGTATGACGAAATTCTGGCGGACCCAGAGGTTGACGTCGTTTATATCGGCCTGCCGAACCACGTCCATCACACGCTGACCATTGCCGCCGCCAAGGCTGGCAAGGCGGTTTTATCCGAGAAATCGCTGACCACAACAATGGAGGAAGCGCAGGCTCTGGCTACTGCCGTCCGTACCCACGACACCTTTTTTGTCGAAGGGTTTATGTATCTTTCCCACCCGCTCTACGCTCGTTTGATGGAAATTCTTTCGGATGGTCGCTTGGGCAACCTGCGCGCGATCACTGGCTTTTATTCGGCGGATATTTGGAACGTCACCAACCCTCTTGGGCGCGGCACGCTCTATAATCTGGGTTGCTACCCCGTTTCGTTGCTGCAATTGGTCGTCCAGACTCTCTGTGGCCAAGACATGTTTGCAACGGGTCAACTCGCGGGACTGGGAAATGTATCGACGCATGACGGCACCATCTGCGACGCCGCCGTGACCGCGCGATTCGCCAATGGCGTGCTGGCCACGCTGCAATCAACCGACAGCTACGGCATGGAGCACGGGTTTACGATTGCGGGCGACAAGGGCACGCTTGCGTTCGTGACTAATCCGTGGCTCCCCGTGGCGGGCCGCAACCACCTTCGTTGGACGCCCTATGAGGGCGAGGTCGAAGACATTTATGTCGATGCAGACCATGATGCATTCTACACCCAAGTCAAAATGGTCGAGGCCTCCCTTGCCGCCGGACAAAAAGAGGCGCAGCGCCCCTCGCCCCGCCTCACGGACTCCCTCGAAATAATGGCATTTCTAACGGAATGGGAGCGGCAATGCCTAGCGGCTCAACAACCATAGGCAACGTATCGAATGGCAGTGATAAACTCGTGGTTCCTTAAACCGATGATGCGTCGAGGGCTTTGCAACAGGCGTGCATTTCTAAGCCACCCCTCGCCCTATTTAATTTCGCGGCCAGCCCACCACAGACGATCTTCAATCATGAAAAAGCCAACTGAGTCATTTATCTTTACGCCAGGGTAGGCTTTCGCTTCCTCTTGGTCATAGAAGGCGATTGCTAGGGTAGCGGTGTTATTGTCTACCCAGTCTTGCGTGGCGTCTCGGCATGCGTCCTTTGAGCCGTCCGTTTGCGCCCGACATTCAAGAAACTTCTCTTGATAGGTGTTGCTAAATATTTCCTTATCTCGATCCGTGAAACTCCCAGGCAAAGCGCCGCCGAACTCCATTCCTTCTACAGTTATTTTCCGAAGAGCAAAGTCAGCACCGGACGTTCTATCGTACAAGACGATATAATCCCCATAGGCAAACGACCCTTCTCCGTCGTCGGCAGGCGTTTCAATCAAAAAGCCACAGGCGCGTTTTTCGTGCCAAAGCACATAGCGATCTATGTTTGCTGATTTGGAGCGGGTTTCCCAAAGAGAAATATTTCCTTGCTGTGGACTGCCCTTAACATCCGCCAACCTAAGGCGCGGGTAGGCATCTCCACAGATCTTTTCGATGCCAAAAGGAAAGTATGGTTCCTTCTTGCTGCGTTCTATTTGTTCATAGGAAATTTGAGCTTCAGCCATGGCGGCCAACTCCTCGTCAGTTGAGGGGCGGTGGCCTGGCACACAGGCGCTCAACGTCACCAACACCACTGAAAACCAAACCCAAAACCCGCGCGCCCTAGACTTCTTCAATATTACGCCCCCCAACGGATTTAATTCCGATATGCGCTCACACCCAATTGCCGTCACGCATGATGTGCCACAATAAGGACCACAGCGCCTCCTTTTGGGCAAGCGTAACTTAGCCGCGCACAACGTAGTTTTCGGAAGGGAACCGCAATCGCCACCTCCCACCAGCCCTTATGACAGCAGATTTGGCGCTGTTAAGGACGCATTGGTTGGGGTAACAGGGGCCAGCAACGGGCCGATCCTGCGCCCGTGACTTAGAAAGTCTGCACAGCCTATGTCTGATCCGTGCCTGAAACTGGTATTAGTTACCCCTGAAATTCCCTACAATACCGGCGCGATTGGGCGGACCTGTGTGGCGCTAAATCTGGAGCTGATCCTGATCAAACCCTACGGGTTTTCCCTCGACGAAAAGGCCGTGCGACGCGCGGGAACGGATTACTGGAAACATGTTCATCTGAGCGAATATGACACGTGGCAAAGCTTTTTGGATCAACGAAACCCGCCGCGCGATAGCATGTATTTCTTTGAGGAACATGGCGAACAGAGCATTTATGCGCCTGACTATCAGCAGGACGCTTATTTGGTTTTCGGATGTGAATCCAAAGGCTTGCCACCTGAAATCTTGGACGGCATGGGCGATCGCGTGCATAGTTTGCCGATGCTCAATCCTCTTGTTCGATCCCTTAACTTGGCAAATGTCGCCACCGCCGTTGTCTATCAAGCGATGCGCACGCAACTCGGCGGCTAGCGGTCCTTAGGACGGTTGCGCTTTGTCGGGCCATAGCCGACTTTGGTTTAAAGTGCCGCAGATGTTTGTTCCACGCCCAGATTGATATTTTCAGTTGTTTCTCTAAGGGTGCGCTTTGTTTTGCAAGGAGATCAATATGTCTTTCCCCGAAAAAATGTCCGGAGTTGTTCTGAATGGTCATGGCGGTTCGGAAATGCTTGAGTGGCCCGATGATCTCCCCGTTCCCGTGCTGCGGGAAAGCGATGTCCTTGTACGGGTCAGTGCCACAGGCGTAAACAACACGGATATCAACACCCGGACGGCTTGGTATTCCAAGGGCGAAGCAGAAGCAGACGATGCGTCATGGTCTGGTACACCGCTTACATTTCCACGCATTCAGGGAGCAGATGTTTGCGGCAAAATTGTTGCTGTCGGCGCGGTAATCGACGCGTCTCGGATTGGTCAACGTGTCCTGATCGAACCGTGTATCCGCGAGGCGAATGGGGACACACTTGAGACGCCATGGTATTTTGGGTCTGAGTGTGACGGTGGATTTGCCCAGTACACGCGGGTTGCAGCACGCCACGCTCACGCAATCAATTGCGATTTGACCGATATAGAACTGGCGTCCTTTCCGTGCTCCTACTCTACAGCCGAAAATATGCTGACACGCGCCAATGTGCGCAAGGGCGAGACCATTTTGGTAACGGGTGCATCTGGTGGTGTCGGTTCGGCGACGGTTCAATTGGCGCAAGCGCGTGGGGCAAAGGTCATTGCTGTCACAAGCGCGTCAAAAGCCAAAACTCTCTTAGAACTTGGTGCGATGAAAACACTTGATCGTGGCGATGATCTTGTTGCCGCGCTTGGTGCAAATAGCGTTGATGTCGTTATTGATTTGGTGGCTGGCCCGAAGTGGCCGTCATTGCTTGACGTGTTGCGCCCCGGCGGACGCTATGCAGTTGCTGGGGCCATCGGGGGCCCCATTGTCGAGCTTGATATCCATACGCTCTATCTCAAAGACCTCCGCTTCTCTGGCTGCACGGTTCTTGAGCCGCAAGTTTTCAGCAATCTTGTTGGGCGGATCGAACGCAAAGAAATCGCACCTTTGGTGGCTGAAACCTATCCACTTCACAATATCGCAGCTGCACAAAGCGCTTTTGGCGAAAAGGGACATATCGGAAAAATCGTACTCGTATTGGACTGACGGAATTCGTTTGAGCATATCCGAGAGCGGATATGCTCACCTAAATCGCAAACATCTGCAAAGTCCGCTCAGCAGATTTTAGTGCCGATTTTAGCCAACAGCCACTTCCCACCCATTTTGTTGAACAACGCCGTGTTGCGAGCGCAGAACATAAACCGCTCTCGTCAGACTCCTCTGATACCGCTCGCCTCAATTAGTTTATCGTTTTTGTCGGGATTGACATTTTCTCAATTTATCCGATATTGGGGCCACGAAAACGGGGCGTATTCCATGATCATCTGTAGTTGCCAATCCATAAATGACAAAAGCATCCACGCCGCGATTGAGTGGATGCGCGCCGCCGACGATAAAGTCATAATAACCCCAGGTAAAATTTATCGCGCTCTCGGCAAAACTCCGCAATGTGGCGGCTGTATGAAACTTTTCATTGCAACCATGCGGACCAACACTAAGTTCGGCGTACCTGTGGAGTTGCAAGGACTGCGCAGCGACAAAAAAAGGAGAACGCGCCATGAAGGGTGATAAAAAAAAGTCATCGAGGTCCTGAACAAGGCTCTGAGGATTGAGCTAACGGCGGTAAGCCAGTTTTGGCTTCATTACCGTCTGCAAAAAGATTGGGGTTACGGCAAACTTGCCAAAAAAATGCGCGAGGAAAGCATCGAAGAGATGGAGCATGCGGATAAGCTGATTGACCGCATCCTGTTTCTTGAGGGCCATCCAAACCTCCAAACCCTCGATCCACTGCGCATCGGCGAGAATTTGCGCGAGACGCTGACTTGCGATCTTGAAGCGGAGATGGAAGCCGTTAAATTTTACACCGAAGCGCGCAAAGTATGTTCTGACGCCTCGGATTACGCCTCCATGCATTTGTTTGAGCAACTGATCCTTGATGAACAAAACCACGTTGATTTCTTGGAAACGCAGATTGGGTTGCTGGATCAAATTGGGGTCCAAAACTATGGCCAGTTGAATGCAGATTCCGCGGATGTGGCAGAATAGCAGGCACTCCTCCGATGTCTCGGCGAATTAGGATTACCGTTTTGCCGACGCTCTGATTTTGGGCAGGTTGGCTGATCCAAGCGCGACCCCACCAAGAAACAGTCTTAAACGCGCCGCTAAGTGATAAGGCGCGTTTAAGGTGTCCTCGCCAAACCTCGCATCCGTTATCACCGTTTTGGGTGGGCCCTTTGGCAAGGACCATACTTTCGAGTTGATGTCCGATGTTGAGGCTTAAAACGGGCTTGTCCAAATACAGCCAAGACGGAACGCCGTCCTGCTTTGGTACCAGTTTGGGCCAAAACGCGCGAAAAACGGCTCAGTTTATCATGACCAAACGCTAGTTTCTTGCTCTAATGCTGCTCAAGGGCGACAATTGTGGGGTTTGGGTGACGGGGTCCGCATAAACTTGCGCCTCGACCTCATAGGCATCGCGCAAGGTCTGTGGCGTGATGGTTTCTGACGGTGGCCCACTGTTGAGCACTTTTCCTGCTTTCATCACGACCAAATGATGCGCAAATCTTGCCGCCTGACCGATGTCATGCAACACCACAACCACAGTGCGTCCCCCATTGGCGAGATCGGCAAGGACCTCCAATGTTTCGTATTGATAGCGAATATCGAGAAACGACGTCGGCTCATCAAACAGCATCACGGGGGTGTCCTGTGCCAGACACATCGCTAGAAACGCGCGCTGTCGCTGACCGCCCGAAAGGTCGGAAAGCTTGCTTTGTCTGAGGGTATCAATGCCCGCTTTGACCATCGCCGACTCGATCGCTTCTTGATCACCTGCGCGGCGCTGCCCCAATAAATTTTGATAGGGCGCGCGCCCATAGGCCACGAGTTGTTCCACGCGAATTGCGGGTGGAACGACGGGACTTTGCGGGAGCAAGGCCACATGGCGCGAAATTTTGCGCGGGGATGTTTTACTCACATCCAAACCATCAATCAGAATCCGGCCCGATTTCACCGCGAGATTACCCGCCATCGCCCCAAACAGCGTAGATTTCCCACAGCCATTGGGCCCGATTAACGCGGTCAAACGCCCCATCGGGAGGTCTTGATTGATGTCTTTCAACGTGAAGCCGCGATAGCCCGCACGTAGATTTTGCAACTTTATGGTCATAGGCCCTCGCGTCGGCTTGTCAGAAGGATGAATACAAAAAACGGGGCGCCAAAAAGAGCGGTCAGAATGCCCGCCGAAATTTCAATGGGGGGAGCCAGTGCGCGCCCTGCGGCATCGGACAACACAACAAGGGCCATGCCCACGAGCATTGATGCGGGCAACACCGCCCGATGATTTCCGCCGACCAATTGCCGCGCCATATGGGGGGCCATGAGGCCAACAAATCCCAAAGCGCCGACAGCTGCGACAGAAACGGAGGCCAAAGCCGTTGCCAAGGCCAAGAGCAAGAAACGCTCGATCTTGACGTTCATCCCAAGACCCCGCGCATGTGCATCTCCAAGTCGGATCAAATCAAGCCTAAACGCAAGGAGCAACGCCATGCCGATCAGAGGTAAAATCAGCGGAGCAGAACGTGCCACATCATCCCACCCCCTACTCCAAAGCGATCCCGTCAGCCAAACCAGAGGCGCGGAAAATTCAAAGGTGGGCGCTGTCACGAGGATATAATCCACCCCTGCGTCGGCCAAGAAACCGACCGCAATGCCGATCAGCGCCAGACGTGCCGGGCTTGCGCCGCGCCGGAGCGACCCGATCCAAACCAGAGACGCCGCAGCAAACCCGCCCACCGCAGCCAACACGGGCGACCAAAGGGGACTCACGCCTGACAGGACACCCAGACAAACCGCGAGGGCCGCGCCCGAGTTGATTCCAATAACTTTTGGGCTGGCCAATGGGTTGCGCAGGAGCGCCTGAATGATCGCTCCAGAGATCGCCAAAGCCGCTCCGGCAATTAGCGCCAAAACGGTGCGCGGGAGGCGCGATTGCAGGATGATAAAATCTTGGTGTGGTCCCTCAAGACCGAACAACGTGTTCACGATAACCGAAGCCGAGATTGGCACAGCCCCCGCCGAAATCGACCATATTACCGCCAGCACGACCACGCCCAACAAGCCGACTAAAACCCATAACGTTCGACTCATTCTAGCGCCTCTGATGTCAGAGTGAGATAGAGAAACCACGGCGCGCCGATCAATGCCGCGACCAATCCGACAGGGATTTCACTCGGGGCCGCTATGAGTTTGGACAATGTATCTGCGACAAGCATCAGGGCGGCCCCAAGGGCGGCGGCGGCGGGAACCAATACGCGATGATCGCCGCCGAACATCACGCGCGCAAGGTGGGGCACGACCAAGCCCACAAAGGCAATCGGCCCTGCCACAGTCACACTTGCCCCTGCCAAAATGGCCGCGAGAACAGCGCCAAGAAACAACGTCCAGCGCGGATCAGCGCCCAAGCCCCGCGCCGAGGCATCCCCCAACGCCATCATATTCAAACGCTGCGCTAGGGCCGCGCCCCCCAACGTTCCAACGAAGGTAAACACAGCCAAGGGTGCGGCGTCGTGCCAACGCATGTCGCCAATATCGCCGATGGTCCATCGGATCACCGCATGGGCCAGATCATCTTCAAGCGTATAGGCAAATCGCACCGCCGCGAAGGAAAACGCGCCAACGGCCACGCCCCCAAGAACAAGCCGTAGCGGGTCGATCCGCCCGCAAAATCCCCCCGCAATCGCGAAGGTCGCCGCCCCTGCCGCCAAGGCTCCGGCCACTGCCATGCTATTGAGCGCAAGCCCCGTCGCGCTAGGAAAAACGAGGGCGGCGACAAGGCCAAGGGCGGCCCCTTGATTGATGCCCAGAATTGCAGGAGACGCGAGTGGGTTGCGCGTAAGGGCCTGTAGAACCACACCCGCAAGCGCGAGATTTACCCCCACAAGCGCGGCCACAGCCGTACGCGGCATACGGATATCGCGCATCGTTGTCGCGGCAATATCCTCCGCCCCCGTTAAAAGCGTAAAAATATCGGTTACTCCAACGTCAGAGCGCCCCCCCGTAACCAGCGACCCAACAGTGGCCAGCAGGAGGACAACGGCAATTGCCGCTATCTTCCAAACGTGGCTACTCATTCTTAGGCTTGCCGGAATATCAGCTATCGCTGCCATCTGCGCCCACAATGGTCAAAAGGTCTTGGGCGGTTTGCTCGGCGGCCACCATGCCGCGCAAACGGGACCACGTGTTGGCCTCAACGTTGTAGACGCGCGCATCCTTCACGGCTTTCAGCGCGTTCCACAACGCGTCATTCTCCCAATTATCGGTGACGGAGGGATCGGCATATTCGCCAATGATAAGCACGTCAGGATTGATTTCCGATAGCTGCTCTAGGGTTGTCGTTACATAGTTGGATTCATACCCTTTGCCCTCGTTTGGGGTCATCGCTGGTGAAAATCCAAGGCGCGCCAACAGAGACCCGTTGTAGGAGGGCGGCGCATGTAAAAAGAGCGCTTCGCCATTCGCGACGCCAAATTGTGCCCGCACGTTTTGGGCATAGGGCCGAATTTTTTCCGCGTAGTCGGCCATTTTCGCCCTATGGTCGGCCACACGCGCATTCATTGCATCCGCTTTGCCAATCGCCTCGCCAATCAGGAGCATCTGCTCGACAGAAGCTGTGTAATCGCCGCTCAAACTATCCATCACAACCGTCGGCGCGATTTGCGAAAGCGTGGCATAGGCGTCGGTGTGGCGGGTTTTATCTGCGAGGATCAAATCAGGTTGCAGCGACGCAATTACTTCAAGGCTCGGGGTTTTGCGTGTACCTACGGAGGTCCATGTATCGCCAATCACAGCGCCATAAACCGGCATGATGCGCTCGGGTTTATTGTCGTCGGCAATACCCACGGGCACCACACCCACAGAGACTAACGCGTCAATATAGCTAAACTCCAAAACGACAATGCGCTGTGGATTTTCAGGCACCATGGTCGTGCCAAGCTCGTGAGAGATTTCGCCCGCAAACACGGGAGTTGCGATGCCGACCGCAAGGACGGAAAGAAGAACGCGACGCGTCATTTTCATAAGAGATCCAAATAATTTTTAATTTCTGGCTCTTATCAAAATGGCTTGATGATAATGGCTGACTATTTTACTTAGATATAATAAACGAGCTTGTCAAACCCCGCCGCGCAACTTTTCTCGCCGAAAGTCACACCTTTAAAAATGCCCATTCCGCCCCCTTCTCGCCCGCCTAAATCCCCGATGACACAGCCGGATAATTTCTGTGCAACCTTCGGGCGGCAATCGGGCGAAGCCCTCGCAGGAACCGGCGCGCACCCCGAACGCATGGTATTGATCCGCTGGCCAAAATCGCGCTGGTCGTATGCGATGCGTGAAGCGGCGGATATGGGCGGCCCCCTGCGCGACGCCATCCAAACCGTTACAAATGCGGGATGGCGGGTGAACCTCGTTGATCGCAAAAATGACGCAGGCCCAATTGGACGCGTGATTGTTGTGCCCAGACGGCAATCCTTTGACATCCCCCCAGATCATCTGGCGGATTTCCTTTTGGCCTTGGCCGCCGACAATCCCCTCACAGAATATCGGTCCACGCATGCAACCGCAGAAGTGGTCTTATGTTGCACGCACGGTCAGCATGATCGTTGCTGCGCGAAATTCGGTTTCGCCGCCTATCGCCTCTTGGCGGCTGCCGCGCAGGAATATCGCGACCGTTTTGACGTTTGGGAAAGCACGCATCTGGGCGGTTGCCGCTTTTCTGGCAATGCGGTATTTACACGTTCGATGCGTAAATATGGCCGCATCGGGGCCACGGATGCCGCCGCAATAATCGCCGCAGAAAGCAATGGGCAGGCATGGCTTCCTAGCTTGCGCGGAACATCGCACCTGTCGCCCGAGGCGCAAGTGGCCGAGATCGCCGCGCTTCAAGCGATTGGCGGGCATACGCAATACCCCGCGCTTGAGATTGATCTCCTACAGGCGACGGATAGCGCACGCGATTTTCACGTCAAGACCCATGCCGGAGTATATTTTGTGCGTTGTGAAGCGACCATTTCTAGAAGTCACGATTCATGTTCAGATTTAGGCGACGACCTCCCCCTTAAGGAACGGCAGGCGTGGACCGCGGTACAGGTTCGTAAGGGTGTTACACCCCGCGCAAACGATCTAGCCGCAGCCGATGGCGCTGGTCGGTGACCCGCCACGCCAAGGCATAAGCGGCGGCCACGGCCCCTAACGCACTGGTTGCCGAAATCAGGAACATGATGACCATCTGGTATTTTGCGGCCGTTAAGGGATCGGCATTTGCGAGGATCTGCCCCGTCATCATCCCCGGTATTGAGACAACCCCGATGGACGCCATATTTGTAACCGTCGGCAAAAGGCCAGAGCGAATTGCGGTTCGCAGCGTCGGTCCGAGCGCCTGAAACTTGCTTTCTCCCATGGAAAGCCGCGCTTCGATAATCAACGCATCTCGGATCAACGCATGGCTTAAAACATGCAAAGTGAGCGCCACGCTCCCCATGGCGCTTCCGGCAATCATCCCAAACATAGGCAAGGCGACGCGCGGGGAAAACCACGGTTCGGCCTGCACAATCACAGCCAATGTCGGCAACGTAATGAGAAATCCGCAAGACAACATAACCGTCGTCCCCAAACTGGCCGTCCAAAGCCGCCCCGCAGGATGCGCTTGCCGAAGCAAAACCTCGTACCCCGCAAAGCCCCCCATTACGATCATGGCCAAAAGCGTGATTGCAATGCTATCGACCTCGAAAATCCAGCGCAACACGAAGGCCAGCAGAACGAGTTGCACCACCATTCGCACCCCAGCGATCAGGAGGCTGCGGCCAATCCCAAGCGAAAGAGCCAAGGATATCCCGCCATTAATCAGCAGAAACAAAGCAGCGATGAGGATTTTATCAAAACCGATATCTGGTGTCATGCCTTCACCACCAGTTCGATCATAGACTCGGACATGCGTTGTGCTTGCGCTTGGTCATGTGTCACCAAAACTATCGCGCCACCCTGCGCCATAAATTCTCGCAACATCCCTTCAACACGATCAATGGAGACAGCATCAAGGGCAGACGTTGGCTCATCAAGTAGGAGCACTTTCGGTTGATTGGACATGGCCCTCATTATGGCCCCCCGTTGCCGTTGCCCCGTCGAAAGCCGCTCGATTGGCGCGGTGAGGTCATGGGCGCTGAGACCAAGTTTTTCGGCTTCGGAGGTCATATCCTTGGCAAAATGCCCCGCGAGGTGCGGCGTCCAAAACTGACTCACTGGCGGCAAGTAGCGGACAAGTTGCCGCCAGACAGTTGGTTGATATGCCTCGCGCGCCCGCCCGTTCAAAACAACGCTACCCTCGGCCTGATCGAGGTCGGCAATCGCGCGCAACACAAGCGACTTCCCCGACCCAGAGGGACCAGTCAGCGCCACACATTGGCCCGCCGACACCCTAAATGTAACGCAGCTTCCGTTCAGCGTACGCAAATTCTGCACCTCAAGCGCCATCTGCTGCCCTTTCGCTATGAAACTGATTTGAGATAATTAACTCGCGCAGTCAACCCTTTGCCTGTTCCGAAAAGAACCTCAAGTTGTCGCAGTCCAAAAGCAGTCTCATGGGTAACGGCACCATTTCACCCACCGCGCAGCATAAAATTCTGTGAAGCAAAGCGTTTTGTTCACGCCTTTGAAAAATGGGGCTGTGGTACATCTAGAAAAGCGGTATTGGTTGGGCATTATGGGCATTGGTGCCCATCTGGGAAAGAAAATGAGTAGAGTTTGAAGCGGGTTGCAGCAGAGTTGCGCGTCGATTTTGTCAATGGTTCCGTGGCGCATCGGCTTCGGTTTGGTGGCGGCCGTGGTCAAGACTTAGCGAAGGCTATGGGGCTGCGTGCGGGCAAAACGCCAATGATTATTGATGCGACGGCGGGATTGGGACGAGACTCATTTCTTTTAGCGTCTTTAGGTGCGCAAGTGACCATGATCGAGCGTTCAGAGAAAATGCATGCGTTGTTAACGGATGGCATGGAGCGCGCCGCGAGCGAGGGTGGGCAGCTTCGCGAGATTATTGGCCGCATGACCCTCATGAAAGGGGACGCCAAGGATTTGATCCCTGAACTGTCGGGCGAAGCAATTTTGATCGATCCAATGCATCCCGAACGGAAAAATTCAGCGCTTGTAAAACAAGACCTGCGTCAAGTTCGCGAGATCGTTGGTACAGACGATGACGCTGCTGATCTGGTGCGATTGGCAATAAAACATGCGCGTAAACGGGTGGTTCTTAAATGGCCAGCCAAGGCCGATCCGATTGAAGGCGTTCAGGCGTGTTCACACCAAATTCGCGGCAAAACAACACGATATGACGTCTTCATGATAGGGTAGCGAAAACCTCGCGCCAATCACGGATATCTCCAACGGGTAATGCCTTAAACGTCGGTAAAAACGGCACAGGTCTCCCCGTGCCGTTCTTGGTTATCTAAACAGTTCGAAAGCTGAATTTATTCTTCAACTTAAGATTTATGCATCAGCCTCTGGGTCCATCAAAGTGCCGGCCTCGATTGCAGCAGCCATTTCGTCGTCATTGAGGAAGCCATCGCCATCTGTGTCGATTTCGTTGAACACAACATCGGTAAGATCAGGCTGTGACACTTGAAGCTCAACGAGAGATGCCATTCCATCGCCGTCGGTATCAACCTCAGCGTTCATTGCATTAGCAGAGAAAGCAAAAGAAGTCGCGAGAGCAGCTACGAGAATTACGTTTTTCATGTTATTTCCATTCAGAATTAAGCGCTCCATAATGGACCGCGTTTTGGTTGTTTTGGGAGATGATGTTACGCAAGGGCGTGCTTTGCGGCATCAAGTTCTTTGTTCGCTTTTGCGTCGTCCTTTGCTGTGTGCGCGGACTCAGCGGCGTAATAGTGCTTCATTGCGGAAGCCCTTTTTTCGCCAAAAGGTGCCTTGTCACAGCTGGCTTTGACGGATTTCATCTTCTCCGAAGTTTTGTTGGTGTTGAGGTTCATTGGAGTCCATTCCTAGACCTACCGAGAAATTAGAAACGCGAGATTGAGCTGTTTTAGGAGATATGCTTGTCTATCGCGTCTCTCTTTTACTCGTAAATATGGGGGCCGTAGAATTGTCAGCAGGTACAATTCGCAAAGCTAAGGGCGCTAGACGCCTTTAGGTGCGGATGGCTTTCCGGTGGGCTTAGGAGATGCTGGTTTTGAAGAAGGTTTTGAAGTCGATTTCATGGGAGAACTCCTCGTAAGGACCGAATGATTCGATCCGTAGCTCTATTTCTCACGTCCTTTGAGATTTGAATAGTGAATTTAAAGCAATGATGATATCGGATATTCAAATAGGTGAATCATGGATGTAGAACTCGCACGAACCTTTCTGGCCGTTGTCGAAACTGGCAGCTTTTTCAATGCTGCTGGCAAGGTAAATGTCACACAATCCACCGTTAGCATGCGCATCCGCTCGCTTGAGCAGCAGCTCGGACAACCGGTCTTTGAACGCAGCAAATCCGGTGCGACGATGACGGCTGCGGGACGCAATTTTCAAAGACATGCCACAACACTTGTGCGGACGTGGACACAGGCCAAGCTTGACGCGGCACTCCCTGCGACACTGGAATCGGTCTTGGAAATTGGGGCCCCACCAAGCTTGTGGGACGGCTTCCTGATTGATGCCATCCCTACCCTTCAAGCCAAAATCCCCAACATGGCAATTAAGGCGTCCTTGGCGACCTCAGACATCTTAGGACCGAAACTTAACGATGGCTCGCTCGACCTCGCTGTGATGTACAGGCCGCAAAACACGTCGGGGCTCGCGGTTGAACAGCTTTTCGAGGACGAGTTCGTTTTGGTCAGCAGCGATAGCGACTCGTCAACCGATCCCTTCGGCGAAAACTACGTGTTGATTGATTGGGGATTTGAATTTCGCACACATCACCTGCTGAACTTTCCACAGTTCACAACACCAAGCCTGCAACTTGGGATTGGGACTTTGGGCTTGCAGTATTTGCGGACCGTACCTGCATCTGGATATTTCCCCCGACGCTCAATCGAGCCAGAAATACAGGCTGGCTGGTTGCATTTAATTGAGGACGCTCCGCGATTTGCCTACGCAGCCTATGCTGTTTTCAGCGAAAGCCAGAGCGATGGCATGGCAGGCAAAACCGCACGGATGCTGCGTAAATATGCGCACGAAAACTTGAATGTCAGGCGTCAAAAAGAAGGGCGCTAACGGCGTTGCCGCTAATCATTGGGCGATGCTTGCTCCGCGGAGCGAGCGAATTCCCGAGATCAAATCGGTTGGCGCGCACCTTGTGTTCTTTGGGCTGCTCTGTGAAAGACGGACATGGCCTCACAAAACTCCCCAGTTTTTGACCACGATCTTGACGGTTGGGATCTATCGGACATCGATCTGTCAGGCGGCTGCAGTGCTGGGAACGTAGATTTGCACGGGATAAAACTCACTGACGCTCAACGCTTTAAAGGGGCCGTCATTTTCAAGAGGCCAGCAGATGAACGGCTTGGTCAACTTGGTCGAAGCGTTCACTAGATGGTCGCCATAACACTTGAAGACGCATCGGCCCTGCGTCAGGTCACGGGTGAAATATTTCGCAACGATTGCCTTGATGACTTCTCAATATTCGAGACCGAATTCTACGACTGTGCGTTTGTGGATTGTACTTTTGATGGCGGTAAAATCGGGTTGTCGAAGTTTCAAAACTGTCGGTTCACCGATTGCTCTTTTCGCGACGTAAAGCTGCTTTCCTGCCAGTTCTACGATGCGGACACCGAGCAACGATGCGTCTGGTCCCGATGCGACCTCTCCGACGCCAACCTCGTGGATTGTGACCTTTCCAGCAATCAACTTCTGGCGTGCAAGGGTTTCATGTTGCGGCTGGAAAATTGTATCCTGTCCGCCGCAGAAATTGACATTGACGTTCATCGCCGCGTCAACGCGCGCTTCAACATGGGCGGGATGTCATGCTCCCGTACCAGTTTTTTTAAGGCCCGCATGAAGGGGCAAGATCTACAAGGAAGCACCTTTGAAATCTGCGACCTTCGCGGCGCAGACCTCGGCGGCTGCAACCTGTCTTCTGCAAATTTCGCCGGTTCAAACCTGAACAATACCCTCCTGAGGAATGCTTCGCTGACGGGCGCAAATTTGGCGCATGCGGATATTGACGAGTTGGACTTTTCTCAAGCCCGCAGTTTGGATGATCTGACCATCAGTGCCGACCAGAGCGAGACCTTGCTTAATTATTTCGGCGTTAAGGTACTGTCGCACTGACGGCATTAGGCGCGAGCCTAACGTTATCGGTGCACAGCTATCAGGGCGGAAAAAGAAACCTGCCGGGCGGAGGCGTCCGCGCATTGAAAATACAACAAGGCTTGCCTTGCACATCCGGCCTTCGATGTGGTCCGCCTTCCCAAAATGAGAAACGCGTTTGGTTTGGCCCCACAAGCCAGAACGCAAATTCTAACGTTACCCGTTTCCATCATAGAATTGACGCATTACTGATTGAAAGCTGTTTCAGCCCTAAGGGGAAATTTGAATGAAATCCAGTATTTCTCCTGCGGGAAACTCGCATTCCAGTCGCACAGCCATGCTCGATTTTGTCGCCCGCGACCTCAGTTTATCAGGCCCTTTCGCACCAAAAACTAAAAAAACTATCAGCATGGCCGCTATCTCGGCAGAACATTTGATGGGAACCCGCCCTACAGCGTTGAGGGGTTTTCATTCAGCTGGCCAAAAAAAGAGCCGCCCATTTTAGATGCTCTTTCAGGATACAAAAACAATATCATGTCCAATTTTTATCACTTAATCTCGGCGGAGGATTACATGCGGCCTATGCGGGGACACCCAGTGACAAACCAGGATTTCTATATGTGTCAGGCAAAGAACTAGGTACGATTCTCTACCGATCAAAAAAGCTAACTCTATTTGGAAACGCAATATTTGTAGCCTGCTTCGCTGGCCCCCCTTCCCGCAAATCCGAAGACGAAGATGCATGCGAAATATCTGCTTTGTTTTCAGAAGCGGAAGGCATTGGAATTAGACTGAGAATTCGAACTGGAGTTTCTGTCGACAGCTATTGGCCTGATTTTGATATGGCCGACATAGAATGGGTTGCACCCGTGGCCGAGGTTGAAAAAGCCATACTCGAAATAATTGTTGCTGAATGAAAGCCTACTAGCGATATAACCGCTGGGATTGGCGATGGATTGAACAGTACCTTTAAACCAACCAAACCGAAGTTGACCTCTCTCCGACGAAGCGTCGCAAACCTCAGTCCAAACGCCGCGTTTCACCCCAATGACCGCTTCGGGAAAACTGTATCGCAGAACCATATCTGGCCGCCAAAGTTTGCGAGGGGCCGTAAGTGTCTGTGGAAGGACGTGCGGAAAGGTGACGTTTGCTTCACTTAGAACACGTTGCTCAGCGGAGAGGCTGTGTGGAAACCCGGCTGATCTTGGTGCCCTTAAGAGTTTTTGACGTTCGTGTCCATTTTGGCACGATATCGTTATTCCGCTACCCTGATGGATCATGGTGGCGCTCAGGACAGTCTTCGGCCTATCCGAGCATTTGTGTTCTAATTTGAAGGCGAGCGGGACCTTTTACGCCTTCATGGCCGCTATCATCGCCGGAATGCCCATCAGGTTCATGACGCGGGTCATATTGTAGGCCAGCACATGCAGCGCCATCTCAGTTGCCACGTTTTTCAGGGTTCGCATTTTGAAGTGGGTGGCCCCCATTCATGATTTGATCGTGCCGTAGGGATGTTCGACGGTCATGCTGCGGACCGCCAGTTGAGCTGGGTTTGCATCCAGTCGTGCTTGCACCCGCTCAAGAACATCTTCTTTTTCCCAACGACGCA
>NZ_JBGFCD010000012.1:0-158429 GCF_041205405.1 Falsihalocynthiibacter sp. S25ZX9
CACCGGCCTCGACCGCGCAGACCTCACCGCAAGCGACTTTGATTTCGTTTAAAGAGGCGCAATTGAATGCATAAAGGGGCGGGCTTAAGAGGCTCGCCCCTTTCGTTTGCGAGGGCGTTGGGAACCAGTCTCGTGCGGTATCTTGAATTCTAAAGTGATGGTCTACAGCCCTGGTTTACACAAATGCGATAAAAAGTTGGGCCCGATTTTTGTTCTCCGACTGCAGGGAAAGAGACAGAATGCAACGCATTCCGCTTTCTAGAACATATGGGGCTCGTTACGTTAAGCTAAAAACTCGTTTACATTTCACGTGTACCCTATTGATTTATAATCGAGGAAATTGGGCCCATTTGTAATAATTCTCTTTTTTTCTAAAGATTTAGGTGGTTATTGGTGCTGTATGTCGAAGTTTCGAATCCTTCCATCCCGACCAATTGGAACAATGACCCACATTGTTTTTCATCAAATCCCTAAATACTGTTTACACATAGGGTATGCCGTTTTCTCCCAGTTTTGTTCTGTTCTTCGACGTGGATACTTGCAGTAACGGTATGAGCTCGTTGTCGCTCGCCACGGTTTTCTGCAATGGTGACGAGGATATTTGCAGCAGAATAATTTTGCTAAAAGCGGCTATTCGCTAATATATGTACCAACGACTTCAATGACAGGTGATTTCAATCGGTCGACGCAATACTTTACTCTTTTTGGAAAGGTGGAGTGTAAATCAGGAAGTATCGGCGACGAACGTTTTATACAGATACGCAGAAGTCGGAGATGTGGGATCCCTCTCAGCCATGCAAGCATCGCCAGTCGGCAGTGGAGGGCCGCGCGGAGCGGGTGAGATCACGTTTGGCGCCGACACTTAATGATCGTGAGGAGATATCGAGGGGGCTGCGTGGAGAGATGTCTTTGCGATCAATTGCAAGATTCCTGAAACGATCAGCCGCCATGGCGCAACCAAAAAGTATCGTGCGGCACGATCAGATGCCGCAGCGTGGGACCCATTGGCGACAGGTGATGGGCACATTCACCGAAAGGGGGTCAGCGCGCAAAACCCTGCAAGCTGGCAGGCAATGCCTATCTCTGCCGTGCCATATCGATCCGTGACAGAGGGCCGAGATCGAAGACCGCGCAGTCCCGGGCCACAGGAAAGGCGATCTGATTGCAGGTTCCGAGAACAAGGACAGAAACAGCGTTACCCAAGCCTTGATCAAACAGTCCCGCAAGCTGGCCAAAGAGCTGTACCGCTCACTGACTTGGGACCGCGGGTGCGAGATGGCCGAGTGTGAGATGGTCACCTTAGTGACGAAGATCGACATTTTCTTGGGCGCCCCACACAGCCCCTCTCATCGCTGCAAGCAGCGACTGCCGGGCAATGCATGGCAACGCGGTTCAAACGAAAATACCAACCGCCTGCTACGACAGTACTTCCCAAAAGGCACGGATTTGTCGATACATAATCAAGCAAAGCTGAGCGCCGTCGCAAGACAGCTCAACGAACGACCCCGAATGACGCTCGGATACGACCCCCCGCAGCGCGTTTAAATGCATGTGTCGCGTCGACCCGTTGAGATCGCCGCCCATTTTACCTATCTTCTGCGATGCAGCCAAGGTCCGCTTCAATGACTTTGAGTTCCGCGCTATGATCAGAGGTACATGAAACAAGCCTGAAGGAAGGAAATGATTTGAGAATTAAAAATCCAGTAATTCGCCCCGCACAAGCGACGGATGCTAGTGCATTGGCAGCCTGCATTGACGCGGCATATGCCCAATACGCGGAGCGCATCTCTGATATGCCGTCGGTTTCCGACGGGTGTGCGGACGACATTGCCAACAATCAGGTCTGGGTCGCCGTGCAAGGCGAGGAGGTTATTGCCGGACTCGTTCTTATTACCGGTGATGGATTTATGAAACTCGCGAACTTGGCGGTTCACCCCGATCATGGTGGGAAGGGCTTAGGACGCAAACTGATCGAGCTTTCAGAATGTGAGGCCAAGCGGCAAGGATTTTGTGAAATACGTCTGAACACCCACGTCGATATGCCTGAGAATGTTCGCCTCTATCAGCACTTGGGATGGACTGAGATGGCCCGAAGCGGCAACACCGTCTCCATGAATAAGCGACTGGCGAATGACTGACGAGGCTACCGTACGGTCGGTCTGCTCTTTGAGTCCCAGCTCCGAAGTATGAGTATGCCGCCACAATCTACCTTGGTGTGCTTAGCGTTTCGTTTGGCACGGTTTCAAATTGAGGTTGTGCGAAAAGCGGGCATTGGAGCAATTTGCAGCGACGGGCGACTCTCCGCCCTTTTTGTCGACTGCAGCATTAACAATAAGATTAATCAGGGTTGTTGCGGTTGGCAGCATCAAGGCTGACCTCAGGGTCGCGCCCTGGACGTGAGCGATATACAGGCATACTCCAACCATAAGCCAGCGCTCCGCTGCGTGTCAGGAACGCCAGAATAAATCCTAGGCCGGCCGCCACAAATTGATCAACTCCGGCCCCTAGAATACCGACATAAGTCAAACCGCCAACCATCGCCGCAAGGAGATAGATATCTTTGCGCATCAAAACCGAAGGCTCGCTGGCTAAAATATCTCGAAACACACCGCCAAGCCCTCCGGTGAGTACCCCCATCACGACCGCTATCACTGGCGATCCGGTGACAAGCAACCCTTTATAGGCGCCAAACACGGCATAGGCAGCCAGCGCGGCCGCATCGAGCCATAACAACCAAAGGTAGCGCGACTCCAGAAAGTGCGCGATGAAAAACGTTACAACTGCTGCCACCGTGCAGACCAGAATGAACAGCGGTTGTTCAACCCAAAACACGGGCACCCCAAGTATGAGATCGCGAACGGTTCCACCACCTGTGCCAGTAACCATCGCCAAGAATATGAAGCCGATGATATCCAACTGTTTGCGTGACGCCACCAGTGCCCCAGTCACTGCGAAAAGTGTGACGCCTATAAAATCTAGGAAAATAACAATGCTCATCCAAGCCTCATGTCTTGACGATTAAGTTCGTCGCTGGTGGACACACTAGAAGCTCCCCCCGCTCTCATCAATCGTGGTTTGACAGATTCGGTTAAGTTGCCGTCGGAAATGATTGCAGCGAAGGTCTGGAACGAGGCCAAAGTGCCGACACTCACTTGCAACGTGAATGTCGGCGTCTGGCTTAGGAGTATGCACCGTTAGAGTATGTCAGTTCATAGCTGTGACTGTAGAGTTCAAAGACGATCCCAAAAGGGTCTTCGACGTAGACCATGCGATATGGTTTCTCGTCGGGAAAATATTCGCGCACTGGCATGCGTTGTTTGCCACCGGCCGCAACAATCTTTTCCAGTAGATCTTCAAGGTTTGGATCCTGAATGGCAAAATGAAACATGCCGTGTTGTCTGAAGTTAAGGTTATCTTCTGGTGCCTTGTGTCCTTCAAATTCGAACAGCTCAAACCCGATGCGATCAGCCGTCGCTAAGTGCGCGATGCGCATGCGCCCCCAACCTTTGCCAAAAACGTCCGAGCACATCTGGCCAATGTCGCTATCGTCTTCGATAATGACAGTAGGTTCCATGATGACATAGAAGCCAAGAACGTCGCCGTAGAATTTGATAGCCTTGTCTAAATCCGGAACAGATAGACCGATATGAGAGAATGAACGTGGTGCCGGTTGCATGGTGTTTCCTTTCAAGAGTGTTGAAAGAGAATTAGATGGACTGCGCCCGCATTAAAAATTATCATTTTGTATGATTTTCATAATTTTTTGAGGCAGTCATGCTAAATGCCACGTGGTTGGATACCTTTACAACGCTGTGCGACGTCGGACATTTTACGCGGACGGCGGAGCTATTGGGGATGACACAACCTGGTGTTTCGCAGCATCTGCACAAACTGGCGTCCCAAGTCGGCAAACCGCTGATATCAAAGGATGGTAAGTCCTTTACGCTCACCCCTGCTGGTGAAGCCGTGCTGGCCATCGGCCTTGCGCGACGTCAGCAAGAGCGCGAATTGCAAGACACCATTCAAACTGATGATCCAGACGTTGGCGACATCAGCATCGGGTGTTCCGGCAGCTTTGCCATGTGGCTCTATCCGCATATTCTTGATCGGATGCAGCACGCGCCAGAGCTTGTGATCAGTGTTACGGCTGCTCCACATATGAGCATTGTGACATCCGTTCTGAATGGAGAGTTTGATCTGGGGGTCGTCGCGGAACCCATCAGCCACCCCCGACTGGACGCACATGAATTGGCCCGAGAAGAGTTGTGTTTGGTGGTTCCGCGACCCTTTTCTGGGCGAAAACTTGATCTTAATCAGTTAAACGAGCTTGGTTTTGTCGCGCACCCAGACGGGTATGCATATGCAGATGATCTTTTTTCGCTGAACTTCCCCAAGGACTACAAAGGCTCTGATCGCTTAAGAGTCAGGACTTTCGTCAACCAGATCGGCCAAATCCCAATTCCCGTTGCGCAGGGGCTAGGGTACACAATATTGCCAAAATCCGGCGTGGATGCCTTTGCTGAAAATCAGGAGTTGGCGATCATTCAACTTCCGAAACAACGGTACCATGATCTGTGGGTAATTTCCCGTAAGGGACGGAGCGACATCGCGCGTGTCGCGGCTTTGAGCGACTTCATTAGCCGTACGGCAACGGCTTTGAGATAACGTTACACAGGGGTAACAAACAAAATGGGTATTGGCCGGAACAGATAGGTGACGTTCAGATGAGTATATTGAACGGTAGCTTCGTCCGGCGATCTCAACTGGTCGACGCGACACATGCATTTAAACGCGCTGCGGGGGTTTCGTATCCGAGCGTCATTCGGGGTCGTTCGTTGAGCTGTCTTGCGACGGCGCTCAGCTTTGCTTGATTATGTATCGACAAATCGGTGCCCTTTGGAAAGTACTGTCGTAGCAGGCGGTTGGTATTTTCGTTTGAACCGCGTTGCCATGCATTGCCCGGCAGTCGCTGCTTGCAGCGATGAGAGGGGCTGTGTGGGGCGCCCAAGAAAATGTCGATCTTCGTCACTAAGGTGACCATCTCACACTCGGCCATCTCGCACCCGCGGTCCCAAGTCAGTAAGCGATACATCTCTTTGGCCAGCTTGCGGGACTGTTTGATCAAGGCTTGGGTAACGCTGTTTCTGTCCTTGTTCTCGGAACCTGCAATCAGATCGCCTTTCCTGTGGCCCGGGACTGCGCGGTCTTCGATCTCGGCCCTCTGTCACGGATCGATATGGCGCGGCAGAGATAGGCATTGCCTGCCAGCTTGCAGGGTTTTGCGCGCTGACCCCCTTTCGGTGAATGTGCCCATCACCTGTCGCCAATGGGTCCCACGCTGCGGCATCTGATCGTGCCGCACGATACTTTTTGGTTGCGCCATGGCGGCTGATCGTTTCAGGAATCTTGCAATTGATCGCAAAGACATCTCTCCACGCAGCCCCCTCGATATCTCCTCACGATCATTAAGTGTCGGCGCCAAACGTGATCTCACCCGCTCCACGCGGCCCTCCACTGCCGACTGGCGATGCTTGCATGGCTGAGAGGGATCCCACATCTCCGACTTCTGCGTATCTGTATAAAACGTTCGTTGCCGATACTTCCTGATTTACACTCCACCTTTCCAAAAAGAGTAAAGTGTTGCGCCGACCGATTGAAATCACCCCGCATTGAAGTCGTTGGTATAAATTTGTATGACACTCGCTTCCCGTGTCAGGTGGACGTTTGCCTTTCCAGCATTCCTCGCAGTTCTGTCTCCCACTTTTCCGAAACGTCGGACTCGAATATGGCTCCGTGATCAGCACTCAGTGTCATAAAGTTCGCCGTCTTCAGAACCTTCTTCCACGCATCTTCTCCACCCTGCTTTGGTGTGAATACCGCTAAAGTTTTCCCCGTGTATGGCTTCGCAATATACTCTCCGGCCTTCCTTCGTGCCGAATACCAGAAAACAGGCCAGAGTTTCTTTGGCAAAAGGCTTTCTTGAACAAGGTTGGGGTAACGGCGGTGAAGGTGGAATATTTGATACATCAACCAGTTCCCACCGCGGATCATTTGGATCGGTTTATACAAAGATGTGATCAATCCAGCGAGTCCGTGCCGACGAATACGGCCCATGCTGTTTCGGCCGTATTTGGACATTTGAGATGCTGCACTTTCGTGATGGGCGACCATTTCTGTCCCATCGCTAGATGTGCGTGAAAGCTTAAAGGGGTCAAGGATTAAAAGCTGTTCAACATCTCGACCAAGCGCCTGCAACTGCTGCGCTATCTCAAGGGCGACCAAGGCACCAAACGAGTATCCCGCAATCCTGTACGACCCCTGTGGTTGCAATTTTTGAATATTCTCAATGTAGGTGGCGGCAAGTTGCTCGACGGTCTCCATCTCGACCATTCGCCCCCCAGTCGCCCAATAGGCAACCGCATAAAGCGAGCATGGAAGACGCCAACGGTGGGCCATTTTCAGATCAACGCCAACAAAGAATACCGGAGTGGTTTCTGGCCGTTCGACCAAAGGGAAAATGAAACTGCTGGCGGAGCGCACAAACTGCTTGGCCCGGATTTCATCAACCATGGCAGCAAAATCACGCAGAACCGGAGCCTCGAAAACCAGTTGAGACGGCAACAACAATTCCAGTTTGTGCTCCAATCGCAAGCTGATGTTCACAGCGGCAAGGCTGTCACCGCCGATGGCAAAAAAATTCGATTCAGGGCCAACGTTAGGGTCGCGCATTGAGCGGCCCCAGATTTCGGCGACAATCGCTTCAGTTGTCGTCATATTGCTTTTGGCTTCCCTCGGCAGAGACGTTACATCTAGCTCGCCTTGAAGAGCACGGATCGCTGCACGGTCAACTTTTGCGTTTTTTGTTATCGGCAACCTATCCAGCACAAGATATTTTGCCGGTATCATCGCTTCTGGGATTTGAGCTTCGAGGTGTTTCCGGACTAAAGACAAATCTGGCTGTTCTTCGCCATCAAGGACGATGGCAGCCACAATAGCGCGCGTGCGGCTCTCGGTTTCAAACCAAGTCGCGGCGGCTTGGGCAATACCAGCTTCGTTCTCAAGCAGAACTTCGATCTCTCGCGGTTCAATGCGGCGGCCCTGTATGCTAATTTGATCGTCAAACCGCCCCTTGTACGACAAAAGTCCCGCAGGACCACGAGCGACCCTATCACCGGTTCTATAAAAACGCGTTTCTCCTCGCAAAACAAACCGCTCGTCTGTCAAATCAGGTCTATTTCGATAACCTCTCGCAACGCAGATATCACCGAGCAACAACTCACCTTCGACGCCTTGATCCACTAGATTGCCGTTTGTGTCTTCGATGCGCACCGATACGCCATGAAATTCACGCCCAATTGGCGCTGAGATATCAATCAAATTCTCCGCCGCCGTATGCTCCAGTAAATGCCCCGTTGCCCAGACCGTAGCTTCCGTTGGGCCGTACATATTCCACGCTTGGTCTGCATATCGCGCTATCGTTCTTGCCATCGACGGGGTGACCGCTTCTCCTGCGCTGACGGCAATCCTCAGTCTCGGAAAATCCGGAACGTGATCGAGGATAACGGACCAAACGGAAGGGCCGGTGTGGATTGCAGTTACACCTTCTTCGCGGACGAGACGCGCGATTTCCCTCGGTTTTAGGAGTGTCGACTTATCACGCAACAAAATGTCGGCGCCGACGATCAACGGCAAGAAAAACTCGATAACCGAAATATCGAAAGCCAGCGTAGTGACGCCCAGAAAGGTATCCTGCGAGGTGAACTCAAACAAATTGCGCGCCTCAACCAAAACATTGGTCAAACTCTGATGTTCGACTTCCACAGCTTTCGGCGCGCCCGTACTGCCTGAGGTGAATATCACGTAGGCCAGATCCGTAGAGGATGGTGGCGGTGGTAGGTTGTGGTTTACGCTCCCAATCGCATCCACATCGTAAAACTTGATCTCGGGGCCCCCGCCGGAACTCAGCTTTTCGAAGGTTTTTCGGTCGCCAATTGAGCGGCGGCATCCGGCAATCTTCACCATCGCCGATACCCGTTCCGGCGGTTCTTGAAGGTCGATCGGGAGATACGCTCCACCGGCGCGCATGATACCCAGAAGCACCGCCGGAAGATCAGCCGTTCGCTGCATGAAAACGGCTACTGGTTCTTCCCGTTCAAGGCCATCTGCTTGTAACGCGCTCGCGACCTTGAACGCAAATTCCTCGACTTGCGCGTAGCTGCGCGTGCCATCGCTTGCTCGGACGGCGAGAGTATTTGGGGTTTGTCTGACCTGAGTGGAAAAGAGATCGTAAACAGTTTTTTCCAGTTCGAGCGCGCTGTCATCACGCATGTTCGCCTCCGGAAATATGTTGCAGCTCTACGTAGAAATCTACTGGAGGTTCCCAATGGTAGGGCCCGCGAACCGACGGGCCGTCGTTCACTGGCAGGACACGGAAATTCCCAACAAGGCATGTTAGAAAACGCGCCCCCAGAGCGACCGACACAGAGGCAAGCGGGCATTGATGATGGTCCAGTCCAAATGGGGAATAGACGTTAGGCGAGGGCGCGTTATTCATGAAACGAGAGGGTGCAAAATCGAACGGATTTTCAAACTTATCGGGCAGTTTATGCGATTCCCACATGCAAATGCGAACCCGCCAATCTTTGGGGAACTTAAAACCTTCGAAGGTGAAACCTTGCGTGATACGACGAATGAGCCGCTCGCTTTGATCAAGCCTTAGAGTTTCGAGCACAAAGGCACGCGCCAAGCCGCGAGCCGTTTTAACATCGGCCTCATTTCGGATTTGATCACTGTATTCTCCTGACAGGCCTGCGTTTTTGCAGATCCACAGAAACAAGCCAGCCATATCGTATCGTCCAATCTCGACCATATAGATCAGGTTGCCGAGCATTGTGCTGTCAAGCTGGCCGTTATTATTTATCGTCGATATCACGCAGTCGTCAGTTTCCCCAACATCTGTCGCAAGCAGGGTGCCCAACTTGGCCACAAGCGCATCAAATGCAAGCTTCTGATTATCGCCCACATTCCATACAACTCCGTGGGGACCAAGTCTTTGGAAGAGCTGGCAAACTTCTGCAAATTCCACTGTTTCAGGACGCAGGCCAAAGAACAAACGGATTAGAAATCCTGTGGAAATTTCGGAAAGCGTATCGTGGAGCATTGACGCCGCGTCGTCACCTTTAAGTTTGGCTTCCGAGTACTTTTGAAGCGCAGCTAAAGTGATTGCTCTGTAATCTTCTTGCGTACCTTCCACGCTCATAGAGTTTACGGCCTTGGTCAAGGCAGCCCGATAGTGGATGTGCTCGCTGCCGGTCATGTGGCGCATGAAGCCAGCGGCCAATACAGGCGTAATGTCAATATTCACCGGCTGCAAACTTTCTGCATACGTTTTCAAGAGCGCACGACCAAGCTCCAGACCAACAACACATATCTGGGGTCGGTCTTCTTCCTTAATTTTAAATATAGGTCCATGCATTGCGGAGAGATCAGAAAGTATAAACCTATTGGTTCGTTCGAGTTTTTCCAGATCTTCAAGTTCACCGGGCGGAATACGGTTTCGAAGGCGGTTTCCAAACCGTGAAAGAATGCTCACTTATTCCTGCCCCCAAGTTGCCAAAGTATGAAGGCGTAATTTTGTCAGAGTGTCGCCGATTCTGCTATTAAGTTGTTGGTCCTATGTCTCAGTGCTTAGCGATTGGGATGAGCCCTAAACACTCTTTTATCCAATCAACCAATTTAGCCGGCAATTCTATAGCCCGCGCGTCCCGCAGACAGAGTGATCAAAGTTAACGCACAATAGAAAACTTGCAAAGATTCAGGAGCATAGCTGAGCCTAAACTTAGGAAACAACGCAATTCAGTGAATTGTATAATTATCAAAACAGAAGGCATTTGTGCGTGGTGCAGCGAATGTCCGGTTCCCGCCCCTTAGGTCGAAATGTGCTCGGTGCGGAAATTGGCCAAATCACTCACCCATCAATGTCGTGAACGGCCCTAACCGACGATTGGTGATTGGTGCAGCATTTTTGTCGGTTGAAACCTCGGCGTGCGGACAAACCGACGTTTGACCGAGAGTTATCTTATGTCCGCTTAGCCTCATGGTGGAACACCCTAAGGTCACCGTGTTTCGAACAGTGTGTCAAGGATGGGGCAATCAGGCACATCGCCTTGGCTGCACTCTGCGGCCATTCCAACAAGGGCTTTCTCTAATTTCCGCAGCCCTTTGATCTTTTCGCGCACTGACGCCAAGTGCCCAACGGTCAATCCATGCACTTCACCACATGTGAAATCTTGCCGGTCCACCATTTCCAGCAGTTGGCGGATTTCATCAATGCTGAACCCAAGTTCGCGGGACGTTTTGATAAAGGACAGCCGCTTGAGCTGGTCGTGGTTGTATTGGCGATTGCCACCTGCCGTGCGATCCGGCTTCGGCATGATGTCGATGCGTTCATAGTAGCGAATTGTTTCAATATTCACGCCGGTTCGCTTGGACATTTCGCCAATGGGATACCCTCGCGCATTCGTGAAGTCGGACATCGAAAAAACCCCTTGTTTCTGTAGTGGCTACAGACCGCATCTTACATGAAGAAACCTGAATTGCGAGGGCCTGCATGACTGACACCATAGACGCTGACCTAAACCAGAGCGACCCTGACAGCCGAAAGGCGCGTATGGTTGCTGCGGGCGGCATTCTTGGCGCTCTTGCCGCCTCTACGTGCTGCATTGTTCCGTTGATCCTATTCAGTCTTGGTATATCCGGTGCATGGATCGGCAATCTGACGGCCCTTGAACCGTACAAGCCAATCTTCATTGTGATTACGCTGGGGTTTCTCGGCTACGGCTACTGGATGGTTTACCGCACGCCCAAAGCCTGTGCCGAGGGTGACACTTGTGCCCGCCCACTTCCCAACCGGTTGGTAAAATCCGCGCTGTGGGCATCAACATTTCTTATCGTGATCGCGCTGTTCTGGAATTGGATCGCGCCGGTCGTTGCTCCCATTCTTCTTGGTCTTTGAAAGGACATACAATGAAACTCCACACTTCCGTTTTGGCCCTGCTTGGTTTTATGGCCGCCAGCCCTATCTTTGCGGCTGAGCAAACAGTGACATTCTCTGTTCCTGGTATGACCTGCGCAAGCTGCCCCTTTATCGTTGAATCTGCGATGGGCGCGGTACAGGGCGTTAATTCAGTGAGCGCAGATTCTGACACACGCACAGCGCTGGTTGTCTTTGATGATGCCATGACCAGTGCAGATGATATCGCACGCGCCTCTACGTCTGCGGGTTATGAGGCTGAGCTTGTGGGCGACGACAGTAATTCGTGAAATTGAGAGACCCAACATCATGCTTGAATTACTGAATCCAAACGCGGTGGATGCCGATACATTTGACCTCGCTGTCATTGGGGCTGGCTCGGCTGGCTTTTCCGCTGCAATCACCGCAGCGGAGGATGGAGCGCGGGTTGCTCTTATAGGCTACGGAACCATCGGTGGCACTTGCGTCAACGTCGGATGCGTCCCGTCTAAAGCGATGATCCGTGCGGTCGAAACACTTCACTCAGCCAAAGGTGCCGCCCGCTTTGACGGCGTGGAGGCCACGGCAAGAGTGACGGATTGGGCGGCAATGGTGGCCCAAAAACAAGCCTTGGTGGATGATCTGCGCGTCGCAAAATACGTTGATGTTCTGCCAAACTATGAGGGCATTACGTACATTGAAGGTCAGGCAAGTTTCGCGAAAGATGGTTCCTTACACATTGGCGGTCGTACCATTTGCGCGCCAAAAATCATCATCGCAACGGGTTCCTCCCCGCATGTTCCAGATATACTCGGACTGGACGGTATCGATTGGCTGGACAGCACCTCGGCACTTGAGCAGGCGCAACTTCCAAAATCGCTGATGGTGATGGGGGGCGGGTATATTGGCGTTGAGCTTGCTCAGATCTTCGCCCGAGCTGGCGTCGCAGTGACCATCGTCACGCGTCGCGGTTTGCTGCCAGAGGCGGAACCGGAAGTCAGCGAAGCCCTGACGAAAGCCTTCGCCGATGAAGGCATCAAAGTGCTGGACGGATTGTCATATGATAGATTTGAAAAGTCGGACGAGACTGTCATCCTTCACGCCAAACACAATGGCGTCGCAGTCGAGATCAAAGCCGAAAAGCTGATGCTGGCGACAGGCCGTGCCCCAAACACGGGTTCTTTGGCGCTTGATGTCGCCGGTATCGACACGAATGCACGCGGCGGAATTGTGATTGATCCTCAAATGCGCAGCACGCGGGACGGCGTTTATGCCACAGGCGATGTGACCGGAACCGATCAGTTCGTCTATATGGCCGCTTATGGCGCAAAGCTCGCGGCCAAAAACGCGATGAACGGAAACACCCTGAGCTATGACAATAGCATCATGCCTGCTGTTGTTTTCTCTGACCCACAAGTGGCCAGTGTCGGCCTTACCGAGACGCGAGCTAAGACATTGGGATATGAGGTGGTCACATCTGTCCTTGGGTTGGAGCATGTACCACGTGCTTTGGCTGCGCGTGACACACGCGGTGTCATCAAGTTGATTGCGGAGAAGGAAAGTAAGAAGCTCCTTGGAGCGCACATCATTGCCCCAGAAGGCGCAGATAGCATTCAGACGGCCGCCATGGCCCTCAAAATGGGCATGACCTACGACGATTTGGGCGCGATGATCTTTCCCTACCTCACAACCGTCGAGGGGCTAAAACTGGCCGCGCAGACATTCGAAAAGGATGTCGCAAAGCTATCCTGTTGTGCGGGGTAGCATATTCACCATCCAAGCATTAAATTGTTTCATCTTCGCGTTAGCAGACATTGGCAGCGACGCGGAAAAGCTAAGCTATGGGCTCACTGTCGCCGTTAGCAGCGTTTGCGCATCGAAAAAACTGGGTCGCAGCCCCGAGCGTCCTCTTTCTTCAGGTTGCCCAATTTAGTTTGCGAACGCAGCGAGCAAACGCTCTCCGCCCATATTGTCTTTGTCGTGATCGGCCCAAAGGCTCCGTTCATGTCAGTTACATTAGACATAGCATTCTATTCCAGCAATAATCAATTCTATGCATAGGATGGGGGTTTTCAGTATGCAATTTCAAAAACTAATTGCTGACGAAAATGGCGAGAGTCATTGGATGGATGTCAGCGTCACATTGACAGAACGCAGCTTTGCGCCACCAGCTCAAGATATAGAAATCTCAGAGCCAGAACGCGTGAAACAGGCTATGTTTTTGAGGCTGCGGTCGGGATGGAATGAACCAATTCATCCAACCCCCGTCGCGCAAAAACTAGTGTGTCTCGCGGGCACAGTAAGAGTGACGGCCAGCGATGGCGAATTCCGCGACATTGGCCCGGGTGACGTTTGGCATATGGAAGACAAGCATGGAAAAGGTCACCACACCACGGTGACCAGCAAAGAGGACTTTGAATCCATTATCATTCAATACGAATAACGCTCCCCTAGATCAGTCGAAACGGTGGAAAAGGCTGCCCGAAGACACTGGACGTCGAAATGCTTAAAGGGCCGTTTTTTATGGCTGGGTTGCGCCATCGCGGGTTCAAGCCAAACGCAGGTCAGCGACCTGTATGCATTGCTTTGTCTCTACTCGCCGCGGTCCGCTTAGGCTCCCGAAAGGTCCACGTGTCATGCATTGGGATGACACGTGGCGGCACGAGTATTGACTATGATGAAGTGGCAACAAGGAGAAACTCATCATGGACTTCAGTCAAATACTATCCGCTCAACGCCTTCCCAACAATCAGTTCCGCTTCGATCAGGACGCGATGGAACGCTCAATTTTGCGCGCCGAGGAACGCCGTGTGCAACGGCGTGCAGTGTGGCAAAGAATGCGCGTATTGGGTGGCACAGTTGCCCAATACTCGCGTTCGATTGCGATTTTGAGCCTAGGTAAACGTCACAGTTGAGGTAGAGTCATTTTAACCTCCTGCCACATGGGATGAAAGCGTGCAGTTGGCAAACAAGTGGAGCCGATCAATGCCTTTTACAGATGAAGAGGAAGAAATCCTTACCTTCCTGCGGTCGGAACAAGAAAGCTATTACCACGGCGACTTTGATGCCTTCGTCGATCATTGGCATCACGGGCCCGAAGTGCGGCGCATTATCTCTGGGCCGCAAGTCGGTACCCGCATTCATTCTGGCTGGGATGAACTGCTCCTTCGTTTTCAAGAGGGCTTTCGCCAATTTCCGCAAAACTTTGAAGCGCGTGATTTACTGCGATGGGAAAATATTCAGTTTCAAATAACCGCTGATATGGCATGGATTTCCTATGATCAGATTGCAGTTAAACACGTTCCGAAAATGCATGTTTCGCCGATGTCGCATGAAGTTAAAATCATTCAGAAATTTAAGGGCTCTTGGAAGATAATATGCTTGATTGTCGTTGTTCCCGGAATTCGCCGCGAGGATGTTCCGCTCATAGAACTCACGGCTGACGGGCGTGTCGCTCGCATCAATAAGTTGGCCAGCGAACGGCTAGGGGCTCATTCTGGGTTGGTGGTTTCAGGCGGAAGACTCCATGCACGGATTAGGAAATTTGACACAGATCTTCAGAAGGCTATTGAACGCGCCAAAAACCGTCTCGCAACAAATCTGCCGCGCGGCTTTCAGAGTGAACCAGCCAGTATTGTCCCACTTGGCGAAAACGAGGCTGGCCATCCTATTTTTTGCTGGATCGCAACCGAGCAAGAGCGGGTGTTGATATCGTTTGATGATGAGTTTTTGTTACGTGGGCGATTGGAAGCTGCGGTCCCAACGTTCGGACTTTCGCCCGCGCAATTGAAACTCGCTGAGTTACTCGCTTTGGGACAAGATTTGGGAACTGCAGCGTTGGAGCTTGGGGTTTCGATAAATACTTTGCGCACTCAAGTTAGGCGAATGTTTGAAAAGACCGACACCCATAACCAAGCCGCATTGCTGTCCCGCTTGTTAAACTCGCAAGGTCCGGACTGAAATTTGTTTGCTGTTCTGGGCGGCGGCATTATTCTGGACAACCGACGTTAGTGCATGAGAAAACGCTGCGGTTTTTCACCAATGTCTGCAATGACGGACTGCGCCGCAGCATTTGATATTGTCGCAAACGGCGGCACTGGGCCATTCGCGACATTAACGGGCGAGTGATTTGGCCCAATTTGCTGCACCACGCACTTTTCGACTTAAAGAGCGGGAACGAGATGCGCGCCGCATAGCGCACGGAGGTCCGCTATGCGGTTCTGAGTTGAAGGCGCTGCTCGTCGTATGCGCCCGCGAGGTCGCCGGAGATATCCATTTTACAAGCAGTGAGGTGGCAACACTAACGGGTTCTGATTTAGTGTACCAGTTTACCACACGACATTCGTGCATGAATGCCCGCGCTTACCCATTTTAAATATCCAACGTCAGAGTTTCAGTGGGAATTGAGGTGCAAAGCAACGTTCTCTCACGATCTTCGCCTTCTTCCCCGACAAGCCGTTCGGTCGCCCCAGCTATCACGTTGCACTGGCAAGTGTTGCAAATGCCTGCGCGACAATGCGAGGGCGTAATGACACCGCGTTTTTCAGCGAATTCAAGTAAGGTGCCGTCTTGCGGTCTCCAATAATCGATGATGTTAGATCTGCTCAGAGTAACTTTGATTGGCGGTGAAGGGGCTATTTCCCGCATATTTACTGTAACACTTGGAGAGCTAAATGAATCGCGGAAAATCCGTTCCCTTGGAATATTCGCCGCTTCTATGTGGTCATCCAAACTTCTAACAAACCCGTTGGGCCCACAAATATGGATATCGGCTTGGGCTATATTGGCCTGTGCAATCACGGCGTGACAATTTGGGCGTCCGTGATGTGCCGCTCTCCGGTCACCCGTATTTTGCGTAAGATAAAGATGCAATTTGATATTGGGAAATGCCGCCGCAGCCTGTTCAATTTCGTCCCACAGTGCCAATTTTTCCGGATCACGCGCAACGTGATGCACAACAATAGGACCGGTGTATTTTGACACTGCGAGCGCGCTTAGTTTTGCAACAATCGGCGTGATGCCGATGCCCGCGCTCACAAAATGAATGGCCTTGCAAGGATCGCGCAGAGTTGCCTCACCAAAGGGGCCTGTCAACGTGACCATATCGCCTGCAACGAGGTTGTGCATGGCCTGTGACCCAACACCGATGTCACGCTTGACGGTGACACGGAGTTTGCCTTCTTGTACTGCCGAGACTGTATAACTCCGCCAAATTCTCTCGCCGCCCAGACCATGAATGCGGATATACTGACCGGCTTTGAAATCGCTGAGTGCGCCGATGTCCGAAAGGCTGTCCTCGATCCAAATGGATTTTATATCTTCGGCTTCATGGCGTGTTTCACAGATAGTCGCGGGCCGTGGCCAATGCGGCAAAGACGGGGCGGAGGAAACGGATGCGGCCTTGCGGACCGCAGATTGGCCTGCGCTCGGCGTGATCTGAGCAATAGCAGGGGTGCCTATCCGCCCAGTATTGCGAACCGAAGCGTAGACGCCGCAAAACATGTGGCCAAAGTGCTGTTGCAGTGCGGCTGGCATATTTACGTCAAGCTCACCCGTGTCAACATTCACTGACGTCGTTTTGCACCGATCAATTGGGCGTATAATGTCAATCCGCGCGTCGCCGACCTCAAGAGACTGCCCCAGCCAGTGAAATTCCGCCCAAGGCTCCGCGCGGACGTAAATGTTTGCCCGAAACTGCAAAGGGGCAATAGGTCTCTTGAGGGTTTTCGCAATTTCTTCAATGGTCGCAATATTGATGATCGAGAGTGCAGCATCGGGATGGTCCCAATATCCGCCGCCTTCTTCCCTGCGATGCACCGGCGTCTTCTCACCAAAATTTTTTGCTAAATTGACCAAACATTTGCTGTCTTGATCAATGTGCTCAACCAGCCCCTGTGGGGACGTCAATCTAAGCGTTTCATCCAGCACATCGAGTTGGTAGCGCGTTAGATCTGGGCGAATACTCATACGTTGAAACGCTTGGCAGGGCGTCCATCCCCCCGCAGGTTCAACATGTTGCGAGTTGAACCCAAGTGCAAGCGCGCGATCACCAGCGATCCCTTGGCCCACGTTGAGATCAACGACTTCCAGACGCTGCGCAGGAAATCCCTTGAGCGGGTAACGATAGAGGTCCTCGATCATAATCACGATAACACACCCTCGGTGATGAGAACCAATGCGCGCGCATTTTTCCCAAGTTTGGCTTGCTCAACGGCGGCAAACCCTGCAGCACCCGAGGGCGTCGAGTATAAATTATAGGCGCAAAGATCATTGACCGCTGATTGCGCCTGCGCATCTGTGATCGTCGTGAAATGATCTGCTTTCTCACGCAAAATTTCAAATCCCAACATTGAAGCGGTTTTGCAATCCAGGCGCCCCATGTTGGAAACAGGCCCGGACACCTCGACAAGTCGGCCAGCTTCCACACTATCCCGCAGGCAAGGCGCGCGATTTGGTTCGACCACAGTGATGTGGGGCTGAACGGACCAATTTTTGCGGATCATATATGTGATCGCACCCGCCATGCCGCCAACACCCGCTTGCAAAAAGACATGGCTCGGCCAGTCGTCCTTTTCCTCAAACTCGGCCCGCATTTCCTCGGCGATGATCGTATAGCCCTCCATCACCAAACGAGGGGGCTCAGTATATCCTTCCCACGATCCGTCGGCCAAATGGATGCCGTCTCCTCGCGCGGCCTCTTCAATGGCGGATTGCACGCTCTGCTCATAGGTTTCGCCAGAGATAACCACCTGCGCTCCCAGAGATTTAAGCCGCACAGCGAAGGCCGCGGGCACGAGTGTTGAAAGATGAATTCGCGCCTTTGCACCAAACAACTGCGCACCGGCGGCAACTGAAATCCCATGATTTCCGGCGCTCGCACAAATGAATGTCATGCCCTTGGCCTTTGCATGAAAGTCCGCCAGAGGGCGGCCCCAATACTCTTCGTCGCCCATGATCAACCGCGCAACCGCATATGCGCCGCCAAGAGCCTTGAACGAGCCAAGGCCCATACGGCTTGTTTCATCTTTGAGCAGGAGAGGTTTCTGGGACAGGTGCGCTCGCACCAAGGGAGATGGCGCATAGGCTGGCCAGTGCTTCAGAAGATGGGACGGAGAAGCGGGGCAAAGTGCGAAAGTTGAATGTTTCATAGAGGTAATATATCAAAGGCGCGTGATGGCTAATGATCATAATTCAAATATTTATGGGAAAATTTTTCAATTTTAGATAAGGGACCGCACGATGAAGATCGATAAGGCCGATGTCGTTATTTTAAATACTCTTCAAGAAAACGCGCGTACGAGTTTAGATAAACTTGCCCATCTTGCAGGTCTATCGACGGCTTCCGTGCAACGGCGGTTAAGAGCTTTGCGCGACTCTGGTGTCATCGTGCGGGATGTGTCGATTCTGGACCCGAGTAAGCTTGACCAACACATGAGTTTTATCGTGATGGTCGAGCTAGAGCGTGAGCGTCGCGACCAAATTGACCTTTTTGTCCGCCAAACCCTGAATGAAATCTTGGTCCAGCAGTGCTATTACGTAACAGGGGAGGCCGATTTCTGTCTTATTTGTACTGCGAAAGATATGCATGAATTCGAAGAATTGACGCACCGATTGTTTTTCGAAAATTCGAACGTACGACGTTTTCGAACCTCCGTCGTTATGGGGCGCAAAAAAATTGGCTTAGAAGTGTCTTTGGAAAACTTGGGATAAACGATATTTTGTTTTGACCGATTTCAAAAGTTGCCAAGCGGTCTTCCAACAAAAGGAATCCGAAGGTCGGCTAAGGGCTAAGGCTGTGTGAAAACTATTGAGGGTTTGAAAGAAAACGCCGGAAATTGCCCGATTTTGGTGCTCTCTGGACGAGCGGAGCCACGCGAACGTCAATTCAGCGACATCGGTGTCGAGCAAGGCGTTACAATTGCCAAAAATTTGTAAAAAGACGGATGTAGATGAAGGGCATTGGAGATCTTCGCGTAAATTTCCGCCCGTTTTCAGGTCAACATCGGTGGCCTTTGATATGAAGGGGGGAGTGAACTTTGAGCAGATAAATTTCACCAAAAGGAGAAAATCGATGTCTTGGAATATTACGTTGGCTGCCGTCTATGCCGCCCTGTTATCTGTAGCTGCTGCAATGGCTGAATAATACGTGGTTCTGTTTGATGCGCCACTCGATTAAGCGCAAGCGAGCCTCCTTGAGAGCTTGAAGATCAACCAAATCGACGCTTTCTCGCATGACGTTGCGCATTATATGGTCATCGAAGCCCGTGATAAAGGCTCTGTGGCGGCCAACTTCTACGCAATCAACAGAACTCCGATAGCGCGTCACACACGCGGAGCTGATTGGACAAGGGCAGGGGCCTATCGAGCGTGGCACTGGAGCAACGTTCCTTTCTTGGCCCCTGCGCTCATGATAGGTAAGTCTGCTCCGCCCCAAGGCCTACTGCACGAAGCCTGGATTCCAGCATTTCAACGTCCTTCACGTCCGCGAACGGCAACGATCTGAAATGCGTAAAAGGCAGGTCTATTCCATATATCATTTTTTTGAACTCTTCGGTCTTGGTGATAGAAGAATTAACAGAGGCTGCGGCAGCATAGACCATTGCGTGCCATGAGGAATCCGGCAAACGTTCATAGGCGTCGCTTGCAAATTGAATTGCGGCGGCATCGTCGCCCGCCAAGATCCACGCCAATCCGATCAACGACTGAAAGTATGCATATTGACGATCGATCTTTGTCAGGGAAACGAAAGATCTTATGCGGTCAATTCCAGCGATATGCGCCCCTGTTAATATTTCACTGGTTGCGAGCGTCAGGTGAGTCAAATAAAAGTTCGGGTTAATCGCCAGCGCCCGTGCGCAATCGGTGCGGCACCCCTTATGATCCCCCAACAACCAAAGTCTCAGGTTGGCACGGGTACGGAATGCAAAAGCTGATGTTGCGCCGAGTGCGACGGCCCTATCCGCCAGTGACAACGCCCAAATTGTCTCCGCTTCATTGTCCTCAATGCGAATGTACGGGCGCATCTGCGTGGTTGAATGTGCCAACATCGCAAGTGCTTTCGGGTCGTCAGGCGATCTTTCGACGGCGACCTGCAATGTTGTTCGAGCGATCGCGGTCGCAGGGACTGTAATGCGACCGTAAAAGTAGTGCGCCTTGGCCATCAGTTGTTGGAAATCAAGTTGTCCGTCTGGCTTATTACCATATTTCTCGCCATCATGATTAAAGACGCTAATACGCAAAACACTTGAAATCTTTCGCGCGACATCTTCTGCCAGCTGATCTATTTCCGATACGTCTCTCTCGAAAGATTCGGCATAGAAATGGCCGTGCAACTTTACCTCGGAAAGAGACAAAAAAAGCTTGACGCAGTCGCCGCTGACATTCGCTCGGCCCTGCACGATGTAGTCTGTCGCTGTTTGGTTTCCGGTGCTGGTGAAGACCCTCACTTCGGTGCGCGGCGCCATGACCAAAACGAGTTTGTCCCGAAGGTTCATAGCAAAAACCTTGGATATTTTTCGATTTCCGGAGGACTGAATGTTTTCGATAAAGATGCTGGGTTTCTGGTTGGTTGTGAATGAAGCGACCGGTTGGTAAGTATCCAGACGATAGCCTATCCTGGCGACCGTTCGCACAAGTTTACGATCATTGTCGCACAGCGCTTTTCGAATGTCCTTGATACACTGCACAAGACTGTCGTCGCTTACAAATGTCCCGCCCCAAACGGCACTTACGAGCCTATCCTTCGACACAGTTTTGCTTGGTGACTTTGCAAGTTCGCATAAAACTAATGCCGACTGATGGCGTAAAGACACTGGCTGCCATTCAATATCGAAAAGGGTCAAGCTTCTGACATCAAATCGAAAGTCCCCAATGATCGCAATTTCAGAATATTTCGGTTCTTTTTCGTTTGGATTTCCTGACATCTCTTTGTCTCCGCGAAATACTCTTCCTTACTAACACAGTTTAAGAGTGCCCTGAGGCACATTTTTCAAGGAGCGAACCATGAAACGACCTATCATCACGGCTTTCACCGCATTCGCGATCCACTTGGCCCTAACTCTGGCGCCAGTATCGGCGGAGACGGTAATCACACCGGTGCTGACAACCCCCATCGAGGGCATGCCAGATACAGAGGCAAAAGTTCTACTGTTCGACGTCGATCCGGGTTGGAAAACCGACCATCATATCCATCCAGGACAATTATTCGTCTACATACTTGAAGGTGGATTGCGTCTGGAGGTTGATGGCGCAGAACCGGTTGACTATGCGGCCGGTGAAGCGTTTTACGAACTGCCCGACCTCGGAATGACCGGTGCGAATTTGAGCGCTACCGAGCGCGCCAAATTTGTTGTTTTTCAATTTGGCGAGGCTGGAAGTCCACTTATGGTGGCGCAATAAGAGTGTGATCGCGGTCCGCAAACATGATCATCGTTTTCAGCCCATAAGTCAGGATGCGGATCGCAAGTCATGATCATATCATAAAACATGCTTAATCCAATTTTTGCATAGGGACTAAGATTTGCAGTCAATATCGGCTCATAGCCGCTGTTCGCTAAGCTTGCCCCCATTGGTAATCGTGGCATTGACGCGAGCGGCCCTCTGCTGAACTTTGTGAAAGTTGCAGCTAACTGCGGCTTTGAGCCTATCCTGCAAGTATTCCACACCATAGCGAAAGGCGGATACTTGCAACGGATCAATTTCACAATGCCGTAAAATTGTGTATTTAAATCAAGACCGCGCACTCGTATCCCTATAGCCTTTCCCCCATTCACCCACTAGAGAAACTGCATGAATAGTCATGATCAGGAAAGCCGAACTGTGGTGAATGTCCTTGTTGTCGGAGCTTATGGCCTCATTGGTTGTGGGATAGCGCAGCGTTTGGAACGAGATGGCCACAAGATCATTGGGCTTGGCAGGGATATTGCCGCCGGAGAACGTGTTCTTCCGACGATCCGTTGGCTTTCAGGCGATCTTCGTTCTTTGACCGAAGCAGGTGCTTGGCAACCGTTCCTGAGAGACATTGATGTGGTCGTGAATTGTTCGGGTGCCCTACAGGACGGGCCAAAGGATGATCTTGAGGCGGTTCATCATCACGCCGTGTCAGCTTTGGCCAAAGCCTGCGTTTCGGCGGACATTAAAATCATCCAAATTTCTGCGGCTGGGGCTCGTTTGGATGCGACGACGCTGTTTCTTACATCCAAGGCAAGGGGCGATGCGGCAATTCAGAAAGCGGGCGTTCGACACACTATTTTTCGCCCCGGACTTGTCTTGGCAAAACATAGTTATGGGGGCACGACCATGCTGCGCATGCTGGCGGCCTTTCCGCTAGTCCAACCCTTGGCGGTTCCTGACGCGAGCGTTCAAACCGTTGCACTGGATGATCTTGCTGAGGTCGTGAGCGCCGCGGTCAGGGGCGATATTCCCGACGGCTTTGTTGGCGACCTCGTTGAAGACGAAACGCATTCGTTGCGGGAAGTCGTAGCCTCTATGCGCGGCTGGCTGGGCTTTGCACCCGCGAGACGCGAGATCACCATTTCAAGCTTTTTGACCCGCTCAATTGCCAAGGTCGCGGATGGTTTGGCAATGCTGGGGTGGCGTTCTCCGTTGCGCACGACCGCACTTAGAGTATTAGCCGATGGTGTTACCGGTGTGCCCTCAGACCTTTCGGCGTTTGGCATACCTGCGGTCAAATCGCTCTCGCAAACTTTGGCGCATATGCCCGCGCGGGTCGAGGATCGCCTGTTTGCGCGCATGTCTTTACTCACCCCTATTATCATTGCCACGCTCGTCACGTTTTGGTTCCTGTCCGGGGCCATCGGTATCATACGCGCAAACGAAGCGGCGCTTGTTTTGGAAGACGTTGGTTGGCCCCATGTATTGGCTCTCGGAAGTGTCCTTTTCTGGGCTTTTGTTGACATTGGGATCGCTGCGGCCTTTGCCTATCGCCCCTCTGCAAAATTGGCCTGTTGGCTCGCGGTTCTTGTCAGCCTTTTCTATCTGGCAGCATCGACGCTTTTTGTTCCGCACCTTTGGTTTGATCCTCTTGGCCCGTTGGTAAAAGTCATACCCGGAATCGCCCTCGCAATGATCGCACGCATTGCATTGGAGACTCGATGATCGACTGGATCGAAATTGTCCGTCTGCTGCATGTTCTGGGCGCCTGCGTTTTGATCGGAACGGGGTCGGGTATCGCCTTTTTCATGGTCATGGCCCATCGCACCAAAGACCCCGCCAGCATCGCCCATACCGCCGCCATCGTGGTCATTGCCGATATGCTGTTCACAGCAACGGCTGCGATTGCACAGCCCCTCACTGGAATCACTTTAGCGCTAAATCATGGATGGCCATTGTCGGAAGGTTGGATTGCTCTCTCGCTCGCACTCTATGTTTTTATTGGGCTTTTCTGGCTGCCGGTTATAGCCATCCAAGCAAAGATGCGAGATGAGGCCCGCGCGTCCGCACAAACCGGCGCACCACTCACGCCACGATACATGCGCCTTTATCGCATATGGTTCGCGTGCGGCATCCCGGCCTTCTTGGCAATTGTGATTTTGTTGTGGCTTATGACCGCTAGACCCGAGATCATGATTTGGGCTGGATAGCCTTTCTGATACCTTTAGAAATCACTTTGTTGATGCATTTTGTACGCGCATCGCAGAAACTGCGGAATTGGAGGTACACCCATGGTTGAGCCAGAAACATTTACGTTCCTAACGGATCTCGGGCAGAACAACCGCAAAGTCTGGCTGGATGCCCACCGCGACGCGCGCGATGACGCCCTGCGCAATTTCGCAGGCATTGCCATGACACTGCACGACTACGCGCATCGCTTTGATCCCTTCGTCGCTGAGGCGATTTGCAAACCCAAACAAAGCTACACCAAATTATTCCAAGAGCCGCGCGACCGCATTGGGCGTGATCTGTACCGCTCCGGTGTGGATGTTTTTGCCAACGCAGGTCATCCCTCGGAAGACTTCGGATACTATCTCCATATTGAGCCAGGAAACTGCCACGCAGGTGCCGCGCTTTTTCAACCCTCTAAGCCAGCGCTCGCACGGATGCGATCCCGTTTGGTCGATGATCCGGAAGGCCTGACTGACGTCTTGGCCGACGCTGCGTTCAAGAAGACTTTCCCAGAGGGAGTGATCACACGAAAGACGTTGGGCGCTGTGCCGGACGGCTTTGAGAGTAGCGGTCCCGCTGAACCCTATTTGAAAATGGTCGGCCTTGGATGCCGCAAAGACCTGTCGGACGCGCTCCTACTCGACGACGAAGTAATAGATTTGCTGATCGAGATATTTCGCGCCAGCACCCCGTTGGTACGCTACTTCGATTGAAGGCGCGCAAGAGAGATATCCGAAGCGGAGTCGCCGCCCTTCATGGGGCTGCGCATTAGTATGGTCTAGCTGTATAAGCGAACCTCGCGTTTCTCTCACCAGATTTTTCCAACAATAGAATGAGGCGAGCTTTCCATAAGGGCCAGCCTCCGGAAGAAAGAGCCGAAGTCTGGTGCTGAAATTGGGCCAAATCATTCCCCCATCAATGTCGCTAACGGCCCGTAGCCGACCTTGCTGAACTTGGCGGCGACGGTCTGCTTTGAGCTGTGATTGTGGTATTAAAAGCAGTTTTTCCGCAGCCACGATTGAAGCGGATCACTTGATTTACCGCCAGAGTTTTAACTATTCCCCGATGAATGCCCGCGCTTCTCTGTGTGGCACTTAGCAGTCGCATAACGCACCTCATAAAGTTGACCCTGAGACCTTCACCAATGATGCGAATGGCAACATGAAGCAGGGTCTGCATGGCAAAATCATGACCTACGATGGCGAGAACCAGCCTAAATCGGTCACCATGGATGGCGTCACAACGGCCTATAAATATGCAGCCGACGGCACGCGCTTATCCAAAATGGTGGGCGGCGAAGTGACCTTTTATTTTGGCGGCGTGGATCTGCGCAAGTCGGGGGAAATAGAAACCCATCCTCGTGCGCCCCCTCAGTGGCGTCCGCCTCTCCTATAAAACGGGCCAAAACGGCGCCAAGGTCAGCTATATGCACAGCGATCAACTCGCCTCCGTGCGCCTTGTGACGGATTGCACTGGAAGCATTGCCAAACGATCGATCTATGCACCCATTGGTGAAGCCGACGATATTGTCGCTTCCCTCGATCCCGCGGAAACCAAAGGCTTCATCGGCGAACGCTTTGATGCCGACACCGGCCTGCAATACCTCAACGCCAGATACTACGCCCCCGAACTCGCCATGTTCATCCAGCCAGACTGATTTGATCCTGCGCTGCCAGGTGTGGGGACCAATCGGTATTCGTATAGCTTTAACGATCCGACTAATAAAATCGATCCAAATGGGAATGAAATTGGGTGGTTCGACCAAGCCGTCAACATAGGTGCAGGAATTGGTGAATTTGTTTTAACTGGGGATTCAGATGGGTTGTTCGGTGCGGCAGAAAGCGCAAACACAATTGCAAATTATACTACAGATGTTGCGAAAGTTGTGGTTCCAAGGATGTAACGCTCCGCGGACATGACAAGGGCAATTGAGGACGGCCGCTACGTAGACAGTGTGGCGGATTCTGGTTTCGCGGTAGTAGAAGTGGGTCTGGGCTTCATCACTAAAACACTGCAAGCAATCATGAGCGTGACAAAAACGATTGGAAGCTCAGCAACTAAAAAAGCTACAAATAAGGCACTGACTGCAACCCAAAAACAGGGGGTATTGCGTGAAGATTCCCAACTAGGGCAAGGTAACCTTACAGTGGCGGGTAGTGCTACAAGAGCAGAATTGGGGGAACTTGGGCAGGCGTAAGTTGGACTAGGTCATCACGTAGCAAGTGACGGTAAAACACTCGTTAGTGCGGACAAAATGAGGACTTTCCGCTCCCCAATCCCAAAGGATAGTCCGTTTACTAACACTGGCCTTCAAGTAAATTTTGAGACAAGGGTACTTATTAAGGGGAAATGGATCGTAAGATCAAATGCGCACCTCGACGTATCCGAATAGGAATATAAATGTGAAAGCCGAACTCAAATCACTTGCATCGATAGATATCGATGAACGCACATATTGGCCAGATATCAAAGATACGTTCGGTTTCAACATTGAAGCTTCGATTGGGCCAGAGAAAGGCAGCTCTTTTGATAATTTCACCTTTTTCGTTTGTACACCACAATGGATAGCTTCCAAGTCAATCAACCAAGATTTTGGGGATTTTGGGGTATTCGGTAGACACATGCTTGTGGTTGCAGAATACGATTGGGAAAAGATTAGGTCTATGATCGAAAAACTATGCGCGGAAACGACAGGCAAAGGCTGGGACGAAGTTGCACATAGACTAGCGCGGTTTGGAATGTGGGAATACGAAGACCACCAAGAAATTTCTTAAGCAGTTTAACGGATGGTCTTAAGATTAGCAGTTCTTACCTTGATCGGCTTCGGGCAACAGGCCGAAGACCTGCACCGTTCTTGCAAGCTAGATCTGTGTTGGACAGTAATCCGAAAATCACACTAAATCCGCCCCGCGCACCAGGTTACTTAAGATTTTAGGACGTAGAGTTTTCCGATGAAATGAAGAAGATGTACCAAGATTAGTCTACAATACGACCAGATTGACCAGTATGCAAAACACCCAAGCTCCTCCCTCCACGACTTACCACAAAATTCACTCGATTAGGTTTCGCATGAAACTGCGGCGCCACAAGCTCGGCAAGCTCCTCCAATGTTCCGCGTCTCCCCGTTAAAACCTCCAAAACCGCAATCGGCGCAAACTGAACCGCCACGCTGCGGGGGCAAAGCTAACCGGCATGGAATAGATCGATGACCGGCGGATCATCTCGCGGCGTTCTAACGGGCACATTGCATTAGACCCTGTGACAAAAATCGTTCTCTACCCGTTGGCCGGCAGGGGGGGCACCCCGAGAAGCGCCAGCTGACCAATCTTTGCGTGAAGGTCTTTGATCTCACCATCCTTGTTCTCAGCCTTCCTAACCTTATTTGAGAAGACGCCTGCCATGCCCTCAATCGCCTGCCGTTTCCACGTACTCACCTGTGTAGGATGCAGCTAGCGCTTGGCTGTCTTGTCCCCGCGCAACGCTTCAAGCGCCACAGCAGCCTTTAACTTGTCTGAAAAATCCCGTCGCTTCGTCATTCGCGTATCCATTCACTTGTGTTGGATACACCTGAGCACGCTGTCCAGTTGTGTCGGACCCCTTCAGTTTATACTGCTAGTCTTCCAAATTGCGCACGGTTGGTTGGCTTCCAGCACTATAAAATGCCATTAAATTTTCGCTGTTTAGAAGTTGTAGAAAAAGCCCTTGAGGATAGCATTCATTCGTTTTGGCGATGGGATAGTGCGGATCGCAGAAAGAGAGTTCATTCACTTATTGAACTTCGGATAAATGAACTGTCTGCGCAACTCAATGTCGTGCTCGGGGCGCCAATTCCAGAGGCGGGCTGGAACGTACCTATGACTTTAGCAAAGCAACGGATGTTAGAAACGGTGCCTGAGGGTGAGTTGACGACATCGTATGAGCGATACTTGGAGCGGAGTTCTCCCATCGTGGATTTGTTTGAAAAACGTGCTCGTGGGAACGACAGGATACGGGTTGTTTCTGTCGCAGACGCGCTCTGTGATGCTAATACAGGAAGTTGTTTCATCACTTTGAAAGGTGTAAACCATTACCCTGATGATGACCATTTATTGGTAAAAGGTGCCCGATTGATTGCACCCCTAACAGGCGAAGTCGTGCGTTTTGATCGTGATCCGGCGCGTGAAAGCTCTCTTCTCAGCAACATTGAATCCAAATAGGGGGGACAAATGCGGCCTATCACATTCCTGATTTATTTCCGTTGTGCCCTGATAATTTTAAACGCTAAGTGGTTGAATGTAATTATATATCATTACATTTCGGTTCTGGCGCGTTTTGGGAGGGAATGAAATCGCTTCCCCCAAAATTTAGATGTTGAAGCGTCGCTGTAAAAGTTATTTCGCGAGCCTTCCCCGTTTCTGAATGTCTTAAACGACGGGACAATTCACTAAAGCGTGCACCAAAAGGTGCGAGAACGAGAGAAATAGAATGCTAATTGCGATGGATGATAACGATTTTCACCAAATAATTGGAGGCGGTTCGCCGCGCGGTTTAGGTCTCCCTGATAGTCAGGTGGCTCCTGTGGCCGTTCTTGAAATGTTGCGCTCACTCGCTTCTTCCATCGCTCTCGACTTTGTCCCAGCGGCCTGGATGTTCGTCGAAGATGGTGAAGTCGTGGGCATTTGCTCCGTTGTGAAGCCACACGCAGATGGACGTCTCGAGATCGGATTTGGCATTGCCCCCACACGTCAAAGGAAAGGCGCAGTCAGTCGTGGGTTGGCTGAGCTTTTGACATGGGCGAGGGACGACGACCGGGTTCGAGAAGTGACAGCGGAATGCAGTATCGACAACACCGCTTCCCGGATCGTCCTTGCTCGAAACGGTTTTGTGGAAACAGGGCAAAGGCTAGATGAAGAAGACGGAAACGTCATGTGTTGGACCGCGACAACAGTCAGATGATTGCTTCCTCACACGGCTCACATTAGACTTTCGCTTCATCCGGACAGCTGAAGCAGAAACCTAACGCAGCTTACGGGTATTGGATAAAAATTTGTTGGAGGACGCTATGTTTAGGATAGGTGGATTTTGGGCAAGGCTTTCCCTGACAGTTCTTGCCGTGGCTGTGCTGAGTGCTTGTGTTCCGAACGAGACCGAAACTCCCGCTCCCGCAAAAGAAGCACCTCTAGATAATTCCGACCTTTATCCAGATACCCGTTTTGCGAAGAGTATAGTTTTGCGAATGGAACCCTACTTTCCCTTTGGCATTCAAAAGACCTGCGGGGACGAATATCCCAGACTGAGGCTGGCGAATGTTCAGGAGAGTCCCGAGCAAGGAAATATTTCTCTTTGGGAAACTAATTCTAAAACAGTAAACACAGATCGTTATGTGCTTTGGTATGCGCCAAGCGCCTGTGGTTTTCTTGTTGAAACCCCCGCCGACGACGATGAAGGACCGTTTTCTACCGGAGGCTACATACTCCTAGACGACATGGGTGGCGGAATTACCCACGCTGGCTCAGCCACAATTTCCGTCGAGGGAATGGCTTTTTCAAGGCCAACATATTTCGGTATAACTCCCCGCGATAATGCGAACATTCAAGCGGCCCAAAGTGAAAAATTTCTGGAGTGCCGAGCGCAAACAGATGGGTCTCGAAGTGAGTGCGAAGACCTAACCCGAAAGTGGGCGCGGACGAACACCGCTGTCCTCAGCATCGCTTTTAATCGCCCAGAGAAAAAAGATAGCGCAACTCTTTTCATGATCGAAGACCGCCTTTGGTGGGCGGGCCGCGAAATCAAATAGGGCGGGGGAATTGCTATACCTCATTTGAACTTTGCGGCAGCTGAGTTTGTCCTGCCATTTGGCGCTTGAGGCTGGCCGCTTCTATATGGATTTGATAAAGCTGGGCAATCGCGTGTTTTCGCGGTATTGACGCGAAAACCATCACTTAGACCTAAGAGGCCCCCGTGGATATTGCTCAAACCGAATTATCAGGTGTACTCGTGATCACGCCAGATCGTTTTGGCGACCATCGCGGCTTTTTTAGCGAAAGCTATTCTAAACGTGCATTCGAGGCGGCGGGGTTGGCGTATGATTTCGTCCAAGACAACCACTCGCTTTCATCGCAAACAGGCACTGTGCGCGGGCTGCATTTTCAAGCGCCACCCCATGCGCAAGACAAGTTGGTCCGCTGTGGCAAAGGTAGCTTGTTTGACGTGTCCGTTGATATTCGCAAAGGCTCGCCGACCTATGGCCAGTGGGCATGCGAAATATTGAGCTTTGAAAACGGCAAACAGCTTCTTGTACCGGCGGGTTTTTTGCATGGGTTCATGACCTTGGAGCCGGATACGGAAATTGTCTATAAATGTACCGACTATTACGCGCCCGAATGTGATGGCGCGGTGCGGTGGGACAGTTGTGGCGTGACGTGGCCCCTTGATGTGGCGGCTCCGGTTCTTTCGGAAAAAGACTTGGCTGCACAGGTGTTTAGCACCTTCGACAGCCCATTTGAATATAAAGGTTAGAGCATGAAAATTTTGGTTACGGGCGGCGCAGGATTTATTGGCTCCGCAGTTGTGCGCTTGGCGGTTTCGCGCGGCCATGAAGTTGTGAATGTCGATGCGTTGACCTACGCGGCCTGTTTGGAAAACGTCGCAAGCGTATCCGAAAACCCTCTCTATGCCTTCGAGCACGCCGATATTTGCGACCGCGCCGCGATGGATCGCATTCTGGTTGCGCATAAGCCCGACGCTGTGATGCATCTTGCCGCCGAGAGCCACGTGGACCGCTCGATCGACGGACCTGGGGCGTTTATCCAGACCAATATTACTGGAACGTATATCCTTCTTGAGGCCGCGCGGGCCTATTGGGAAGGGGCGGGCAAGCCCGAGGGCTTCCGTTTTCACCATATCTCAACCGATGAGGTTTTTGGTTCGCTGGAGGCCGAAGGGCAGTTCACCGAAGACACGCCCTATGCGCCAAACTCGCCGTATTCAGCGTCTAAGGCCGCGAGTGACCACCTTGTGCGCGCATGGGCCGAAACCTATGGTTTACCCGTTGTGATGACCAATTGCTCCAATAATTACGGCCCGTACCACTTCCCCGAAAAGCTGGTTCCCGTGGTGATCCTGAAGGCGCTCGCGGGGGAGGCGATCCCTGTTTACGGAACGGGCGAAAACGTCCGCGACTGGCTCTATGTTGAAGACCACGCCGACGCGCTTTTGTGTGTGTTGGAAAAGGGCGTGCTAAACCGAAGCTATAATGTCGGCGGCGAAAACGAAGCCACTAATTTGGATCTCGTCAAAATGATTTGCGGGGTGCTCGATCAACGCCGCCCCTCAAACGCGCCCCATGCCGATTTGATCAGCTTTGTTGCCGATCGCCCCGGACATGATTTGCGTTATGCGATTGATCCAACGCGCATCCGCACCGAACTCAACTGGCGCCCTTCGGTGACCGTTGAAGAAGGTATCGCCAAAACCGTTGATTGGTATTTGGATAATCAAGACTGGTGGTCGGCGTTGCAAAACCGCGACGGGGTTGGCGCGCGCCTTGGGACAAAATCGTGATTCTGGTTTTTGGCAAAACGGGTCAAGTCGGGCGCGAATTGTCGAAACTTGCGGGGGTGGTTTGCCTTGGACGGGACGAGGCCGATCTCAGTGATCCAGAAGGCTGTGCGCGGATTATTCGGGACCGTGCACCGCTTGGGGTGATCAACGCTGCGGCCTATACGAATGTGGACAAGGCTGAGGATGAGCCCGAAATCGCACAGGCGATCAACGGGACAGCGGCAGGGGCGATGGCCGTTGCCTGTCGTGATTTGAATATTCCTTTCGTCCAAATTTCGACGGATTATGTTTTTGATGGCGCGGGCGACAGTCCTAGATCGCCAGAGGACACCACCGGTCCGCTAAATATCTATGGGGCAACAAAACTTGCGGGCGAAGAGGCGGTGCGGGCGGCAAATCCGACCCACGCAATCCTGCGAACAAGTTGGGTTTTCTCCGAGCATGGCAGCAACTTTGTGAAGTCCATGTTGCGCCTTGGACGGGAACGCGACAGCTTAAACATCGTGGCCGATCAGGTCGGCGGCCCCACCGCCGCACAGGATATCGCGGCGGCCTGTTTTGACATCGTTCAACAACTAGCGCAGGACCCAAGAAAATCTGGGACCTATCATTTCGCGGGGGCCCCCGACGTAAGTTGGGCGGATTTTGCGCGGGAAATTTTCCACCAAACTGGCATCACCTGCGCGGTTCAGGATATTCCCTCAACGGCCTATCCGACCCCCGCAAAAAGGCCGAAAAACTCGCGGATGAATTGTTATGATTTGTCCGCTTTCACCCTTGAGCGCCCAGATTGGCGCGCCTCATTGACTAAAACACTAAATAAATTGGACCAGTAATTATGACAAAACGTAAGGGCATTATTCTCGCGGGCGGTTCCGGCACGCGCCTTTACCCCATTACTGTTGGAGTCTCGAAACAACTTCTACCGATTTATGATAAGCCGATGATTTACTATCCGATGTCGGTTTTGATGCTCGCGGGCATACGCGAAATTGCGATCATCACAACGCCGCACGACCAAGACCAATTTATCCGCACGCTTGGCGACGGCAGCCAGTGGGGCCTATCGCTGACCTATATCGTGCAAGAAAATCCGGACGGGTTGGCGCAGGCCTATATCCTCGCTGAGGACTTTCTTGCGGGGGCGCCATCGGCTTTGGTGCTTGGTGACAACATCTTTTTTGGCCACGGGCTTCCGGAGATTTTGGAACGCGCCGATGAGAAAAACACAGGAGGAACGGTGTTTGGTTACCACGTCGCCGATCCGGAGCGTTATGGTGTGGTTGGGTTTGACGTGGATGGAAACGCTAATGAAATCATCGAGAAGCCAAAGAACCCACCGTCGAACTACGCGGTGACGGGCCTGTATTTCCTCGATGGGGATGCGCCAAGGCGTGCGCATCAAGTACAACCCTCCGCGCGGGGTGAATTGGAAATCACCAGCCTCCTGGAGACCTACCTTGAGGACGGCTCGCTGACGGTTGAAACCATGGGGCGCGGGTTTGCGTGGCTCGATACAGGCACCCATGGCAGCCTGTTGGACGCCGGAAATTTCGTGCGGACCCTACAATTGCGCCAAGGGATGCAGGTGGGATGTCCCGAAGAGATTGCATTTGAGAACAAGTGGATTGATGCTGGGATGATGGCCGTTCACGCCAAGACCTATGGCAAAAATGCCTATGGCACCTATTTGGCCAGTTTGATCCATTAACGTTTCACTGGCGAGAATCACAACGGGGGTCCCATAAGGTGCCCCCGTCTTGCGTCGTGTGAGTTCAAAACCCAAAGTGATACTAAATTAGAACAGATTTTAGAGAGAACTACCCTAGGTGGTAATCATTTTTTAGGAATCAATCGCGAGAGGGGCGCTTCGGCCATCTTTCGAATTTAGGCTTCTGTTAATACTCTCTGCTGTGGATAACTTCACCCAGTTTCTCAGTCCAATTCCCTAACTCAGCCGATCTATTGAACAATTCCAAAACCGGCTCAATAAGCGGGCAAAAAATAAATTAACCATTAGAATCAAAATGAGGCCACCCGTCCCGAAAATCCGCTCAGGTCAACGAAAAAAACCAGTGGATAAGTCAAATATTTGCGTTGACCGAATGGCTTCAAATACGCCACCTTGTGGGTGCCGGTCGGGGATGCCACAAGATTTAGTGGCAGAGCGGCAAAAGGGACAGAGACAAGTTTAAGAGCGAAATTAAATTTTCAAATCGCGCTTACGCCGTTGATTGCATGATCATTGGCGGGTTTTCACTCCTTTTTCTTCACCGACCAGCACGAATTTGGGATCAAGCTTCATCACGGTATGTGGGTTTGGTTTGCACTTTAAAACGAGACCGCAGGGTCAGCGACGGGGCAAAGACATGAAAATCGAACACAAATTTACCAAATCCGGAAAAGACGCTTATGCGGATATAGAATTCACCGAAACACTGTCGGAAATTCGCAATCCAGATGGTACAATTGTGTTCCAACTCAAAGACATTGAAGTGCCCGCTAAGTGGAGCCAAGTCGCTAGCGACGTCATTGCCCAGAAATACTTTCGCAAGGCGGGTGTGCCTGTCGCCCTGAAAAAAGTGAAAGAAAAGGGTGTCCCTGAGTTTCTTTGGCGCTCGGTTCCTGACGAAAAGGCGCTCGAAAAACTCCCTAAATCCGAACGCACAACCAGTGAACTTAGCGCCAAGCAGGTTTTTAACCGTCTGGCCGGGGCTTGGGCCTATTGGGGTTGGAAGGGTGGCTATTTTTCGGCAGAATCCGATGCGCGCGCCTATTACGACGAAATGCGCCATATGCTCGCCAGCCAACGCGCCGCCCCCAACTCTCCACAATGGTTTAACACGGGCCTGCACTGGGCCTACGGCATCGATGGACCGGGCCAAGGCCACCATTATGTCGACTATAAAACGGGCGAATTAACCCTCTCAACCTCCGCCTACGAACATCCGCAACCGCATGCGTGCTTCATCCAATCCGTGGCCGACGATCTGGTGGGCGAGGGCGGTATCATGGACCTTTGGGTCCGCGAAGCACGTCTGTTTAAATACGGCTCTGGCACTGGCACCAACTTCTCGTCCCTCCGGTCGGCGGGCGAAAAACTATCGGGCGGCGGCAGTTCATCTGGCCTCATGGGCTTCCTAAAAATCGGTGACCGCGCCGCAGGGGCGATCAAATCCGGCGGCACAACCCGTCGCGCGGCCAAAATGGTGATCGTCGATGCCGACCACCCAGATATCGAGGAATTCATCAACTGGAAGGTTCTTGAAGAGCAAAAAGTTGCCTCCATTGTGGCGGGTTCCAAAATGCACGAAGAGAAGCTGAACGCGATCTTTGCGGCAATTAAACTTTGGGATGGTGCCGTCCAAGATGCCTATGAACCCAAAAAGAACGACGCTCTAAAAGACGCCGTGCGGGCTGCGAAAAAAGTTGCGATCCCAGAGACTTATGTGAAGCGCGTTCTGGATTATGCCCGCCAAGGCTATGATAGCATTGAATTCCCAACCTACGACACTGACTGGGATTCCGAAGCCTATAGCTCCGTTTCTGGCCAAAATTCAAACAACTCAATCCGCGTCACGGACGCCTTCTTGAAAGCGGTGGAAGTAGACACCGATTGGGACCTGATCAACCGCACCGACGGCGCTGTCACCAAGACAATCAAAGCTCGCGACCTTTGGGAACAAGTTGGCCATGCCGCATGGGCCTGTGCCGATCCGGGCATCCAATACCACGACACCGTTAACGCTTGGCACACATGCCCCGAAGATGGTGCGATCCGCGGCTCAAACCCTTGTTCCGAATATATGTTTCTCGATGACACGGCCTGTAACCTTGCATCGATGAACTTGCTCACCTTCCTTAAGGACGACGAATTCCAAGCTGAAGACTATATGCACGCCACGCGTCTTTGGACCATCACGTTGGAAATTTCGGTCACCATGGCGCAATTCCCCTCCAAAGAAATCGCGCAACGCTCCTATGATTTCCGCACGTTGGGCCTTGGTTATGCCAACATCGGCGGTTTGCTGATGAACATGGGCTTTGGCTATGACAGCGACGAAGGCCGCGCGCTTTGCGGCGCTTTGACGGCGATCATGACGGCGGTTGCCTATGCGACCTCCGCCGAAATGGCGGGCGAACTGGGCGCGTTTTCGAAATACGAGAAAAACTCCAAGCATATGCTGCGCGTCATCCGTAATCACCGCACCGCAGCCTATGGCAAGGTAAACGGCTACGAAGGGCTTGATATCAAACCCCTCGCGCTCGATCACAAAAACTGTCCCGACATGCGCCTAATCGACTTGGCCACTTCCGCTTGGGATGAAGCTCTGCGCCTTGGCGAGAAGCACGGCTATCGCAACGCGCAGGTCTCGGTTATTGCGCCGACGGGCACCATCGGCCTCGTTATGGATTGCGACACCACGGGGATTGAACCTGATTTCGCGCTGGTGAAATTCAAGAAACTCGCAGGTGGTGGCTACTTTAAAATCATCAACCAATCTGTTCCCGCGGCCCTCGAAAAACAAGGTTATGGCTCGGCGCATATTGAAGAAATTATCAGCTATGCGGTTGGCCACGCCAGCATTGGTAACGCCCCAAGCATCAACCACACCTCCCTCATTGGGCACGGTTTTGGTCAGGCCGAATTGAATAAAATCGAAGCAGCGCTGCCAAGCGCCTTTGACATTCGGTTCGTGTTTAACCAATGGACGTTGGGCGAAGAATTCTGCACCAAGACGCTCGGAATTCCCGTCGCAAAACTGAATGACTCAAGCTTCGATCTGCTGCGCCACCTTGGCTTCACGCGCGCGGAAATCGACGCAGCGAACGACCATGTTTGCGGAACAATGACCCTTGAAGGCGCGCCGCACCTCAAAGAAGAACACTACGAAATCTTCGATTGCGCCAATCCTTGCGGAAAAATTGGTAAGCGTTTCCTTAGTGTTAACAGCCACATCTATATGATGGCGGCGGCACAAAGCTTTATCTCGGGTGCGATTTCCAAAACCATCAACATGGCGAACGATGCTACGATTGAGGACTGTCAAAAAGCTTATGAGTTGAGCTGGTCGCTCGGGATCAAGGCAAACGCGCTGTACCGTGATGGATCCAAACTGTCGCAACCTTTGGCCTCTGCTTTGGTTGAGGACGACGAGGAGGCGCAAGACATTCTTGAAAGCGGTTCCCAACGGGAAAAAGCTGCTGTTTTGGCGCAGAAAGTTGTCGAAAAGATCATCATCAAAGAGATCATCAAAAGCCACCGCGAAAAGATGCCTCAGCGGCGCAAAGGCTATACCCAAAAGGCCAATGTCGGCGGCCACAAAGTGTATCTGCGGACTGGCGAATATGAAGACGGCAATCTTGGTGAAATCTTTATCGATATGCACAAAGAAGGCGCAGGCTTTCGCGCAATGATGAATAATTTCGCCATCGCGGTCTCGGTTGGCCTGCAATATGGTGTGCCTCTCGAAGAATTCGTCGATGCCTTTACGTTTACGAAATTCGAACCCGCTGGCATGGTTCAAGGCAACGACAGCGTTAAAAGCGCGACCTCGATCCTTGACTACATCTTCCGCGAATTGGCTATTTCCTACTTGGATCGCACCGACCTCGCGCATGTCAAACCAGAGGGCGCAAGTTTTGACGACATTGGTCGCGGCGATCAGGAGGGCGTCTCAAACGTGCAGACTGTGAGTGAAGCTGCAGCGTCCAAGTCCTTGGAGGTTTTGAAACAAATCAGCTCTACAGGCTATTTGCGCAAGCGGTTTCCCCAAGAGTTAATTGTCCTTCAGGGCGGCGCGGGGGCAACTGCATTGAGCGATTTCGCCGATCCAATCGCCACGTTGAGGTCCCTTGTTCCAGAGGTTTCCACGGCGACAACGACGTCGATTTCGTCCGGAACTGTTTCAACCGGCCTGGGCCAAATGGACCTGCGTTCGAAAGCAAAAATGCAAGGCTACGAGGGCGATCCCTGTGGTGATTGCGGAAACTACACACTGGTGCGCAATGGCACCTGTATGAAATGCAACACCTGTGGCGGAACATCTGGGTGTAGCTAGAAAACCTCCTCGACCTTCGGGTCGGGGGAATTCCGGGGCGGGTGCGCTCGCCCTTGACGCGGATCAGGCCGCAGGCAGAATACCGGGCGGTACGAATGATGAGCCTGATAAGCGAAACTCGGGGAGCCTTTGGGCTCCCCTTTTTCCTTTCCACGAGTGTGAATTCGAGGAAAATGCAAAAAGCCGAGGATAAAACCTCGGCTTTCTAATGTTTAAAAACGCGTTTGTTTTTTGTTTAAAGAGTTTAAAAAAGCCAGCTTATTTTTCCCCACCACGTGCAAGGGCGGCAACGCCCGTTCGCGCAGTTTCAACCAACCCAAGCGGGCGCATAAGCTCTGCAAAAGCGTCAATTTTTTCGCTTGTGCCGGTCATCTCAAAAATGAAGCTGTCGAGCGTGCTATCAACGACATTGGCGCGAAAAATATCGGCCAAACGTAAGGCTTCAACACGTTTTTCGCCATTTCCGGCCACTTTGAAAAGCGCCAATTCGCGCTCAACACTCGGGCCTTCGACTGTCAAATCATTGACTCGGTAAACGGGCACGATCCGCCCAAGTTGCGCTTTGATTTGCTCGATAACTTGTGGGGTTCCCGAGGTGACAATAGTGATACGCGAGCGGTGAAACTCGTGGTTAACTTCGGCCACTGTGAGGCTGTCGATGTTATATCCACGCCCCGAAAACAGGCCGATGACCCGCGCCAAAACACCCGCCTCGTTTTCAACAACACAGGCTAGAGTATGCGTTTCAATGACATCAGCATTCGGGTCTTTTAAGTCATAAGCCGAGTGCTTGGATGCGCCTTTTTTAATCTTTAGAACAGACATTTATCGACCTTTCTTAAACGAGAACCGCGCCAGTGTTTCCAATAGCATTTTGCGTGTCAGCATCACCCATCAACATTTCATTGTGCGCGGCACCAGACGGAATCATCGGGAAACAGTTTTCGTGCTTCTCGACCATACAATCGAAAATAACGGGCCCGTCATAGGCCAACATTTCCATGATCGCTTCGTCCAAATCCGCAGGATCGGAGCAGCGAATACCCTTGCCCCCGAAGGCCTCGGCCAGCTTCACAAAATCTGGCAGGCTTTCACTCCACGAATGACTATACCGTTCGCCATGCAGCAATTCCTGCCACTGGCGTACCATGCCCAAACGCTCATTGTTGAGGATGAACTGTTTGACGGGCAGGCGATATTGAATTGCGGTTCCCATCTCTTGCATATTCATCAACCAACTCGCTTCGCCCGCGACGTTAATCACCAGACTATCGGGATGGGCAACCTGCACGCCAACTGACGCGGGTAAACCATAGCCCATTGTGCCCAATCCGCCGGAGGTCATCCACCGGTTTGGATCCTCGAACCCAAGGAATTGTGCGGCCCACATTTGGTGCTGACCAACTTCGGTGGTGATATAGCGGTCATATTTTTTTGTAAGCGCTTCAAGGCGTTGCAGCGCATATTGCGGCTTGATGATGGTTTCAGAATTTTTGTACGTAAGACAACTGCGCGCACGCCATTTGTCGATCTGTGCCCACCAAGTTGCCAATGCCCCGACATTTGTTTTACTGCCGCGCGCTTTCCAAATTTTCAAAGCATCTTCAAGCACATGGCCGATATCGCCCAAAATGGGAACGTCGACACGGATCACTTTGTTAATCGAACTCGGGTCAATATCGATGTGAACCTTGGTACTTTTTGGGCTAAACGATTGGAGACGGCCGGTGATCCTGTCATCAAACCGCGCACCAATGTTGATCATCACGTCGCAATCATGCATCGCCATGTTGGCTTCATACAACCCGTGCATGCCCAACATGCCGAGCCAATTTTTGCCTGACGCCGGATAGGCACCCAAGCCCATGAGGGTGGACGTTACAGGAATGTTTGCTGCTGCAACCCATTCGCGCAGCAGCTGACTGGCGGCGGGGCCTGAGTTGATAACGCCGCCACCCGTGTAGAAGATCGGGCGTTTGGCAGTTTCGAGCAGTTCAACCATTGCCGTAATGGCCTCTTTGTCGCCTTTTAGGTTGGGTTGGTAGTGATCAACCTTCGCCTTCTGCGGCGGCGTATAAGTGCCCGTTGCAAATTGAACGTCCTTGGGAATGTCCACAAGCGTCGGTCCTGGGCGACCACTGGTCGCAACATGGAAGGCTTGGTGCAACGTTTCGGCAAGTTTGTCGGTGTCTTTTACCAACCAGTTGTGTTTGGTGCAGGGGCGGGTGATGCCAACGGTATCCGCTTCTTGGAACGCGTCGGTTCCGATCATGAATGTCGGCACTTGGCCGGTCAAAACCACAAGTGGGATGGAATCCAGCAAAGCGTCCGTCAAACCGGTTACTGCATTTGTGGCCCCAGGGCCGGACGTTACCAAAACGACACCCGGTTTTCCGGTGCTGCGCGCATATCCTTCGGCGGCGTGAACCGCGCCCTGTTCATGGCGCACCAGAATATGTTGAATGTCGTTTTGTTGAAAAATGGCATCGTAGATTGGTAGGACGGCGCCGCCGGGATAGCCAAAGACGGTATCTACGCCTTGATCCCTAAGGGCTTGAACAATCATTTCTGCGCCGGTCATCTGCCGTGTCATGTTTCTCTCCGATGTTCACGCGATCTGCGTGTATGGTGTTGCAACAAAAAAGCCCCCGGAAATTTCCGAGGGCGCATGGGTTCCATAATGGTGTACCGTTACCGGCCCATGCGCATCTTTCTGACTAGAATGACAATAGAAAACATTGCCTAAGCTCCTTTGCGTGTAGAGAGACATTAATCACGGGAAAAGGGGGCGTCAACACCGAAAACGCGATTAAAGTGTCGCGGCAATGTAAAATAGTTGCGTAAAGTTGCAAAATGCGATGGTAAATTGGAATTTTAAGTAAGGCGAGGTTAGTTGATTAGGGTGCTAATCACGCTTTGCGCGTTGTCTGTGGCCGCTTGGATACCTTCTGCGTGGGTTTTTACTTCACTGGCAATGACCGAAAATCCCCGCCCTGCATCTCCAGCCCGTGCTGCTTCTACGGACGCGTTAATGGCTGTCAGGCGAATGGAGGTGGAAATTTTGCGAATATCGTTAAACGCGGAGGTGAGCGTCTGACGTGCCCCGTCGATGTCGCCTTTTTTCAACTCTAGATCGCCCCAAAGAGCCTCTGTAATCACGTTCATACTTTCATATGTAGCGGGAAAAATGGCTTCATAGAACTGGGAGGCTTCGCGATAGGTTGGAATGTTCCCTTCCGCAAGACGCGTTCCCAACGACTTGATCCGTTCTCCGCACGACAAAACACGTTGGCGCAACTCGCCATCCTGTGAGGCGATTTGTCTAATCCAGTCGAGTTTATCTTGGGGAAGGTCAAGGATATTTTCTTTGCCAAACAAAAGCCCAAGCGTCTTAAGATACTTTTCTTGGTAGGCGTTGAATTCCTCGATACTCACGTCGCGATCTTTACTTGATGGCGCGGCAACGATGGCCATCACGCGCAGACTCATTTGCAGAGCCTCCGAGCGCGTCAGGGTAATTTGATCCAAGATTTCGCGATCCTTTTGAAAGGAATCGGCGTTCTTCTTGGACCGAGACCCATCAGAATAGGACGTTATTTTCGAGGCGTTTGGGGGCGAAAATTTTTGCGAGATCGACATAAGGGTGGCATCCTAACTGCATACGTTTTCCACAATCTATGTCGTTATAATGAAGGCTCCATTAACGAAACTCGTGACCTCCAAAAAGTTATGGGGCACACATGGTATTTTTTAGCCCGCAACGGAATGACAGCCGTTTTAAGCGTTGAAAAAGCTTAGAACGGCACGCCTGTCCCTTGCAGGACGCCTTGCTCCATGGCGTAGCGCGTCAGGCCAGCGGTCGAACTAATCCCCAGTTTTCGTTTGATATTCTTGCGATGCGTTTCAACAGTGCGCACGGAAATATCCAAGCTGATCGCGACCTCTTTGTTGCTGCGCCCTTGGGCCAATTCCAACAGGATCGTTTGCTCGCGACTCGTAAGGGGGACGCGGCCATCGGTGGTTTTAGGCTCAATTGACGATGTTGCACCGGGGCAAAGATACTGGTTACCTGCCATCACCGTATCTATGGCGACTTTGATTTCTTCGGTCGGGACATCCTTGAGAATATAGCCTTTTGCCCCCGCAGAGAGCGCGGTCGAAATATACTCGGGCGTGTCGTGCATCGACAGGATCAAAATGCGGGTGTTCGGGTGCGTTTCCAAAAGGATTTCGGTGGCGGATAGCCCGTTTACCTCGGGCATATTAAGATCAAGCAGGATGACGTCAGGCGAGAATTCATCAATTTTCTCAATAACTTCTCGCCCATTGCTCAGGCAGCCTACAACCGTAATATCGTCATAGGTCTCAAGAATAGACTGAATGCCCTCCGCGACCATCGGGTGATCGTCGACAATCAAAACGCGCGTGGGTGTGACTTGGGGCGTGTCGCTCATTTGGACTCCTAGGATTATCGGTCTGGGGGCAATAGGTGGCTAAAGGGCACTTGCACTTCGATCGTTGTGCCATCGCTGGTTGAATTCATCATAAAGGTGCCATCAAGTTGATCCACACGTTCTTGCATATTACGCAGGCCGATACCGTTTTCAACTCGGTCCTTGCGCGCTTCTGGGATCCCTTGGCCATTATCGGAGATCACGAGAGAAGCACCGTTTTTATGGCCACCTACGCGTAGGCTAACATGCGTAGCCCCCGCATGTCGCTCAATATTTGTCAGGGCTTCTTGGGCGATACGGTAAAGCGCGATTTTGCTTTCTTGGTCGAGGCGGTTGCGAAAAACAGCGGTTTCGATCTGGGTTTTGATACCGGTGCGCAGACTGAAGTCTTTAATCAAAGATTGCAGCGCGGGACCTAGGCCAAGATCGTCTAGCATACCGGGGCGCAGATCACGACTAATTCGGCGGACTTCTTGGATCGCGCCGTTAAGGTGCGACACGCCCTTATCGAGGCTGTCGGCGGCATCGGGATCACCGTTATTCATGCGGCGACGGGTCAGTTCCAGCGCATAGCGCACACCAACAAGGATTTGACTAATGGAGTCATGCAATTCGCGCGCCACACGGCCGCGCTCTTCTTCTTGAGTATCAAACACCCGTTGCGTAAGTTTTTTAAGCTTCACATCGGCCAAACGGCGTTCGCGAATATTGAGGGTCAATCCTGATAAAAACACCAAAAGGAGGGCGCCAAGGGTGATCGCCCCGATATAGAGGAAGGTCTGGCGAATTCGGTCGCCGACCTGTGCGCGGGCCTCTTCGGTTGTTTTGACCACATCGTCAATGAAAACGCCTGTGCCCACGGCCCACCGCCAGTTTTGCAGCCCAATCACATAGGTGATCATCTGGCTGGTTTCGCCAGTGGACGGTTTTTCCCACGTATAAGTGTGATAGCCCGCGCCCGTGCGCGCCAGTGTGATCAACGCGTCGACAATGGGGGTGCCTTCGGGGTCTGTCAGTCCCGCCCAATTGCGCCCGATAAGATAGGTTTGGCGTGGTGAGACGAGGTTATTTCCGTCGTAGTCGAACACAAAATAGCTGCCATCGTCGCCATAAGTCATCGCCGAAAGGATTTGGGTGACCCGCAGTTTTGCCTGATAATCGTCGGGCGCGGCGCGACCATAGATAAAGAAGAATGCGGAGCGGGCGAGGTTTACATAATTTTTCAATTCGGACTTCTTGGCTTCAATCAGTTCGCGTTCCAACTGTGCTATCTCGTATTCCGCCAGTTCACGGGACTGGTTGGTTACCACAACTGCAATCGCCGCCGTCGCGAGAATAAGGGGCAGGGTGGCCAACATAAACAGCTTTTGCCCATAGCCAAATGAGAGGCCATTTACGAAAGCTGACAGTTTTTGGAAACGCGGGGGTCGCAACGGGGGCAGTTATCCTAATTAAGCGGCGAGTCACCTCGCACGTGAGATAGAGAATGAGGCCAAGTCGCGTGATGGTCAAACACCCTTTCAAGGGAATGCGCGGGAATCAATGTTGATTAAAAGGTCAAAATATTGGTTTTGGTCATTTTTTCTGACCGTCTGCGTAGGACTGGGTATTGTGGCGTGGCCTTAACTAAGTAGTCTGCACCTACTATTAACGAATGTCCCGACCAAAGAGTCGGACATTATAAAGGGGAGGAGACCTTTATGGATCGCCGTTCATTCCTACGGACATCTGCACTTGGTGGCTCTGCTGCTGCCGCTGCATCACTCGCAACACCCGCGCTCGCTCAGGGCACACGCGTTTTGACAATGGTAACATCTTGGCCACGTGGCTTTGCTGTTCTTGACGACGCTGCGAGCTACTTTGAGAACGCTGTTAACACCCTTTCGGGTGGCGACCTCATCATCGAGAAAAAAGCACCGGGCGAGCTTGTTGGCGCGTTGGAAGTGTTTGACGCTGTGTCTTCGGGCCAAGCTGATCTTTATCACTCGGCTGACTATTATTTCTTGGGCCAACACCCAGGTTATGCTTACTTCACTGCGGTTCCATTTGGCGCCACAGCACAAGAACTGACCAACTGGTACCTTCACGGTGGCGGTCAAGACCTTCACAATGAACTGGGTGAAATCTTCAACCTGCGTTCCTTCCTTGCTGGGAACTCGGGTTCGCAATCTGGTGGTTGGTTCCGTTCCGAAATTAACTCCGCAGAAGATCTCAACGGCCTAAAGTTCCGTATGCCGGGTCTTGGTGGTAAAGTTCTGGGTAAATTGGGCGCGTCTGTTCAAAATATCCCCGGTGGTGAATTGTACCAAGCTCTGTCGTCTGGCGCTTTGGACGGTCTTGAGTGGGTTGGTCCGTTTGCGGACGAACGTGCTGGCTTCCAAGAAGTTGCCAAAGTGTACTACACAGCGGGCTTCCACGAGCCGGGTTCCGGCCTTGCGGTTGGTATGAACCTTGACGTGTATAACTCCCTGTCGCCAACACATCAGGCGATCATTGATTATGCAACACAAGCCACAACACACTATAACTTGAGCGAAACGCTCGCAAACAACGGTGCCGCTTTGGCCCGTCTTCAGGCGCAGGGTGTTAAAACCCTTCAGTTCTCTGATGATGTTTGGGATGCATTTGGGACGGCTTCCAAAGAAGTTATGGACGAAAACATGGATGACGCATTGTTCCAAAAAATCCGTGCGAGCTTTGAAACATCCTTGGCGTCTTCGTCTTCTTGGATCCAAAAATCGGATGGTTTCTACGTAGACCAACGGACCCGTGTTCTGGGCAACGGCTAATTTGCCCCACTAACACTATCGGAAGGGCCTTCTGCGATCTCGTGGAAGGCCCAACCCGAATCTGACCCGCAACCAGCGGCGTTATCATAGACATTAAATTAACAGGGGGACTTCGATGCTTAATGGCATTGTCTGGTTCTTTCAGAACATCCTAATGGCGTTCTACAATTTCGGGTTTGCGGTAACGCATCCGCAAATGTGGCTCGATTGGTCGGACCAAGCATCGCTTATGCGGTTCATCTACTATGGTGGCTCGATTGAGTTTTTCTTTGTGGTCTTCACCGGCTTTCTCGTGCTCACAGCCTTCGGGATGTGGAAAAATCAATTCATGTGGGGCTGTGTGCGGGTGCTCGAAGGCATCTCTAACGGTGTCGGTCGGTTCTTTGCTTGGGCCGGCCTTTTGATGGTTCTGCAACAGATTATCATCGTGTTCGTGCAACGGATTTTCACTCAAGCCCAAATCACGTTTGGCTTTGGTCCCGCACTGGCCCTCGACATCAGTTGGTGGGCCGAAGAGTTGAAATTTTACAATGCTTTGGTCGTGGCTCTTTGTGCGTCTTACACCTTTGTTCAGGGCGGCCACGTACGTGTGGACCTTGTCTATTCGGCCGTGAGTTTCCGCGCTAAACGCGCAATTGATATGTTCGGGTCGATCTTCTTTATGATGCCCGTCGCGGTTCTGGTTTGGATGTACGCATGGTTCTTCTTGTGGCGTCACCTCGTGACCCCGAAAGTCTCGGCGACCGACACCATCGAATTGCTCTCGAGGAAAGCCAAAATCCTCAAGTGGAACGTCGAAACCATCGGGTTCTCGCCCAACGGGTTCAACGGCTATTTCTTGTTCAAAATCCTTATCGTCGCCTTTACCGGTATGGTTTTCCTCCAAGCAATCGCGTTTTTCTACCGCTCCTATCTTGAGCGCAAAGAAGGACCCGAAAGTGATGGGAAATACCTCGACCGTGACTCGCTTGGCGCGGGTGAAGAAGCCTACGAAGGCACGCATTAATTTTAAGGGGCACTACCTATGTTATTTGGACTCGATGGCGTCGAAGTCGGCCTAATCATCGTCTTCCTCAGCCTCTTTGCGGGCATTCTCTCGGGCTTTCCGGTGGCGTTTGCCATCGGTGGGGCGGGGGTGATATCCTTCGGGATTATCGCAGCATTAGACAGCGCAGGCATTTTGATGCACGCCTCGGTGGACACCAGTTCGGTCGCCTATCGGGCCTTGATCGACTCAGGGTTGCACCAAGACGTGATCTCTTTGTTCCGATATCCGGATTTGCCCGTTATTGAGGTTCCGCTCTTCCCGAGTGATCTCGACCCCTCCGTGGGCGGTGGCTGGGAAACCGCGATGAACCGCAACCTGTCGTTCATCGTAAATCGGATGAACGAGCGGGTGTTCGCGGGGCAATCCATTGAAACCCTGCTCGCGGTTTTGATGTTCGTCCTGATGGGGATCACGCTTGAACGCTCCAAAATCGCGAACGATCTTCTGACAACTATGGCGCGGGTCTTTGGCCCTTTGCCTGGCGGTTTGGCGGTTTCGGTTGTGGTTGTGGGCGCGTTTCTTGCCGCGTCAACGGGGATCGTGGGGGCAACAGTTGTCACCATGGGCCTCCTGTCACTTCCCACCATGTTGCGCCACGGCTACTCGCCTGAGCTTGCAACGGGGGTGATCGCGGCGTCTGGGACGTTGGGGCAAATCATCCCGCCGTCCATTGTTATCGTTCTTTTGGGCACGTTGGCGGGGGATCTCTATTCCGCCGCCCAAGAAGCCCGCGCGATGGAAGCGGGTTGTACGGATGCGCTGACTTATCTTGGCGAAGCGGCCGTGGTTTCGGTTGGGACCCTGTTCCAAGCGGCGATCCTTCCGGGGGTCATGCTGGCGGTTCTTTATGGTGGCTATGCGTTTATCTATGCGCTGTTTAACCCGTTAAAAGCACCTGCGGTTGTCTTTGAGGGCGTTGCCAACACGGAAGGCAGTGGTCGCAACAGCCTCACATGGTTCGTAGCTATGCCTGTGATTGCCATCGGTGGTTTGATCCTTTTGAGCCAAGCGAACATCGTGGGAAGCCAAAACACCAACGTCGACAGCTATTCCGATGCGTCCGAAGCAGCTAGCTTGCGCACAAATGTCGGGGACAGCTGTCAGGCGGCGATGATTAACTTGCACGGCCAAGAAGCTTGGGATCTTGCGATTGATCAACAAGAGGCGATCATGGCCTCTGGCGGGGCTGTTAAAAGCCGCGAGCTGACACCAGAAGAGTATGAAGCAGCAACCGTTGCGAAAATCTCTAGCATCGCACCAATTGGCACAGGCATTGCAATCTTCTTTGTGTTGATGGGTCTTGCGCTCACTACGGCGCGCGGTGTGGCACCATATGCCAATACACGTCCCTTGGTTATTGGCGGCGCAGGGGTGCTTCTCGCCTTCATTATCGACGCATTTTTGATCGCGCCGACAACATCCCCCGGGGGGGCAACAATCTTGTTGGCCGTTCCCGGGTTGATGCTGGCCTATGGTGTTCGCTATGCCTCTGGCTTGTTGGCGCGCAATGAACTTCTGCGGGTGGTGTTCCCACCTTTGGTTCTGATCATTGCGGTTTTGGGATCGATCCTTGGCGGGATCACCAACCCAACACCGGCTGCGGCGCTTGGCGCGGGTGGTGCGCTTTTGCTGGCGGCCTATCGTCGCCTGCAAGAGCAGGGCGGTTCGGGTAAAATCATCTTGGTTTCGGCTTTCGCCGTAGTTGTGATGATCCTCGTTGGGGTGAACTTCGATCTTCGGATCACACGTTCCAGCGTTCCGTTTGAGGATTGGGTTGCCTACTTTGTGGCGCTTGCAGCTTACTTGATGGCCATGTTTGGCATCCTGTTCGCCTGTTATGTTTTGTTCCGCAACAGGGTGCTTACCCCGATTGTGCGCGAAACGGCCAAGGTCACGAGCATGGTGTTTACCATCCTTATCGGCAGCCAAATGCTCAACCTTGTGGTGATCTCCTTTGGTGGTGAGCACTATATCCAACAATTCCTGCGCAGCTTTGATGACGAGTTCAAAGTGTTCTTGCTGGTGATGGTGGTGTTGTTCATTCTTGGCTTTGTGCTCGACTTCCTCGAGATCATTTATATCGTGATCCCGATTGTCGGACCGGTGATTTACGGCGGCACGATGGACCCAAAATGGGTAACAATCATGATCGCGGTGAACCTGCAAACAAGCTTCCTAACCCCGCCCTTCGGTTTCGCACTGTTCTACTTGCGAGGGGTCGCCCCCAAGGAAGTCACGACGCGACACATCTATCGCGGGGTCGTACCGTTTGTCTTGATCCAAGTCGGGGCGCTTGCGGTTCTCTACTTCATACCGTCGATTGTGACGATCGTTCCAAACCTTATCGGAAAATGATCAGGTTCAACGGACACTAAAACAGAAAAGGGCGTCTCGATTGAGACGCCCTTTTTCGTTTAAATCCACAGATACCGTGAGGAACCGAGGGCTAGACGTCACTCTGTATTTGGGTGGCGTGCCGCGGCGTTGCGGCTGTTTGGTAGGGTGATCTGGGCCACTTGGTCGGCCAATTGATCGCCAAATTCTGGGCCGTCATCTTGGCTGAAACCTTCGGGGTCAACGACTTTGACCCACGCACCATTTTTGTAAACTTCCAAGGCTGAAAAACGCCCCTTATAGCCCATTTTCGGGCTGTTAGGGACCCAATACCCCAAATAGACATAGGGCAGGCCAGCCTCGCGGGCGATCTCAATATGGTCTAAAATAATGTGCGTTCCCAAACTGTTGCGCGCTAAATCCGGGTTGTAAAAGGAATAGACCATCGACACGCCGTCATCAAAAACATCGGTTAAACACACGGCTGTCAGGCCGGTGTCCACATCGGGGGTGTCTTCGGGCGTTACATATTCCACAACGCGGCTGCGAATGGGGGTTTCCTCAATCATGGCCGCGAATTCAAAGACGTCCATTTCCGCCATGCCGCCATCGGAGTGGCGCGTTTCAAGATAGTGTTGAAACAGGTTGAACTGTTCTTCGGTGGCCCAAGGGGAGCGCGCCTGCCGTTTCAGATAAGCATTTTTGCGTGTGACGCGCTTCTGGCTCTTGTTGGGTTTGAAATCTGCCACACGGATGCGCGCCGACATACAGGCCGAACAATCCGCACAGGATGGGCGGTACAAAACATTTTGACTGCGCCGAAATCCTTGTTTGGAAAGGCTGTCATTGAGTTCCTGTGCGAACTCCCCCTGAAGCGAAGTAAACAACTTACGCTCGCGGCGCCCCTCAAGATAAGGGCAGGGCTGGGGGGCCGTCACATAAAATTGTGGGGCTACTGGAAGGCTATGACGCATATACTCTCGCTGGTTTTCCTACCTATAAGGATAGCAAGCCAAACCGTCTGCGCCAAGCCCATGCTGAACAAAGGGTTAATATCGCGACATCGAGTTAATCATTGCGGTCCCTAGAACCATATCCGTAAGGCCTTTTCCGCGGTTGCTGGTCAACATAATACCAACCGACAGAAGCTGAACGAGGAAGATTGTAAAGGATAGCGAATAGCCCAAAGTGTGCAAAACCGCCATTGAGCCGTCCAACTGGTTGCCATCGCTGTTACGCAATTCAATGCCCATCATCCGCATTCCAGGGGTCGCGGAATGGTTGGCAATGGAAACAGAGCGATAAAGAAAACCGATGGCGAGGAAAATAAAGGGCGCAATAAATACCGTCAAAAAGGCTGTAAAAATAAGCACAAGCCCCGTCAGTAGGCCGATGGCAATGGTATCAATAATCCATGCACCGAAACGTTTTTTAGCGACATCCGCGTAAAATCCGGCGTGGAGTTCAGGGTCAGGGAGACCCGTCGCCTGTTCGCGGTTTTGGCGGCGGTTGGACGTATCTGCACCCGGTTCAAAACCATAATCGCGGGGATCAAAATCACTTGCCATTTGAGGACTACCTATTGTTAAGACGTTTATTTGCTATTTGCGGACTTGCCAGAATTTGGGAGGTGGCAAGTCCGCGAGGAGACAGGGATGCGGCGTTAATTACAACTCGATGGGGGCATCTTTGTCGGTGTTTTTGGGCGACTGTGCCTTTTTGGCGCGTTCATCCATAAACGTGTCGAATTCGGATTTGTCTTTCGCTTCACGAAGACGCTCTAGGAAGGATTCAAAATTGACCTGTTCTTCTTCGAGGCGCGACAGCGTATCGGCTTTGTAAGCGTCAAAGGCTGAGTTGCCTGTGCTGCTGAAGCCGTGCGAATGACGGTGCGAATGTGCGCGGCAACCGCCACGTGATTTTGATTTGAACATACGTTTACTCCAGATCATATAGGCAAGTAGGGCGAGGCCGACGGGCCAAAAAAAGATAAATCCAAGAACCATAGCGGCAATCCAGGCGCCTTTGCCTTTTTCGTCAAGCCATGTTTCTGCTTGTGAGGGCCATGCGGTGGCGGAAGTCATATCTGTCTCCATTTGTTGGGGTCGATGTTAATGTGTTTCACATCAATAGAAATGGGGAGTTTAGCGAAAAACGCAAGACCTAATGTAAATCTTTTTTACATTAACTTGATTTAATAAATAAAATCAGTATGTTGCGCGTAGAAAATTTCAATAATTTCCTGTGATTTTGCCGAGAAAATATGGTGCGGTGTGCCTGCGACAGCCCAAACTGTTGTAGCGTGTGTAGCGTGACAGGGATTCTTGCAGTGATTGACAGAGATATCTGCAGCAAAACGTTTTTCTGATTAATAGAACCGTTTAAGTGGCCCGTCGACCAGAAAAGTTTAAACGGGCGTTAAACAGGTGGCTGCGGATCGATCTACAGTTGGGCATCTGTTGGCCTCTTTGAGCGCAGGGGGATGCCCTGCGCCCCGCAGATTAAACCACGATTGTTGTGGGCGATCCTGTGCCCTTGCGAGTAATCGCCGACACGCGATAGGTGCCGGAGGCTGGCGCGATCCAAGAGCGGATATATTGCTTGGTGTAACCAGCAGCCGAACCTTGCGGTGTTTGCGCCACCCAGCTCCCCGTGTTGCGCTCGATTTTATAGCCAAGGATTGGGCTGCCCCCGTCATTGGCTGGCGCGGCCCATGTGATTGTCGTCCCTGCCGCCGCAAGGGTTTGCACAACGCTTGGCACAGTGATGGTTCCTTCGAGCCAGCCAAAATCAACCAAAGCCCCATAAGCCGCCTTGGCATAGATCTCGCGCCCGGCTTCGGTCGGGTGCGTCCCGTCGCCGGTCAAGCTGCTCGGCCAAAGGCCAATCGCGATTTGCGCAAGATCGCCCGCGCTGCCGTCATTGCCGCAAAACATTGCCTCAAGCGTATAGACAAAACGGGTTCCGATGACATCGCGCACCCAGCCCATTGCGTCCGACCATTCAACATTGCGGCTATCGCCCACAGGATTCAACGGGTTGCTTTCGAGCAAAATATATTGTTTTGGCGCGCCGTTATATTTGAGTTTTTCCAAGACACTCATAATCGATGTTTTAATCACCAACTCGCCGCGCCCATATTCAAAACCGCCGTCATTCATCACAAGGGTTTTGCCAAAGTGCTGTGGCGTATTGGCAAAGCGCTGCGTATGGCCGCGCCCATCGGTTTCGTAAAAGGCAAGGCCGCCGATCCCGTCGAAAGACGTCATAACGTCACCAAGGCCGTTTTCAGCGAGCAAATCATGCAGAACATCGGGAAACCCTTGCACCACGAAACTATCGCCTAAAACATGCACCGCGCTGGCATCCCCCATCTGCAAAGCCTCGTAAAGCTTTTCGCCTTCCAGCGCGCCTGCATGGAGCGCCACGCGGTGCGTTGTCCACCCTTCAACATCGGTGTCAATCGTCAGGCTGTGAGGCGGTAAAGTAGGGAAACAGAAATGCTCCGTGACGTTTGTAACATCGTCACCACTTGCATAAACCTTGATCGGTTTTCCCACCCCAACAACGATAGCAACACGGCACCGATCAAAGTTATTTGTAAGAGTTGTGACTAAACCGAGAATGTATTGCTGGAAAAAACTATCAGCACCAAAATAATTCAACCGCAAACCGTCCTGCACAGAAATCAATCGCCCCCAGATCAACCGCCTGTTGAATTGCACCTTGCACAACGCCCATCTCGAAGGTTTCCAGCGGGCGTAGAACTTGCACCCTCGCCATTGTCCTCGGACCAATGGCGGACAATGGCTCGATCCCGCTTTCCGGGCTTGACCATTCTGGCTTCAAGTAATCGGTGCAGGGTGGCAAACACATCCGGAAAATTCTAACCCTGCAAAGGGGTAGCCTGATCCAAGGCCCCAACCTTTTGCTCAATCAAGGGCATGAAGTGCAGCGGATCAAAGATCATATCCGCTTTGGCATAGGACCGCTGATGCCGCGCAATCACCTCAAAATCGCAGCCAATAATGGCCTCATGCACAAAGCCGCGCACGTGGACGTCGTGATGGGCATAGGCCACCGGCACAGAGTAATCATTGCTACGGTAGCGCACCATTGAGATTGATGCCCTGATCGGATACCAAACGCTGGCCAATAGTTTGGCTGTGGCCGCGCCATGAAGTTGCGGCGGGTATATCCGACCACGCCTTCGACATTGCCGCTCGTCCATTGTCCTCGGACCAATGGCGGACAATTCCTCGCTCGTTCCCCCGCGCAGGCCTGCCGAACTTGTCATCAAACAGGCAATGCGATTGCAACTCGGTAAAACTCTGTGTCCGCACACAGGGTCGGACTCCAAGGATACGCGCAACAGCGATCTTGGTATTGTCATAAAGAATGGACTGCGGGATGCCATCAAAGAACGCAAAGGCAGACACGTGGCCATCACAGAACGGCTCGGTTGTCTCCGCAGGGTATCTCTTCACAAAAACTGCGTTAGAATGCGGCAGGCTCATCCCGCAGGCGCACAAAGATGCGCTTGGTTGTGTGACGCGGTTTTTTGATTTGGGCTTTGTCCATGCGCAGCATCTTCGCTATCGTCTTACGGTCCTTGTTGAAATAACGCGCGGCTTCTCGAGCAGACATACCGTCCTTCAAACAAGCACGGCGTACACGACTATAAGTATACGCAGAGTACATCCCCCGCTTTCCGAATAAACGAAGGACATAAACTGGCGAATTTTACTCCGCTACAACTGCGCCTTGCAGCCGCTTCGGTGGCCCAGTTTTGCTCTGCGTCTTACAGGCAAATGAACTTGGCCTTTCCAAATCGTACGTGTCCGAACTGGAAAATGGGTCCATCCATGGATGTGATCCAGACGTACTCGGAGAGGTTTGGGATACCATCTTCCTAGATATTGTTCTTTGCAGAGAACTTAGAAAATCAGGGGAAGGCCGCAAAGACACGGACTGCAATCGCAGGAAATATCTTACAGTTCATTCAATTTTTTTTGGCGAAAACTGATCATGCCAAAACCTAAGTATGACCAGAAATTCAACCCTTTCTTTCGATTGCGCACGAAGGCAAAACGGGCAGATTTATTGCACGTATCGCTAGCAAAGCTGAAGAAACTGACAAACCTAGAGGGCGGTTACTTTGCCTTTCAGAAACCTAAAAAAGACGGAACTTTGGGGGATATATGCGTCCGATCTTTTCGGTTGCTCGACATCGAAGATTTTTTCCAAGCTGCACCTTTAATAAGGTGCTGTGGTTTTTTCGTTCGCAGATGCAGTGCGCGCCAGTTGTTGCATTGATCTAGGCAAAGATTGCGACTGAAAATGACGTGTTGCCACAGGGAAGCCCATGTAGCCCTATTCTAGCATTCTTTGCTTATATCGACATGTGGACCAAGATCGATGAACGGGTAGCTGCTGACGGCTGCAAGCAAAGCGTTGATGCTGGTGACCTTACAATGTTTGGCGATACAGTCCACGAAAGCGCTGTTTGGGACATAAGTAATTCTTAATCGACATGGCCATCTTTCCAAGCTGCGGGATGATAATAATAAAACCAAAGCATCATCCCCAATGAAAATTAAACTTGAAGCTCAGTCGCGTGGACGATTAGCTCAGATCAATCAAATTGACGCTGGCAACGCGCGAATAGGTTAAACGGCAAAGTTGCGTAGAGGCGGCACGTGGTCCACAAACGCCCCTAATCGCCAACAAGCCCGATTGGCGCCCCTAAAAACACCATTCAGAATCCGAATAGTTGTTGAAGGTTTTTGCCTTTGCTGCGTTGCGGAACTCTTGCAGTTTGGGCTCTAAGCCGACCTTCGCTGCGCTTGCATCTATTGGCAACCGTGACGTCGACGCGAACGGCCCCAGCGGACCTTGGAGCACTTTGCAGCTAACGGCAGCAATGGGGCCAAATTATTTGATGCTGCATGCTTCACCAACAAATGCTAACCGCCACCTCCTGAACTATTTGAGAACGTTGATGCCTACCTAACGACCTTCAGGGATTGAACGATAGTCTGCGGGCGAGGTCTTTTACCAGTGCGACTATGCTAGCGCGTGCCACGCCGGGGGACCCTCCGTCGACGTAGAACCGCAACAGCAGTGCTTCTTTTTGGGCAGGGGTTGTTTGCAGACGCAACCTTGCGCCGTGGTTGGTCTTGGCGATCACGGTCACGCGCACGTCGCCCACGCCCTGCAGATTGATTGTGCCGACTGAACCCAGAGGGTGGCACAGCCCTTCGTAGCGCAGCGTGTCCTGCGTCAGCGACTTGATGAGAACGGGTAAGGGCGTTCCTCCCACAATCAGGGAGGTTTTCTCCGGAGCGTCGGCGATATGCTTTTCCTCGCGCGGCAATTCGACAAATGCTATCAACGTCATCGACAAGACGAGGACATTGTAGAGCGTCCAGAACAACACCACAGATTTTCCCTGTCCCGCGTCATTGAATGAAAACCCGTCGAAGAATATGCCGATCAGCAGGCCCCCGATGGTCAGCAGCAGCAGGATCAAATAGGGCCTCAGCAGATCCCACTGAATAATGATACGGCTGCGATCGCCGCCTTTCGCCGTCACTTTAAAGGGGTGGCCATGGGGTTGGATTAGGCCGACGATGGCCGAGCGGGCGATGGGGATGGCACCGAGTATCTGGCTGACGTCGTTGAGAATAGGGATGACCATGCCCCGCGCGACCACATTCATCGCCAACAGAACCCACATGTAATAAACCCCGAAATAACCGATCACATCGGCAACTTCGGCATTCACGACTGTGATGTTGAAATACCAATACAGCAGCGGATAGGTCAGCGCCGCCAGTCGGAACGGGAACGTGCTTAGCCAGTAGAGGACGGCGTCGATCACGCTCCACCTATCACGCAGCCGCAGGTTGTTGCGGGCAAACGGCCCGACGCGGCTACGCGCGATTTGCATCATGCCCAAACACCAGCGGGACCGTTGCGTGACGTATTCCTTGAGGCCCTCGGGGGCGAGCCCCTCCGTCAGCGGTTCGTCCAGATAGGCGGTGTCCCAGCCGCCATCGCGCAAGACCAGCGTCATCATGAAATCTTCGGTGATGCTTTCGGTGGGAAAGCCACCAACATCCTGTACCGCCTGCCAGCGCATGACAGACGATGTGCCACAACAAAACGCAATGCCCCAAGCATCGCGTGCGGGCTGTAAATGATCAAAAAAGAACCGCTGTTCGTCGGGGTAAGACCGGCTTAGCCCAAGATTATGCTGGATCGGATCGGCGTTAAAAAAGTGCTGTGGGGTTTGCACCAGTCCAATTTTCGGGTCATGGAACAGTGCAAGTGAGCGGCTGAGAAAACCGCGGTGCGGCACAAAATCGGCGTCGAGCACGGCAATGTAATCGGGAGGCACCGCGTCCTGCGCCAACACCCGTAGCGCATTGTTCATATTGCCTGCTTTGGACCCGACATTGTCGTCGCGCGTAACGTATCGGACACCCTGCGTGCCGCAATAATCGCGCAACCAGTCGCGGCGGCCATCGTCGAGAACCAGCACCGCTTTGTTGGGATGATTCAGTGCTTTGGCCCCGATAATCGTGCGTTCAAGGATTTCAAGTTCTTCGTTGTAGGTTGCAATCAAAATGGCGACACGTGGGGGTGACGCGGCGTCCCACCAGTTAATCTGCTCTGTCGCTTCGTCCCCGCGATGGCGGATGCGTGACATGATCACGAATGAGCTAAGCGAGCTGATAATCGACAGCGCCTCAAGCCCCAGCAGCGACCAACTGGCCAAACAGTCCCAAGTTAATCCCGCCGGAGCGATAGTTTCGGTCGCGCGCCACCACAGATACCGAAGTGCCAACACCCCAGCAACCGCGAACATCGTGCTGCGATGCCAGTGGTTCTTTTCGTCAAACCAAAGCGGTAGAATAATGGCGATTCCCAACACCAGCATGACACGGATGAGGCTGCTTTCGATGTCACTCAGATATAGGTAATCGGGCATTTACTTCAGCAGGTCCCGAACCCAGTCCAAGGGGCGCGTTTCAAAGAACACTCGACCTGTTTGGCCGACCGTGCAGCGCAATTCCGTATTCTTGCGCAACTCAGGCACCAGTAAGGCAATGTCATAGCGTTCAAGGTGTTTGATCGACGGTGCGACCGCCAAGTTACGGTAGATCGTTTCTGCACCTGCGCCGGCGATGCGCGTGATCGTCCCGTCATACAGCGTTTCGACGCCTTCCAGCCGGAACTTGGCGAGTTGGCCGACGCGCAGGCGGTTATAGACGTTGTCGGGCACCGAAAGAGTGACCAAGGCTGAATCGCAGACCATCAGTTTCAAGATATCCTGCCCGCGTTGCACGACCTCATTATCATCGGCGAGAACTTCCCACAAAAGACCGTCGGTCGGGGCGGTAAGGTTGGCACTCGAAAGACGGGTAAGCCGCGTATTTTCCTCAAAAAGGCGCGCGTCAATGGCTGCAAGTCGGCTGCGGGCCTCGCTTAAATAGACGTTGAGGTCCGACTGCCCAATGCGCGTATCTGTCCGCGGGCTGCGGTTTGCCAAAACCTCCGGATCGGCGGAGCTGTTGTCGGTGTCGGCTTCGACCTGATCAGCATCGAAAGCCACGAGGCGCTCAACTTCCGCCGCAGCAAAGGCAAGCTCCATGCGCAGGTCGTCACGCCGAACACTATCAACCAGCGGATCGTTCAGCGTCGCCAATGCCTCACCTTCTTGAATAACCGTCCCGAAAGGACGCATCGGCATATCCAGCGTTCCCGCAATCGGCGCGCGTACCGTCGACAATCGTGCGTTCACGACCGCGTCTGAACTGACGCCCGTGATTTGTTCACCAACAATAACCCAGAGGGCAAACAGGATCACTATTAACCCCACCAAAAGCCTACCAAAGCGCATCTCGCAACCCATTCATTTTGTGGAAAACTGCCCCATGCAGCAGACGAATCAACTCTTCGTAAAAACGAGTTTCTACGTCATCCTTAGTCTAGAATTATGGCAGAGCGAGGGGATTTTTCATTACGTATTGTCCAGCGCCATAAAAATTTCGGGCTGAAGATACACAGGTGGCAAAGCAGCCGTTCTCACGAAGTTTAGACAAAGAATGGTCTCGGGCAGAAATGACCTATGGATCAAAATCGCATGCCGCTACTCGCTCTGGGGCCACTAATATTCATTTCGTCTGCATAGCAGACCTTGGTGCATTCCGTAGCGAACGGATCCTTTCCGTCCTTAGTGTTTAATGACACGAACGGCCCATAACTGCCCTACATACAGGTAGCGACTAAAGGCAGCTTCCAACTCAAAGCGGCACTGGCACCAAAATTCTGGTGCGCTGACGTTGCGATAGCCGCCCGCACGATCTATCTCTGTATTGACTGTAATAACGTGTTCAGTCTGGAGAAAATTCGAGGAAATGAATGCATGATACCTCTCTTTGTCTATCCTCTGCGAGGAGATTGACAAAGAGGGCGACTCGTTCGTTGTTGCTTTCCCGCTTCCTTCAAAAAGTAGTTCCCAAAATTGCAAATGGGGCTACAATTAGAATCGAATAGCGAAGTATTTTTTTAAACTTTTTGATTAATAAGGGGGGGTAGCAATGAACCTGAATTCAGCAAAGTTCAAGTTTACATTGGCCGTTGCAATTGCGGCGGCGTCACATTTTTCGGTCACAGCATCCGCGCAAACAATCACAGGTACTCCGGGAACGCCGTCGGCAACGACGACCATTAATGGTTTACAGATTCCGGTGCCACCTCCATAATTCAAAGGCAAGATCGAGCGCAATGCGACGGCATCAGAGCCTTACTGGGCACCGCAAATTGCTCCGGCCAAAGGGTCGCCAAACGTCCTTCTGATCATGACCGACGATACGGGCTATGGCACCCCGTCGACGTTCGGGGGTGTGATCCCGACTCCTGCTCTGGATCGGGTCGCCGCGATGGGCGTCAGTTTCACAAACTTCAATTCGACGGCTCTGTGTTCGCCGACGCGGGCGGCGCTTATCACGGGGCGCAATCACCACTCCGCCGGATTTGGCGTCATCGCTGAACAAGCCACTGGATACCCCGGCTACAACAGCATCATTGCCGATGACAAAGCGACCGTCGGCACCATCCTAAAAGACAACGGATACCGCACATCGTGGTTCGGCAAAAACCATAATACACCCGCCTTCCAAGTCAGTCAGAATGGCCCCTTTGATCAGTGGCCTATCGGCATGGGTTTTGAGTATTTCTATGGGTTTATGGGCGGCGACACCAGCCAGTGGACACCAGGGCCGTTGATGCGCAACACAACTCCGATTTATCCTTATGTAGGCGACCCGGACTACAACTTGATCACGGCCATGGCGGATGAAGCCATCGATTATATGAACCGGATTAATACGCTGGCACCTGAGCAGCCCTTCTTTGTTTATTATGTTCCGGGCGGCGTGCATGCGCCACATCACCCAACCAAAGAATGGATCGACAAGATCAGCGATATGCACCTGTTTGACAAAGGGTGGAATGAGCTGCGCGCAACCATCTTTGCCAATCAGAAAAAGCTGGGCGTTATTCCCCAACACGCTGAGTTGACGCCTTGGCCCAAAGATTTGCTGAAACCTTGGGATACTCTCACGGACGACGAAAAGAAGATGTTCATTCGTCAAGTTGATGTGTTTGCGGCCTATGTTGCCTATACCGACCACGAAATCGGCCGTGTTATTCAAGCCGTCGATGATATGGGCAAGCTAGATAATACGATTGTCATGTACATCAGCGGCGACAACGGCGGCAGCGCCGAAGGGACCCTGATCGGCACCCCAAATGAGGTCGCGGCGTTCAATGGCGTGAATGTTCCAATCAAGGACCAGCTGTCTGAATTCTACGACGAATGGGGCAGCAACGAAACCAACCCACACATGACTGTTGCATGGTCATGGGCCTTTGACACACCGTTCTCATGGACCAAACAGGTGGCTTCACACTTTGGCGGCATTCGTCAAGGAATGGCCATTGCATGGCCTGACGTGATCAAAGACAAGGGCGGTATTCGCCACCAGTTCCACCACGTTATCGACATTGTTCCGACCATCCTTGAGGCGACGGGCATTACCCCACCTGCCGTGGTCAATGGCGTACCACAAAGTCCCATCGAAGGTGTTAGCATGGCGTATCTATTTGATGCGGCCAACACCGACGCGCCTTCGACACACCACACCCAGTATTTCGAAATGATGGGCGATCACGCCATTTACCATGACGGCTGGATTGGCAGCACGAAAGTTGTGCGTCCACCGTGGGAAATTACGGGCCCTGTGAACCAAGATCCAGCTGGGACACCTTGGGAGCTATATGACCTGAATAAAGACTGGACACAGGCGCACGACGTGGCGGCGGAAAATCCAGAAAAGCTCAAAGAGATGCAGGCTCTTTTCTGGAAAGAGGCCGAGAAATATCAAGTCCTTCCCTTGGATGCATCCGTGGCGACCCGCTTGGTCACACCACGGCCAAGTTTGAAGGCTGGACGCGATGAATTCGTCTGGAAAGGAACCTTTACCGGAACTCCGAACGGCGATGCGCCATCGGTTCTGAATACCTCCTACACGATCACGGCAGAAGTGGATGTACCCGAAGGTGGGGGCGATGGCATGATCCTCACACAAGGTGGTCGTTTCGGCGGATACGGTTTCTATCTTCTAAAAGGCAAACCCGTGGTCACCTGGAACCTGCTCGATCTTGAGCGAATTCGCTGGGAAGGCGCTGATGCCCTTAGCGTTGGCAAACATACCGTGGAGTTCGACTTTAAATATGACGGGCTTGGTATGGGCACTCTCGCTTACAATAGCATGAGCGGCATTGGTCGATCTGGGACTGGTGAGTTGAAGGTCGACGGAAAGGTCGTCGCCACTCAAAAAATGGAGAAAACCATTCCGTTGATTTTGCAGTGGGATGAAAATCTGGATGTCGGGGCCGACACTGGCACCGGCGTCGACGATAAGGATTACCAAACCCCGTTTGCGTTCACTGGTACGCTGGAAAAAGTGACCCTAAAGGTGGCTCCTCCGGTTCTAACAGAAGCTGACAAAACCAAGCTGAAGGAAGCTATGGTTACCAAAGACTAAACGGCAACAACAGTTTCCACACCCCGCAGTCTATCGCTTCGGGGTGTGGAAATACTGAAACGTCCTCAACGATTGGTTGGGGAAATTGCTATAAAAACTCCCTAAATATGGCCAAAGTAGCTCGTATTTTTGCTATAAAACCCCCTCACCAGAAACGAGCTCTCCCAAAAGCGACTGACGGCGCTCAAGGACGCTAGTTGGTTCTGTCGCAAAGTTTTCCCATGGCAAAGCAATGCGGGTGGCTTGCCTTGAAGGAATTTGTTTTTTTTGCGAACCCTAAGCGCAGTTTTAAACCCCGCTAACGTTGCCGCTGCTCAATAAAACGTCTTTAGGCCGAGCATTGGCCCCGCTCTTGTTGATTGCACTCTGGTCTGGCATTCTGCCGTCGTCAAAGTCGAACGTTTTTAGTCTAAATCTCGTTTCAAATTGCCAAAAGCCAACCAACTAAACGCCGAAAACGAGCAAATATCGAGTGTTCAAAATTGATCGATAAACGAGCGGTTCATTGAATTTGTTCCACCTCCAAATAAAGTACTCGTGGTCGATTTAACGAGTGACAATGTAAAAGATTTGGTCGGATAAATTCAGTTAGCAATCGAATATGTATATCAAAAGCAGCAAGCCAGTATATGGTATTTGGGTCACTTCCTTGTCTGCAAAGCAGACTTTAGCGCTTGAAACAGCGAAGGTCTGCATTCCGCCCTAAGTCGAAATGTGCATGGTGCAGGATTCGGGACATTTCCCTTTCCCATCACGGTCGCGAACTGCCCAAAGCTGCCGTTTGCAGTCTGTGCTGATGCCGCATTGCAGCTTCACACAAGCGGACATTGAGGTATGCAAGTTCTTGCGCTCGCGAACCGGCATGCTCAGTTGGACCTGTCGAGTTACATGAGCGTTTTTGTGATTATTTGCTTAATGGCGTCGAACCAATAGGGGTATTGAGGTGTGACGGTTTCGTAGAACTTGACGATCAACAGTTCGTTGCCAGCGATCCAACTAATGACGTCGGCACTGATCACCGCATTAACGGCGACTACAACCTTCGACGATGAAATCGCCCAGACCTTCCGAGCAATCGCACTAATCATATTTTGGATGCGGTTCTGTAAGGACACCTCGGCGATCTGTGCAGAGGGTCCTTCACCCTTTAGTGATAACGGAACTGCAACTTCGGTTATTAGAACTGTTGTCGCGCTTGTTTGTGTATCGGCAATCTTATCACCGACTTTTTGCGCTTCTAGGTCGCGTGGCCCGTTTAGGCATTCACGCATTTTCCGCTCAACCTCTGAGGCTCCTAGATGGCTTAAAAAGAATATTCCATGGGGTTCAAGCAGTCTTTCAGACCAGCAGCAGTGATGGTCGGGAGTTCGTCATTTAGTCGACCTTTGTTAACAGCGCTTCCATGCGCTTCATGCCGTGACCTAAGGGTGTTTGCTGCGGACCAAAGGGAACTAACGAGGATATCTGGCGATTTTTGGTCGATCAAATTGCGAAATTTTGAGGCAGTTTCGACAAGGGAGGCTCGTTCGTTATCGCCGTCGCGGACCGATGCCATGAGAGCGCGGACTTTTTGGCGACATTTTTCCTGCAGAGCTCGCGGTTCTCGGTCGTTCGGGCCAAGAGGTTTGCCGTTTGCGCCGATGGGGCCGTCATCGGGCAATAAATAGGTAGGGGCGTTTGGTCGTTCATCTGGAATAGTCTTAGATTGCGGCCATTCAGTGAGCGAATTCAGGTAGTCGAGGGTTTATTTGTACGCTCGCTCGTAGCGACAATTTCAGAAAAGCTTAGAGTTTGTGGTCGAGGTTTGCTGCTGCGCAATTTGCGAAAAGTAGGCCATTATCAAGTAAGCTGTTTCCCTGTACTCTCAAATCTTTGATCGTGCGCAGGTCGCTGATACGCGAGCCGCGAAGATCCAGCTTGGTCAAGCTTAAGAGGGAAAAAAGAGGCTCTGCGGAAGTGATTTCGGTGGCGTTGAGATCAAGCTCAGTCAAGTTTGTAAGGGTATTGATTTCCGGTGGGATAGCTTCAAGATCTTTGTCCCAAAACTAAAGTTGCTCGCGTCGAAGTTAATGGCGATCAGAATTTGAGCTCTTCTAAAGGCGTCTTGGGCTTTGAACATGCATCAGCTCCCTTTGTGGGTAAACTAGGAGCAGTGCTATGGGATAGAAAGGGCGTGGGTCTTCTGAAACTTTTCAGCCTTTCCAACAGGTTGCTCCCAGTTAGGAACGTCCTTACCTGTTCACCATACTGGGGAGTTCGGAAGGGCGCTTCTGGCCGGTATTCGTCGGAATTGCAGCAAAGGCCCGCAATCCATCCGTCGTGGCGGTTTCAAGTTAGCTCTGTATGGTCGAGCGGCGAAGTTCTCTTTTGGCGCTCTGTCGATCAAAATTCTCTAATCGCAGCGAAAGTCCGGTTCCCGCCGACAGAGTTGATCCCCTTGATTTGTGCCACAATAAGTCCAAAATTTCTTTCCAGTTCAGAAGGTTTTATCAACTTAAATTGCCGGTCAAACGGGCGCCTGAAGCCCCGTGAACCCCATAATTAGCGCCCTTTGAGCGTAACTGTGGGGTTTGCAGCTATTCTTTGATTTCGCCAATACGGGCTTAAACCGCCATTTTGACACTCGAATGATAGGCTCAATGTAATGCCAATTTTGGTTGCACAACTTTTCGCCGGGCCCTTTAAATAAGGCCTGTCACAGCATCATCCCACTTGTTCCCGCTTACTGCAGGTTACGGTGTCAAACTACATTCTAGGAGACGGGGATCAAAAAACGCACGTGGTTGGGAAAGGTGCCCAATCGGAGAGACGCCGCCAATCGCGAACCCTGTTTGGGCGCGAATGAGTTTTGCGTCCGCTTTTCCCAACGGTGCCCCGACGAGGGCACTGGCCTTAATCGTACAGATTTTCTTGCCGCCCGCCGTGATGAAAAGCACCGCTGAGCCGTCTTGCTCATTCCGGAAAATGATCGATTTGGCGATTTGTTCTACCTCACAACTCGCTGCATTTGCTGCGGCATGCGCGGTGCGCGTGCCTTCGCTCACTTCTAGAATTTTGACTTTCAGGCCGGCGGTTTAGAGGGCCGCTCGGACAGGTTTTAAACTTTTGCTGATCGGGGTATGCCTCAAATCTCTTCAGGGTCCACAAGGCTTATTGACCCTCCCGCCTTTCCCCCGCACGATCAAAAAATGACATTTCAAAATCGTATGACCCGCGCGCCGATTCCTTTTGACCCTGATCGCGGAATTGACGCGCGCGCGGCCTTGCCAGATGTGACGGGGCCCCTTGGGGATTTGATCGCAGGGGCGGCGGGGTGTTCGCCTTATTTGTTTAGCTTAATGTGCCGCGAAGCCGAGTGGATTTCGCCCGCGCTCAATGGTGCGCCAGAGGAGGCTTTGGCACTGGCTTTGGACGACTTGAAAGCCCTTGCGCCCGATGAAATGGCCGCTGGATTGCGCCGCGGGAAACGCCGTATTGCGCTGTTGGCGGGGCTTGCGGATTTGGCCGGCGTTTGGGATTTGGCGCAGGTCACACAGGCCCTCACGGATTTGGCCGATACCGCCGTCGACCGCGCGATCCGCACGACAGTTACCCAAGAAGCGCGGCGCGGAAAACTCCCCGGATTTGCGCGCGATTCCGAGGAAGTTACGGGCGGCATGGTTGCGCTCGCGATGGGGAAAATGGGCGCGGGCGAGTTGAATTACTCCTCCGATATCGACCTCATTTGCCTGTTCGACGAAAGCCAATACGAAGATGACTCCTATTTTGATGCTCGCACCAGCCTTATTCGCGCGACTCGCCGGATGGCAACGCTGCTTTCAGAGGTCACGGGCGACGGATATGTGTTTCGCACTGATCTGCGGTTGCGGCCTGATCCGAGTTCGACGCCCGTGTGTATGGCGATGGACCCCGCCGAGCGTTATTACGAGAGCATGGGGCGTACGTGGGAGCGCGCGGCCCATATCAAAGCGCGCCCTGCAGCGGGGGATATTGATGCGGGCGAGGCCTATCTGGAACGACTGGTCCCTTTCGTTTGGCGAAAGCATCTGGATTTTGCCGCGATCCAAGACGCTCATGATATTCGCCTAAAAATTCGCGCGCATAACGGGTTTACGGGCGCGATTACCCTACCGGAACATAATATGAAATTGGGTCGCGGGGGTATTCGCGAAATCGAGTTTTTCACCCAAACCCGCCAGTTGATCGCAGGGGGGCGTGATCGTGAATTGCGCGGGCGGGGCACGGTTGCGATGCTCGGGGAGTTGGCAAAAAAGGATTGGATTCCGTCAGAGACGGCCAAGATTTTGGCCACACATTATAAGGCCCATCGCGAAGTTGAACACCGTTTGCAAATGATTTCCGACGCCCAAACCCACACCCTCCCAAAGACCGAGAAAGGGTTTCAACGGTTGGCAAATTTCATGGGGCAGGGCGATGTCTCTGTTTTGAAACGCGAAATTCGCGAGCGGTTGGAAGAGGTCCATGACCTGACCGAGAGTTTCTTTGCGCCCACGCAAGCCCGCGCGGCCCCCGAAGTGAGCGCCGAGATGAAGAATGTGATGGCAGGGTGGCCGAGTTATCCCGCGTTACGGTCCTCGCGCGCGGTGCATATATTTGAACGCTTGAAGCCCGAGATACTGTCGCGCGTGATGGCCTCGGCGTATCCTGAGCAAACCTTGAGGCAATTCGATGGGTTTTTAGCGGGATTGCCTGCAGGGGTGCAGCTATTCTCGCTCTTTGAGGCCAATCCACAACTTATTGACCTTATTCTTGATATCTCGAGCATTGCCCCGAATTTGGCCAAGTATCTGGCCAGCAATGCACAGGTTTTTGATGCGGTTATTGGCGGCAGTTTCTTTGATGCTTGGCCGGGTTTAGAAACGCTTCAAGGCGACCTTTCCGTCTTGCTCGCGGGCTATTCCGACTATGAAAGCCAGTTGGACGCGGTGCGCCGCTGGATGAAGGAATGGCATTTCAGGATCGGTGTCCACCATCTGCGTGGATTGATTTCGGCAAACGAGGCAGGCCAGCAATATGCGGATTTGGCGCAGGCAGTTTTGGCCGAGGTTTGGCCCGTCGTCGGGGTGGAATTTGAGCGCAAACATGGCACGGTTCCGGGGCGTGGGGGCGTGGTTTTGGGGATGGGCAGCCTTGGCGCGCGCAGGCTTCATGCCGCCTCTGACCTTGATCTCATCGTGATTTATGACGCGCAAGATGTTGAGGAAAGTGACGGGCGGCGGCCATTGGCTGTGCGAACCTATTTCGCCCGTTTAACGCAGGCTTTTGTTACCGCGCTTTCGGCTCCAATGGCGGAGGGGCGTTTGTATGAAGTGGATATGCGGTTGCGGCCCTCTGGACGCGCTGGCCCCGTTGCCACTAACTGGGCAGCGTTCAAGTCCTATCAACTTGAGGAAGCTTGGGTTTGGGAGCATTTGGCCCTGACGCGGGCGCGACCTGTGGCTGGCAACGAGGCACTGGCGGCAGAGTTTGAAGCTTTTCGGGCGGAAGTTCTTGGGCAAAACGGTGCTGCGGATCGGGTGATTCCGCAGGTTGCCGAAATGCGCGCGCGTATTTCTGTCGCAAAAACTCCACAGGGGGACAACGACGCAAAAATCGGCGAAGGGCGTTTGCAAGATGTGGAACTTTGTGCGCAAGCAGTGGCCTTGATGGCAGGATTTACCGGCTTTTCCGTCGCCGAGCAAATTCAGGCAGGAAATCTATTACCTGCGCAAAAACAAACTCTTATGGAGGCGGGACAATTGATGTGGCAGTTGCAAGCGGCGGCGCGTCTTTTGAATGAGGGGCCATTGAATGTTGAGGACATCGGAGTTGGCGGGGTGCATTTTCTTTTGCGGGAAACAGGGTGTGAAAGCCTCGATGACATGAGAAATCGCCTTGCGGAAGCCGCGAATTCCGCCCAAATGGTTATTGAAGACCTGTTTGGCCAACCAAAGGAGCCCCTTGATGACTGATGCGAGATTTGATCCCAAGGGATTGATTAAAGATTGTTTTTCGATGGATGGCATCACGGACGCGGAATGCCGTTCGGTGTTTGTCGACTGGGCGTTGAGTGTACCAGCTGATGTGGATACGCGCGAGGCGCTTGAGGCGCTAAATGTGCAATATCAACAGGGTCCAGAGGGGCATCCCATGCTCACGGTTCTCAAGGAGAGTTTGTTGGAACCCGCTGTCACAGGACGCCGTGGCGGCTGGTCGGGGCGGCGTACTGGTCGCACGTAACGTGTCAACGATTGAAGCGTTTGCCGTCGCGACTCCTGCGCGAGGAGCGTTTTTTATAATGCCACATCCAGCTGTGAGTGCGGCATTTTCTGTGTTGGCAAAAAGAGGCGTTCAGTCGATTGTTTCCCTTTTGGAAGCAATCGAGGCGGACAAGCTAGGATTGGCCCGTGAGGCGGAGCAATGTACCGCAGAAGGAATTGAGTTTCGCAATATGCCGATTGCCGATTTTGCCTTGCCGGATGGTAAGCAATTCGCTGATATCTTGCGCCTGATTTGCACCGATTTAGAGGCGGGCAAATCGGTGGCAGTTCATTGCCGCGCAGGAATTGGTCGCTCGGGGATGGTGGCATGTGGGGTGCTGATGCGATTTGGTGCGACGGCGCAGGAAGCACTTGTTCAGGTCTCAAAGGCACGGGGTGTGGATGTGCCAGATACTGCAGAGCAACGCGCCTTTATTGAGGATTTTCGGCCCTAGTAAAAATCCCGCCACATATACGTAGCGGGATTTTTGAATTTAGGGTCTTAGCGGGAAAGCGCTGCGGCTTCGCGGGCGAGGGCTTCGATGCCCTCCCAATCGCCAGCTTCGACGAGTTTCTTCGGCGCGACCCAGCTTCCGCCGACACAAAGCGTGTTGGAAAGCCCGAGATAATCGGGCGCATTCGCAAGGGACACGCCGCCCGTTGGACAGAATTTTACCTGTGGGATCGGACCGCCGATTGAGGCCAGAGCTTTTGCGCCGCCATTGGCTTCTGCGGGGAAAAACTTCTGGGTTGTATAGCCGCGTTCCAAAAGGCGCATGGCCTCGGTCGAGGTCGCGATTCCGGGCAGGAGCGGCAAGCCCAACTCTTCACAGGCATCCAAAAGAAGATCGGTCGCGCCAGGCGACACACCAAATGTCGCGCCAGCTTCGATGGCGTTTTTGACGTCTTGAGGGGTGAGCAGGGTGCCCGCACCGACAACACCGCCGGCAACTTTTGCCATTTCGCGGATGACCTCAAGAGCGCAAGGCGTACGCAAGGTTACTTCGAGAGCAGGAAGCCCGCCCGCGATCAAAGCTTGGGCGAGGGGGCGCGCGTGGGCCACGTTATCGACAACGAGAACGGGGACGACAGGCGCCAAAAGGCAGATTTCGGTGGCGCGTTTGCTAGCGTCTTGTGGGGTCACTTTGGGGGTCTCCTAAAAGGAATTTTGGGCCGCTGGGCGGCTTATATTATGTCTCGAACTAAACGACAACCGCCGCGCCTTCGGTTGAGGGGCCAACGTTATCGCGGAACACCGAAAACAACTCGCGGCCAATGCCATGACCGTTGTCCGACAGATCGGGCTGTGCGGCGGGACGCGCGTCAAACCCTTCCTCAAGGACGTTGAGCTTGCCGTTGATCGCGTCAACCTCGACGATATCGCCATCGCGCAATTTGGCCAGTGGTCCACCAACGGCCGCTTCGGGCGAGACGTGAATGGCGGCCGGAACCTTGCCCGATGCGCCAGACATGCGGCCATCGGTAACAAGGGCCACGTTGAGGCCGCGATCCTGCAGCACCATGAGGCAGGGCGTGAGGCCGTGCAATTCGGGCATACCGTTGGCCTTGGGCCCTTGAAAGCGCACGACGATCACGGTGTCGGTGGTGAACTCCCCCGCTTTGAAGGCGTCTTTTACGGCGTCTTGGCTGGCGAAAACACGAGCCGGTGCAGTGAGGGTTTGACGCGCGGACTCCACCGCAGAGACTTTCATCATGCCAGTCCCAAGGGAGCCTGAGAGCCGTTTTAAGCCGCCCGCCGTGTTGAATGGGTTGGTTGCGGGGCGCAAAATCTTTTCGTTTTCGCTCTTGCTGGGGCCCGTTTTCCACTCAACAATTCCGTCAATAAGCACGGGATCAAGCGCATAGGGCGCAAGGCCTTGGCCCATGACGGTTTTTACATCGGGGTGGAGAAGACCCGCAGCCAGAAGCTCGCCAATAACAAAGGCAAGGCCCCCCGCCGCGTGGAAATGATTTACGTCGGCGAGGCCGTTTGGATAGACTTTGGTCATCAAGGGAACGATGGCCGAGATATCCTCAAAGTCCTGCAACTCGATGATAATCCCCGCCGTGCGCGCCATAGCAGGGAGGTGCAGCACAAGATTGGTCGAGCCGCCCGTGGCCATCAGGCCAACGATGCCATTCACAAAGGCACGCTCGTCTAGGATGTCGCAAACGGGGGTGTAGTCGTCCCCCAAGGCGGTGATTTCAAGGGCGCGTTTGGCGGCGGCATTGGTAAGGACGCCGCGCATATCACCTTCGGGTGGCACAAAGGACGCGCCGGGCAGGTGAAGGCCCATGAATTCCATCAACATCTGGTTCGAGTTCGCGGTACCATAAAACGTACAGGTGCCTGCGCCATGATAGGAGGCCATTTCCGCCGCCATAAGCGCGTCGCGGCCCACTTCTCCGGTGGCAAATTTCTTGCGCACGGCGGATTTTTCGTCGTTGGGGAGGCCACTGCTCATGGGGCCAGCGGGGATAAAGACCGTTGGAAGGTAGCCAAAGGTCGCTGCTGCCATCACCATTCCAGGAACGATTTTGTCACAGACGCCAAGGAAAACCGCCGCGTCAAACGTATTGTGGCTGAGGGCAATGCCTGAGGCCAAGGCAATCACGTCACGTGAAAAGAGCGACAATTCCATGCCGACTTGGCCTTGGGTGACGCCATCACACATGGCCGGAACGCCGCCTGCAACTTGTGCCGTAGCACCGACAGATCGCGCGGCTTCCTTGATCTGGTTGGGGTAGGTCTCAAACGGTTGGTGCGCCGAGAGCATGTCGTTATAGGCAGTCACAATCCCAAGGTTGGGCGCGCGGTCGGCGGCAAGTGTATCCTTGTCATCGCCCATAGCCGCATAGGCGTGTGCTTGGTTACCACAGGAGAGGTGCGCGCGACGCGGCCCTTCACTGGCGGCAAGGCGCATGCGGGACAGATAAATGTCACGGCTGGATTTGGAGCGTTGAATAATACGGTCGGTGACGGCTTGGAGTTGAGCGTTGACGGTCATGTCATATCCTTTGGGCCAAGGAGGAAAGGGAAGTGATAGGGGCAGGTAGCACATCCTGTTAGCGCTAACAATAGAGAGTTCAACTTGTTCACCAGATTTTGACAATACCCGCGCATTCCTAAGGTATTCGAAAAACGCAAGTCGGGCATGTCGAAACATCTGTAGTCACGCAAAGCCAGTTGGCCTAAATGGAAGGTAAGAAATTATCGACTTATCCGTAGGAGGCCTACCATGGCTCTAGTGATCAATAACAATACTAAAATCGACATGTTTGAAATTGAAAAACGCGCACGCGCCCTTCGCGCACAAGCAACACGCGATATGGTCAAAGCCATTGGCGCCTTCGTGAGCCGTCTTGTGCATAGCGGTGCAGCAAAGCCCGCCGCAACAAGCGCGTAAGACCTACTAAAACTGCAAGATCCGTCGAGGGTTGCGTGAAAACGCGACCCTTTTTGGTTTTCTAAGGCTACGAATTTCACGATAAAGCCCCATCATGAGCGCGAAATTGCCCTGTATCCTGCGCATTGTCGCCCCAATTCACCTCCAAAGTTAATGTGAGCAGAAAACAGGGCAGAAGCCCGGAGGTGAAAGATGAAATCTATCAAAGCTATATGCGTTGTTGCCGTGGCCCTAACACTCTCAGCATGTGCTGGCACCGAACAAGTGAGCCGAGGCACAACTCCCGCGTTTCCAGTTGTTATGGCTCCAGCGGTGTTTTCCGTTGATGCTGTCAACGTTATTGTACCAGAATCGCTGAAGGTCTCCGAGGCGCATCTTTTTTACCCATTTGCCGACATTGTATGGCGCGGTGATGTTCTTGGCGACCGCCACGATCAAGTTGCCTCTATCTTTACAACCGGAATGGGACGCGGCGCGAAAGCCTTTAGCGGCAAGCGCCATGTCGTCGTTGACATACAAGTCCTTCGGTTCCATTCGTTGACCGAGCGGGCGCGCTATTCCGTCGGCGGTGTTCATTCGATCAAATTCGTTATGAATGTACGGGATTCTCAAACGGGCGCGCTTCTGATGGACTCAAAAGTGATCAAGGCCGACTTAAATGGCTATGGTGGCGCGCGGGCCGTTGCAGCGGAACAACGTGGTTTGACGCAAAAAGTGCGTATTACCTCCCATATTGCAGGTGTCTTGCAACGTGAGTTGACCCAGTTGAGCACGCGACTTGAAGGAAATCCGGGTCAAATGTTTACCGTGAGCCCCTCTACGAACGTTTTGGACGACGCCGCATAGCACAAAGGGCGCAAGACCCTTTCCATAGCTGAAAATTACGCATAAGAGGGGGCATGACGCATCCCTCTTATCCCATTATCCGCCTTAAACCCAACGCCGAAGCTCGCGCAATCCGCCACGGCTTCCCTTGGGTTTACGCCAATGAACTCGTGACAGACCGCCGCACAAAAGCGCTGGCATCCGGTGCTTTGGCCATTCTCGAAGACACAAATCGCGCCCCGATGGGCGTTGTGACACTCAACACCAAATCCAAAATCATCGCCCGTATTCTGGACCGTGATCCAGAGGCCACGATTGACGCGGCATGGTTTGAGGCCAAGCTTCGCCGTGCGCTTGATCATCGGGAACGGCTGTATGACACGCCGTTTTACCGGCTTGTGCACGCCGAAGCAGATGGCCTTCCAGGGATCGTGATCGACCGCTTTGGCGATGTCGCGGTGATCCAGCCAAATGCCGCATGGGCAGAGGAACTCTTTGATACATTGAGTGCCGCCTTGATCAAGGTCACCGGTGTGACAACCGTTGTGAAAAACGGCACGGGCCGCGCCCGCAGTCTTGAGGGGCTGACCGAGGAACTTGTTGTAATGACAGGTGAAATCGACGCGCCAATCCCTGTGCCGATGAATGGTGCCACCTATATGGCGGACATTCTGGGCGGCCAGAAAACCGGATTGTTCTTTGACCAACGACCCAACCACGCCTTCACCCAGCAGCTCAGCAAAGGCGCAAAAGTCCTTGATATGTTCTCGCATGTTGGCGGGTTTTCCCTCGCGGCCTTGGCTGGCGGCGCGACATCGGCACTGGCCGTTGATAGCTCCGCAGGCGCGCTCGAACTCGCCCGCCAAGGGGCTGTTGCCAGTGGCTTTGAGGATAAATTCACCACCCGCAAAGGCGACGCGTTCGACGTCTTGGCCGCTTTGGCCGAAGAGGGCGAAACCTTTGACGTCGTCGTCTGTGATCCACCTGCCTTTGCCCCTTCCAAAAAGTCGCTCGAAGCAGGTTTGCGCGCTTACGAACGGATTGCCCGTCTTGCGGCAACCTTGGTAAAACCGGGAGGCTATCTGGTTGTGTGTTCGTGTTCTCACGCTGCAGACCTCCAGAAGTTCCGCAACTCAAGTGCACGTGGAATCGGCCGCGCTGGTCGACGTATGCAATTGGTCAGCACGAATTTCGCAGGCCCCGATCACCCGCTTTTGCCGCATTTGGCAGAAAGTGGATACCTCAAGGCGCTGACTTTCCGTCTTGATGTCTAAGATCCTTCTCGACGCTTGTGTCCTCTATCCTACCGTTATGCGTGCAGCCCTCATTGGGGCTGCGCGTGCAGGGCTTTATACGCCGCTTTGGTCGGAACGTATCTTGGAAGAATGGGCGCGGGCCGCGGCGCGGCTTGGGCCTGTTGGCGAAATGATCGCTCGTGGGGAAGTGACTGTTTTAAAAGCGGAATTCCCGCGTTCCTGCATCGCCGAGGCCAAGGGGCTTGAACGCCGACTTTACCTACCCGATGCCAACGACATTCACGTTTTTGCCGCTGCAATCGCAGGGCATGGGGATGCTATTGTCACGATGAATCGCAAAGATTTTCCGGGGAATATTCTGGCCGAAGAAGGGCTGGACCGCTTTGATCCCGATAATTTTCTGCGGGCGTTTTGTACGACACATCCCAAGATAATGAACGATATCGCAGCTGAGATAACAACAGAAGCACGCCGTCTGTCTGGTACGGATATCGAAACCCGCAAACTCTTTAAAAAGGCCCGTTTACCAAGATTTGGCAAGGCCGTAGAGCAAGTCTAAATGCTGTGCGATGGCAGAATTAGAAAGAGGCGGGGTGTAATCCACGCCGCCTCTTTTTCCGTTAAAGGGGTATTAACCAAGTCGCTTACCAATCGGCAATCTCGATCAATTCCGCAGTTGTATAGGACGCAGGGTCAAGGCCAAGGACGGCTGCAAGTTGACGTTTGCCAGGGCTCACAGCATTCGGTGCTATCTCACTGATTTCACCTGCAGCGCGCGCTTTGATGAACGCGATTTTTTCCAGATCATTCTCGTTTTCGGCTACAGAAAGCTCAATGAGAGTCGAAGCAGAGTATCCATTGGTGGATACGCCTTCGATAGCAGCCAATTCAGCGACGCCACCGCTTACATTTCCAGTGTAGTCTGCGCGCGACACGCGGTTTTCACCCAAGAGGTAAAAATTCAGTTTTTCATCGTCTTGAGTTTTGCGTGCTTGGTCGATTTGGATCAATTCCGCTGTTGTATAAACGCCAGCTTCAACTCCTGCAATTTTAGCGAGTTGATCGTTACCTGCATTGGCAGCACCAGCGAAAGGAAGGGCTACTGCAAGAGCGAGAGCGGAAAGAGTTATTTTGTTAAACATGATAGTCTCCATTTGGATGCGACAAGATCCTGATTCAGCAATCGTTGCCGCGTTTCTATGATAGACAGATATGCGGTGCTCGCAGCTTTAAAAAGGGGAGCTTCGTTCACAGTAAAATGATCTTAGTCTTTGGAAACTAAGTCATTTTTTCGTGAGGGGGTTGAAATAGAACGCCCTCGCACCGAATGAGTAAAATATCATAAAAGGGTGCTTTTTTCAAGGTAGCGCTGTGCAAGACCGCACCAAACATGCGCGGAAAGTTGCACAGGCGCGAATGCAGGTCTCATCTGCATTTCTGCACGGTTCGGAAGGGTTGACGTACTTGAAATACCAACGGTGAGGAGGGAGGTATAATTTTTGCCGCATTTCCAAGTGTATAGTTGAATATGCGATTTGGGGTCGGAGGTTTGTGTGAACTTCGAGCAATAAGTCGATGTGGTAAAATATTACAGAAATGAGACCAAATTTTGGACAAAATAGTCGGACATTTTTCGCCTACGTCAGGATTTTCATCGCTTTTGTGAGCCCATCAAGACTCATCGGAACCATTTTGTCATCAAAAATATCGCGCACCATGTCGATGGATTGGGTATAGGGCCAGTATTTCTGGTCCAGTGGGTTGATCCAGACGTGATTTGGCCATTGCTCACAGGCGCGTTCGAGCCACGTTTGCCCAGATTCGTCATTCCAATGTTCGTTTGCGCCACCCTTATAGGCGATTTCATAGGGGGACATCGACGCGTCGCCCACGAAAATACAGCGGTAATCCGATCCATAGCGGCGCAAAATATCCCACGTGGGGATTTGCGCATTCCAGCGGCGGGAATTGTCGCGCCACACCCCTTGATAGAGGCAGTTGTGGAAATAGTAGTGCTCAAGATGCTTGAATTCGCTCCGCGCGGCGGAAAAAAGCTCCTCAACCAGTTTGATATGGGCGTCCATACTACCGCCGACGTCCAGAAACAGGACGACTTTGATCGCGTTGTGCCGCTCGGGCCGGGTGATCACATCGAGGTATCCATTATGGGCCGTGGCGCGGATGGTTCCGTGAAGATCAAGCTCTTCATTCGCCCCATCGCGCGCCCAGTTGCGCAGCCGTTTCAGCGCGACTTTGATATTGCGCGTGCCAAGGGCAACGCTGTCGTCAAAATCGCGAAACTCTCGCTTGTCCCACACCTTGACCGCACGTTGATGGCGGCTTTCGGATTGCCCAATGCGCACACCCTCGGGATTATAGCCATGCGCGCCAAAGGGGGAGGTGCCGCCGGTACCGATCCATTTGTTGCCACCTTGGTGGCGCTCTTGCTGCTCCTTGAGGCGCTCTTTGAGGGTCTCCATCAGCTTATCAAACCCGCCCAAACCTTCGATTTCGGCTTTTTCCTCGGCGGTGAGGTGCTTTTCGGACATTTTTTCGAGCCAGTCAGCCGGAATATCGACGGCCTCAAGGACTTGGGCGTCCGTAATCTCGGCGATGCCGTCGAAACTTAGCGCGAAAGCTTTGTCAAAACGATCAATGTGGCGTTCGTCTTTGACCATCGCGGTGCGCGCGAAATAATAGAAGGTTTCGATGTCATAGGTCGCGATTCCCGCCTGAAGGCCGCGCAAAAACACCAGAAACTCGCGCAGAGTCACGGGGACATTCTGGCTGCGCATTTCGGTGAAAAAGCGCAGGAACATATCAACCCACGGCGCGTGCGAAAATCAACGTGATAATGATTGAAAGGAGGCCGAAAATCAGGGCGAAAACGGTTGCGTAATGGACATAATCCAAGGTTGCACCTTCGCGACGGCGGGCAAAAAGCGCCCCGACAAGGGCACCGGCGATCAAGGCAAAAATTGTGTTCATATATTTCTCACTCTGGCATTGAACCGCGCTAGGACCGTGTTGAAACCAATCCTGAAATCTCGGCTTGGCGACGGCGGATCGCGTTTATATCGGTAAACCCATATCGTGCCCAGCCAAGGCTGTCGAGGGCGACCGTCTGTGCCTCTGCGTCGCGCCCCAAAAGGAGGAGGGCCTCTGATTTGATCATCAGGAGGGTTGAAAGCAAAATTGCGTTCTCTGAGGCGCGGGCGTCGGCCAGATGGCTGTCGGCGATTTGCAGCGCGGCTTTGCCGTTGCCATCGATCAAGGCAAACCCCGCTAATTGCATCCCGATATGCGCTAACTGTGCTTGGGTGTTGCCCGTCTGAATGTAATATTGGCGTGCTGTGAGAAATTGTTTGAGGGCATAATCCGTATTTGTCGACAAAAGCATACGGGAATACACATAGTGGGAAAAGGCGCGTCGTGTATCCGTCCAGCCATATTTTTGTGCTATTTCAACGGCTTGTGCGGCGGATTGTGTGCGTTTTTGTTTTGGATTTCCCGGTGAGAGCGCGGTCTCGATGGCGCGTTTCCACTCTACGGGCGTTTGAAGGGCAGGTGCCGGACGCACAGCGCCTCCCGACGGATTGAGGCGTTGGAGAACCGTGGGAAGTGCGGCTTGCACGGCGCTACTGGTCATTCCGGAGCGCAATTCTGGCGCGTAATAGGTGCGCAGAATGAGCATGTCAAAGCCCGTAAGGATTGTATGGAAATTGTCATCGTTAAACACGCTGTCCGGCAGACGGTAGAGATCATTTAGCGGCCCAAGCGCTTGAGCGAGTTCTTCGTGCAGACAGTCCCGAAACTCTTGTGTACTCACATCATTTGGGATGAAAATCGCGGTGTGTTGACGCGATCTTAGGGTCGTCCAATCGGTGACTGCGCCACGCCGGTTGCGCTTGTAATCGGACCAATTCGTAATGCGTGGCACGACAAAACAGGCCGCATTAGGCAGGTACTTTTGCAGCGTCCTGCGGGAAATGGTTTCTATATTGATCGACGCGGTTTTATTTTGGGGAACCATCGTGATCTGAATGCCAGCCTCGCGCTGGATACGCGCCAAAAGGCGGGCCAATTCGTTGTCGGCACCCGGCGGGCGCTTGCCGCTCATGCGGACGGTGATCGGCCCCTCAAAGCGCGACAGGGTTTCGATCCGGCGGCCACTTTCCAGACGAAACGAAAGATCAAGGAAGTCTTGTGCGATCTGGCTATTGGAGCGATTGGCCCGTGGAATAGCGGTGCCGGAAAAGGTTTTCATCGCGGGAAATGTATTGCCGTCAAACTGGGTTCGAGAATCTCTGCGGGCGGTAGGTTCATGGACCGTTGGCGCTGCACAGGCTGAAAGAAGTAGGAGGAAGGCAATTTTTTTAAACATTTATGGTCCCTGATATTTGAGGAAAGGGGTCAGACTTGCAATCCTATCATAAAGCTGACGGGCTTGGGCATTATCTTGAGCGGTATTCCAATAAACGGACGGATTTCCCGCCTTAGCGGCTTTTTCATAGACGGCTTCAATGAGGGCGCGCCCAATGCCTTTGCCGCGCACATGCGGATCGGCCCAGAGGTCTTGCAGATAGCAAACGTCTTCAACTTTCCATCCGTGGCGGTGGAAAATATAGTGGGTTAGGCCAACAGGCTTGCCGTCGATCTCTGCGATCAACCCGTTGAAATCGCGCGGGTCATCCCTCAAGAGGCGCTCAAAATATACATCATAAATGTGGTCGGGAAGGGTGGTTTTGTAAAAGGACAGATACCCGCGCCAAAGGCGACTCCACTCAGATTTGTCCTCAAGTGTTAGGGGCCTAATATGGACGGTCATCGTTGCCCTCGTGCGATAAAGGCGAGGCGTTCAAAGAGAGCAACATCTTGCTCATTCTTCAACAATGCCCCGTGAAGTTTCGGAAGGGACGACCGCGCATCGCGTTTCAGGTCTTCTGCGGTGAGGTCTTCGGCAAGCAATAGTTTTAACCAATCTAATACCTCGGATGTGGAGGGCTTTTTCTTGAGGCCTTGGGTGTCACGGATTTCATTAAATTGGGTCAAAGCTGTGGTCAAAAGCTGTTCTTTTATGTTCGGATAATGCGTTTTGACGATCGCTTTCAGCGTGTCGAGATCGGGAAAACGAATGTAGTGGAAAAAGCAACGACGCAAGAAGGCGTCTGGGAGTTCTTTTTCATTATTGGATGTGATGATCACAATCGGGCGCAGTTTCGCGCTGATTGTTTCCCCTGTTTCATAGACGTTAAAAGCCATTTTATCGAGCTCTTGGAGCAAGTCGTTCGGGAACTCGATGTCGGCCTTGTCGATTTCATCAATCAGCAAAATCACCCGTTCGGGCGAGTCAAAAGCCTGCCAAAGCTTGCCCTTTTTGATGTAATTGCGCACATCGTGCACGCGTTCTTCGCCCAACTGGCTATCGCGCAGGCGACTAACCGCATCATATTCATAAAGCCCCTGTTGCGCCTTCGTCGTCGATTTGATGTGCCATTCCAGCAGCGGCATGTTGAGCGCTTTGCTGATTTGAACCGCGAGTTCGGTTTTGCCCGTTCCAGGTTCGCCCTTAACCAAAAGGGGACGTTCCAAAGTAATTGCCGCATTTACGGCAACCGTCAAATCTTGCGTCGCTACATAAGCGTCCGTACCAGTGAATTTCATAAGGTTTATCGTGGCCTATCTGTAAAGTGTCCGTTGAGCTTACCGTCATGGTGAAAATGCTTCAATGGGGGGCTAAATCGGGGTGACAATCGGTTTAGGATGCAATAAACCACGCGCAGTATGAGGGCGCCTGATAACCGACTCACTCAAAGTTAAGGTATCAGGACTGTACGAGGAGCAGGCATGAAAGCCACTGAAATCTTTTCCGAAGACTATAGTCCCACTGAGGACGAAGACTTCATGAATGACCGCCAAACAGAGTATTTCCGCCGCAAATTGCTGGATTGGAAACACGAACTTGTCGCGGGAAGCAAAGACACCCTTGAAGGTCTCGCAGACGGAACGCGCAACATTCCTGATGTTGCTGACCGCGCGTCGGAAGAAACCGACCGCGCGCTTGAGTTGCGCACGCGGGATCGTCAGCGCAAGCTGGTGTCCAAAATTGATGCCGCACTGCGTCGGATTGACGAAGAAGAGTATGGATATTGTGCCGTCACTGGCGAGCCAATTTCGTTGAAACGTCTTGAAGCGCGCCCAATTGCGACATTGTCCCTTGAGGCACAAGAATCTCACGAGCGCCGCGAAAAAGTTCACCGCGACGATTAAGCGCTCTTAATATCCAATAATTAAAGCCGCCGCCGTATTCATACAGCGGCGGTTTTGCGTTAAGGCAGTTCTATGTTGCTCATTGGTCAAAAAATTAGCGTCCTTGGCGCGGGAATCGGCGGGTTAACCGTCGCCACAGCGCTGGCGCATCGTGGGGCGCAGGTTACGATCTATGAACAAGCGTCCGAGATCAAAGAGGTCGGGGCAGGAATTCAAATTTCACCCAACGGGTTTGCAGTTTTGCGGGCCTTGGGGATGGGGGACGCGCTTAGAAACGTAGCGCGACGGGGACGCCGCGTAGAGCTTTTGGATTTTCGGCGCGGCGGTCCTGTGTTCTCGCTTGATTTGGACGTAAACGGCGACGGGTTTCCCTATTATTTTGTCCATCGCGCCGATCTTATTGGCCTCCTTGAAGAGGCCGCCCGCGCCGCTGGTGTTGAAGTAAAATTAGGACAACGCATTGAAGCCGTTGATGTCTCTGCAGTTGCCCCGCGTCTGAAGCTGGAAGATGGCACAGAAATTGCCTGTGATATTTTGCTGGGCGCGGATGGCTTGCACTCTAAAGTGCGCGCGGCGCTCAACGGTGAAACGCCGCCAAGGTTTACGGGCCAAGTCGCGTGGCGTGCGATTGTGCCCTCTGCCGAAAACACCCGAAACGAAACCACAGTTAAGGTCTATATGGGCCCCGGATGTCACCTCGTTTGCTATCCGTTACGCGATGGGTCAATGACCAATATTGTAGCGGTTCAAGAGCGAGATCTTTGGGCTGACGAAGGCTGGAATCACGCCGACAATCCGGATAATTTGCGGACCGCATTCGCTGCGTTTCGCCCCGAAGTTCAGGCCCTCCTTGCTAAAATTAAGACCACTCAACTTTGGGGGCTTTTCAGGCATCCGGTTGCGCCAATCTGGCACAAAAACAACGCGGCAATTCTAGGAGATGCAGCGCACCCGACTTTGCCTTTTCTGGCGCAAGGCGCGGTTATGGCGTTGGAGGATGCGTGGGTTTTGGCAGATGCGATGATTGCGGCGGAAACTGCGGATCAGGCGTTTGCGCTTTATCAAAATACTCGTTTTTCAAGGGTATCGCGAATTATTGAGGCCGCAAGTCAAAATGCGCGTAACTATCATTTGCGCCCGGGACCGTTTCGCACATTGGCACATGGGGCACTTAAACTCGGATCGCACATCGCACCCCAGATGGCCGCGAAAAAGTTCGACTGGATTTACACCCACGACGTCACAAAAAAAACCTAAGCGGCGAGTTCAACCCAGACAGGCACGTGGTCCGAGGGCTTCTCTTTGCCGCGCACTTCGCTGTCGATTTGGCAATCGAGCAGCAGGTCGGCGCATTGCGGCGACAGCAGGAAATGATCGATGCGAATACCGTTGTTTTTGTTCCACGCGCCAGCCTGATAATCCCAGAAACTATAGTGATCAGGGCCTTGCACGCGGGCGCGGAAAGCTTCGGTGAAGCCAAGATTTAGGATTCGACGCCAAATCGCAAGACTTTCGGGGCGGTAGGCCGCGTCGCCTTCCCATTGGGCGGGGTTGGCAGCGTCTTCGGCTTGGGGAATGATATTGTAGTCGCCGGTCATCAGAAGGGGGATTTCTTCGGCCAAAAGGGCCTGAGCGTGGGCATAAAGCCGCTCCATCCACCCCAGTTTATAGGCAAATTTTCCGCCTGCAACCGGTGTTCCGTCTTCATTCAATTCCACCGGATTACCGTTGGGTAAATACAATCCGCACACGCGGATCGGCGTGTCGCCCATGACAGTAGCTTCGATCCAGCGGGCTTGCTCGTCAGCGTCATCGCCGGGAAGGCCGCGTGTGACATCCTCAAGAGGGAATTTGCTCAGGATCGCGACGCCGTTAAAGGATTTTTGGCCGTGGACTTCAACGATATATCCCATGTCCTCAAAAATCTCGGATGGAAAACCCTCGTCTACGGTCTTGATTTCTTGCAATAAAACCACGTCTGGCTTGGCATCCTCAAGCCACTCGGGCAAGGCGTTGATACGGGCTTTGATGCCATTGATATTAAATGTCGCAATTTTCATATTCGCCCTAACGCCAGTTTTCAGAGGGGTTTTACATGGAAAAGCTGGTGCCGCAACCACAGCTTGCGGTGGCATTCGGGTTTTCGATGGTGAAGCGTGCGCCGATCAATTCTTCCGAGAAGTCGATCACAGCATTCGCAAGAAACGGCAGGGAGACGCTGTCGACAACAACTTTCTCGCCGCCGCTTTCAAGGACCAAGTCCTCATCCAAAGCTTCGTCAAGTTTGATTTCATACTGAAAGCCACTGCATCCGCCGCCTTCGACGGCCACACGCAGAACTTTTCCTTCACCCGCAGCACCGATTTCGGCGAGGCGTTCAAAGGCACGGGGGGTCACTCGGGGTGGCAAAATCATTAGCGCGTTTCCATTCTGTTACCAAACACATATAAGGTGTCTAACGCACAGCGACAACAGGCAGAACATTATGCTCGCAAAATTTGCTTCCGATCCAGCTAGAAGTAGGGGACGCCTGTTTCCTGAAGAGGAAAGCGCCCATCGCTCGCCGTTTCAACGGGATCGGGATCGCATCATCCACGCCAGCGCCTTTCGGCGGCTCAAGCACAAAACTCAAGTGTTTATTGAGCATGAAGGCGATTATTTCCGCACGCGGCTCACCCATTCAATTGAGGTGGCACAGGTTGCGCGCACTTTGGCGGGAAGTTTTGGGCTTAATCAAGAACTTACTGAGGCCGTGGCCTTGGCGCATGATCTGGGGCACACGCCGTTTGGACATACGGGCGAGGATGCGTTATCGGCGCTGATGGCGCCCTATGGTGGCTTTGACCATAACGCACAGGCCTTGCGGATTGTGACTGATTTGGAGCGTCACTATGCCGAATTCGATGGCCTCAACCTCACATGGGAAACTCTTGAGGGTATTGCCAAACACAACGGTCCGGTCACGGGCAATTTGCCCTATGCGCTGGTTGAATATAATGCCCGCCACGATTTGGAATTGGATACCTATGCCAGCGCCGAGGCGCAATGTGCAGCACTTGCGGATGACATCGCCTATAACTCGCACGACTTGCATGACGGGCTTCGTGCGGAACTGTTTTCAACCGACGATCTGTCTGAGCTCCCGCTTCTAAGCGATTGTTTTGCAAGGGTTGATGCGAAATATCCAGACCTGAATTATTACCGTCGTCGCCACGAAGCCCTGCGCCGGTTCTTTGGGGTTTTGGTCGAAGATGTGCTGGTTGAAAGCAAGGCCCGCCTCGCAGACCTCAACCCGCAATCCGTCGAAGATATTCGTGCCGCAGGGCGTTCGATGATCCAATTCTCAGCACCTGTGTGGAAAGACCTAAAAGAAATTCGCGCGTTTCTGTTTACGCGGATGTACCGCGCGCCGATGGTTGTGAAGATGCGTGGAAAAGTGACGCAAATGGTGGATGAATTATTTCCGCTCTTTATGTCAAACCCAGATTTGCTGCCCAAGCAATGGCGCAAAGATGTGGCCGATAGCGAAAGCGAAACCGAACTTGCGCGGATCGTGGCGGATTATATTTCGGGGATGACCGATCGTTTTGCCATTCAGGAACACAAGCGTCTGATTGGCGGCGTGAAGCCCAATAATATCGTGACGGGACAGATCGAGTTTAAAGATTAACGCGCATCGGAATGGTTGAATGTTCCGTAGATCATGCTAAACCGCGAGCATAGCTATAGGAACCAAAGAATGAACCTTTTTGCCGAAATTCGTGGCCTCGTGATCGAGAGCCTTAATGCCATGACATCCGAGGGGATTTTGCCCGAAGGACTCGATTTTGCGAACGTCGCAGTTGAGCCTCCGCGCGATGCAGCTCACGGCGATATGGCAACGAATGCAGCAATGGTTTTGGCCAAACCCGCCAAAATGAAACCACGCGATGTGGCCGATGCTTTGGCGCTCAAGCTGACTGCGGATCCGCGCATTGACCTTGCCGAAGTTGCCGGTCCCGGTTTTTTGAATTTGCGTTTGGCTCCGAACCTTTGGCATGGGATTGTCAAAACGGCCTTAATGGACGCGACCTATGGTCGTTCTGATATGGGCGCGGGCATTAAGGTAAACGTCGAGTTTGTCTCTGCCAATCCGACTGGCCCCTTGCACGTCGGGCATACGCGCGGTGCGGTTTTTGGTGATGCGCTGTCAAGCTTGCTGGATTACGCGGGCTATGACGTGACACGCGAATATTACATTAACGACGGCGGCGCACAGGTTGATGTGCTCGCGCGGTCGGTTTACCTACGCTATCTTGAGGCGCTTGGCCAAGAAGTGGCATTTGAGGATGGCACTTATCCGGGCGATTATTTGATCCCCGTCGGCAAGACACTTTCCGAAGTTTACGGCGATAAGCTGACAAAAATGGAAGAGGCCGAGTGGCTTCCTATGTTGCGCGATTTTTCCATCGACGCGATGATGCATTTGATCCGCGAAGACCTTGCAAGTCTGGGTGTCGAGATGGACGTTTTCTCAAGCGAGAAAGCGCTCTATGGCACGGGCCAAATCGAGGGCGCGATTGAGGCGCTTCGCATGCAAGGCCTGATCTATACGGGCACACTTGAGGCTCCCAAAGGCAAGCTCCCCGAAGACTGGGAGCCCCGCGAGCAAACCTTGTTTAAGTCAACAGAGCATGGCGATGACGTGGATCGCCCCGTTATGAAATCAGATGGCGCATGGACGTATTTTGCCCCAGATATCGCCTATCACTATACCAAAATCGAGCGCGGATTTGACCAGTTGATCGACGTCTTCGGCGCGGATCACGGCGGCTATGTGAAACGCATGAAAGCTGCGGTTTCCGCACTTTCGGGCGGCGAAGTCTCTCTTGACGTGAAATTGACCCAGCTTGTCCGTCTGTTTAAAGATGGCGAACCGTTTAAAATGTCCAAACGGGCAGGGACCTTCATTATGTTGCGCGATCTGGTCGAGCAAGTTGGCCCCGATGTGACCCGTTTTGTGATGCTTACCCGCAAAAACGACGCGCCCTTGGATTTTGATTTTGCCAAGGTTCAGGAGCAAAGCAAAGATAATCCCGTGTTCTATGTTCAATACGCACATGCGCGGGTGAACTCGGTTTTGCGCAAGGCGACCGAGGCGGGAATTTCCTGCGAAGACAAAGACTTGATCGCTGCCGATCTTAGTGGACTGATCCATCCGTCAGAGATTTCCTTGGCCAAGAAAATCGCGGAATGGCCGCGAATGGTCGAAATCGCAGCGCGTACAAATGAACCGCATCGCATCGCGTTTTACCTCTTTGATATTGCCTCCGAGGTGCATGCCTTGTGGAACCTTGGCAACGATGATGTGACGCTTCGGTTTATCCAAGAGGGTGAAGTGGCAACGTCGCAAGCGAAAATTGCGCTCATTCGGGCAGCAGGCGTTGTTATTTCTTCAGGTCTTGGTATTCTCGGAGTTACTCCGGTTCAGGAAATGCGCTGACGACAAGGGCAATAGAGCCGGATCTTAAGCAATACAGGGGGCATTTGCCCCATGTTAAGATTGTGGCGAGGCAAACATGAGCGAGCAGGAGCGCCCCTCTGGGCGACCCCAAAAACCCCAGGATTTTTCCCTGCCCTCCCTTGGCGAGGAGCTGGATTCTGACGGGCGTCCGACGGGCCGTTCTGGGGCGCGGAAAACGGCGTCTCGGCCTTTTGATCCCACGCAATACGTCCAAGGTCGCCCCGCAGGAGTGCAGGCGGACGATAGCCGTTCAACCCGTCGTGGCCCCCGTGAAGACATCGATTTGGAGGATTTGCCACCGCCATCTTACCAGCCACAAATCACACCTCAGCCCGAAGTTTCTAACGAACCCGAGGCGTTTGATCGCGTCTATTCGCGTGTGGATTCCCGTGCTGATACCAAAGAGATAGAGGTTGAATCCGCCTATATCTTTGTACCGGCAAACCGCGCGCAATCTGTGCCCGACCCCATTCCTGAACCCGCGCATAAACCTGCACGGCCAATGGCAAAAATATTGAACCTTGTCGGCGCTGCGACATCCATCGCTTTGGTTTTGGGGCTCGGTTTTTGGGGGTATCGCTTGGCGGTGCGCGACGTTTCGGGCATTCCAATCGTTAAGGCTCTTGAGGGGCCCATGCGCATTCAGCCCGAAGATCCAGGGGGCGAATTGGCGACCTATCAAGGACTTGCAGTGAACGCGGTTCAGGCTGCAGGCGAGGCGGAAGCGACAGCTGATCGGTTGGTTCTTGCGCCATCACCGGTCGAAATTCGGGAAGGGGATGGAGTGTTATCCGCCCCCATTATATCCCTCAAAGGTACCGACAAAAGCTCGGAGCAGACATCCGAAACCCCTAAAAAACTTGAGGCGGTTGTAGCAAATGCCCCGCAAGCGCTCGATACTCCTTCGGTGCCTATGGACGAGGAAATAGAGGGAACTGAAGCGGAAGAAACTTCCATTGAAACGCCCAAGCAAGAGATAGCTATCCAAGCACCTGCCGCGTTGGATGTTGTTGCGGCTTCAGAACAAGTGCTCTTGGATGATAACGAGGATCAAGCCCTCGCGACCGAGTTAAGCGATGATGATCTCCAGCCGGATGCCATAGCCATTTCAGTACCGGGCGTTTCGAAATCGCCACGTCCTCTTGATCGTCCTGCGGATTTCTCGGATCGTGTTTTGGAGCAACGCATCATCGCGAGCCAAACCAGCGCAGTATCGTCGACACAGGTAAGCGAAGACGGGGAGTTGCAAGGATTAAGTGCTGTCGAAATAGCCCCTGAAAATCTACCCGCCGGTACCAATTTGGCACAGCTCGGCGCCTATCCAAGTGCCGAAATTGCCCGCGCGGAATGGGACAAGAAAGCGGCCAAATTTGAAGACTTTATGTCGGGAAAAACACGGGTCATCCAGCAAGCCGAAAGTGGCGGTCGCGCGTTCTATCGTTTGCGTGTGCACGGGTTTGACACGATCAACGAAGCCCGCCAATTTTGTGCCGCGCTTCAAGCTGAAGGAGCGGAATGTATTTCCGTTGTGATACGTAAATGAGCGAGAATACCGCTATTCAGACCGCGACAAGCGCCGTCATTTTCGGCTGTTCAGGACCAGAACTCCTGCGCGCAGAGTCCGATTTTTTTGCTCGGATCAAGCCCTTTGGATTTATACTGTTTGCCAGAAATATTGAGTCGCCCGAACAACTTTTAAAATTGACATCTGATTTGCGAAACAGTGTTGGTTGTGACGCGCCGATATTGATCGACCAAGAGGGTGGTCGCGTGGCCCGCATGCGCGCTCCACATTGGCGCGAATGGCTGCCAGCACTTGACGAGGTCGCGACGTCCTCTCACCCTGAGCGCAGCATGTATTTGCGTTCGCGGATCATGGCACAGGAATTACTGGCCGTCGGCATTGACGCAAATTGCGCACCCGTTTTGGATTTGGTTCGTCCGGAAACTCATGGTGTTTTGGCCAACCGTTGCTATGGCGAAATCCCTGAAATGGTTGTGAAAATAGGCCGCGCGGTTGCCAGTGGTTTGCGTGATGGGGGCGTTTTCCCTGTGGCGAAACATATGCCAGGGCACGGGCGCGCGAGTGTTGATAGCCACAAAGACCTCCCACGCACAGACGCAACAGCCGAGCTTCTGGCGGCGCATGATTTTGCTCCCTTTAAGGCGCTCAATGACCTCCCCATGGCGATGAGCGCTCATGTTGTTTACGAGGCTTATGACACGGTTCCTGCAACAACATCCCTAAAAATGATCCGTTTGATCCGTCAGTATATCGGCTTCTCTGGTCTACTGATGAGTGACGATTTGTCGATGGAAGCTCTCTCGGGAACGCCAGCCACACGCGCGGCGGCCTGTCGGGAAGCGGGCATTGACGTGGTTTTGCATTGCAACGGAATCCTGTCGGAAATGGAAGCCGTCGCCGAGGCCGCGGGCCCTCTGACAGATGTTGCGAAAATACGTGCGCAAAATGCCTTGGCGACACGCCGCGCCCCAGATGACGCGGATATTTCCATTTTAGAAGCTGAACATCGCGCACTTTTGTCTGGAGCTGGCCGTGTCTGAAAACCTGTTCGCATCAGAAGAATTGGCCAAAAAAACAGCGGATGACCTCTCTGTTGAGGAACGTTTGGCGGCGGAATCTCTGATTGTGGATGTGGAGGGGTTTGCCGGACCGCTCGACCTTTTGTTGTCGCTCAGCCGCACCCAAAAGGTGGACTTGCGGCGTATTTCGGTGACCGAATTGGCTGAGCAATACCTAAGGTTTATCGATCAAGCGAAGGCGTTGCGTATTGAATTGGCTGCTGACTATTTAGTTATGGCCGCGTGGTTGGCTTTCTTGAAATCACGGCTCCTTTTGCCCCCGATTCCCGGTGAAGACGGGCCTACGGGCGAAGAACTGGCCGCGCACTTGGCCTATCAGTTGGAACGTTTGCAAGCGATGCGCGATTGTGCAGCCCAACTGATGGCTCGGGATCAATTAGGGCGGGATTTCTTTGCGCGTGGCTTCCCAGAAACCGTGGAGCGCGTGCGCAAAGTGACGTATTCGGCGACGCTTTTGGACCTGATGCAGGGATATGCGCGCACGCGTACCCGAGACGATTTTCGCCCCTTTGTTTTGGATCGCCACTCGATTTTAACCATGGAGCAAGCCCTTGAACGCCTGCGCGGGTTGATTGGCTATGCGGGGGATTGGACGGGGCTTGAGACCTATTTGCCGGAGGGGTGGAACTTTGATCCCGCAAAACGGCGCAGCGCCACGGCCTCAACATTTGCAGCCTCGCTTGAGTTGGTGAAAGCGGGGCAAATCGAGATACGTCAAGGTGACGCATTTTCGGCCATTCAAATCAGAAAGAGGGCAGATTCCAATGGCGATTGACCCCCAAAACCTCGCCGATCCGGCCCCACAAATGGAAGAGAGCCTGTTTGAGGCCCCTCCGCTGGCCGAGCAAGAGCGCATGGTTGAGGCCATTCTTTTTGCGAGTTCCGAACCCGTTACTGTGCGCGAACTCGAAGCACGGATGCCGCATGGGTGCGATGCGTCGGAGGCGCTTGTTTACCTTCGTAAACGGTATGAAGGGCGGGGAGTGACAATCAATCGGGTCGGGGATGCTTGGGCCGTGCGCACGGCGGGTGACCTAAGTTACTTGATGCAAAAAGAGATTGTGGAAACGCGCAAACTCTCGCGCGCCGCCATCGAAACACTGGCGATTATCGCCTATCACCAGCCTGCGACCCGCGCAGAAATCGAAGAAATTCGCGGCGTTTCGGTGTCGCGTGGAACGATTGACCAACTTCTGGAGATGGAATGGATTCGGTTTGGGCGGCGTCGGATGACACCGGGGCGACCAGTAACTTTTGTTGTAACTCAAGGGTTCCTGGATCACTTTGGTCTAGAGAACGCGCGCGATCTACCCGGCCTCAAAGAGTTGCGTGCCGCTGGATTGTTGGAAAATCGACCACCGCCCGGACTTATTCCAGGGATGCCGGACCATACTGAAGATGACGACGATGAATCGATAGATGGTATTGATCAAGGCGAAATGTTTTAAGATTACGCCACAGTTTCGCTGAAATTATGCGATACTTGGACTGTGTGCACAGCAACGATGAGGACGCGAACATGAATATCGACCGAATTATTAAGATGATTATCAACCAGATTTTACGTCGCTTGGTTAACGGCGGTATTAGCAAAGGTATCAATATGGCCTCGGGAATGGGCAAGGGCAGCACGTCTAAATTGACGCCAGAGCAACAGATTCAAGCCAAAGAAGACGCCAAGCGCAGTCGCAAACTCGCACAAATGACCCGCCGGAATTCGAAGTTTTAAACCACAGCGGTCGGAACCGCCGTCTTTCTGCGCGATTGTAGGACATAGACCACGGCAAACAGGCTTAATCCGGCAGAAATGAGACCACAAATCGCGAGGCCGTAAGTCGTAAAACCCGGACGGTAAACGAGAGTTGCCACAAAAACGCTGAGGTACATTACGGCGGAGTTTAGGCCCATAATCGCGCCGCGTTGGGCGGGATCGAGACGGGTCAACCATCCAACGGTTAGGTTTAGGCCGAGATGTTCCAAAATACCCCATGCTGGGATGATCAACAACAGCAGCATATAGCTAGATGACGCCCAAATAAGCACCAGATAAAACCCAGTGAGCAGGGCAAATATACCTGCCAATCCGCGTACAACGGGGATCCGATCCAAGATCCCGTCAAAGGCCATGGCCCCTGCGAAACCGAGGCCATAGAGGAGCGTTAGGATGCCCGCATCGCGAACGGGGCGATTGAGATTTACTTCAAGATGAGCGCCTAAGTAGTTGTAAACACCATAAAATCCGAGTCCAAGAAGCGCGACCGCAACGAGTGCTGGGACGATTCCTTCAACCTTTAAGGCCGTGAGTGGGGAGGTTGCCGATTGGCTCGCTAATTGCTGGGGCAGGTCCATGCGCGCGAGGGGGACGAGCACCGCAAAAACAGCAAAGCAAAGCCCTCCGTAGACATATTGCCACCCAAAGAAGTCGGCCACATAGGCAGAAAGCGTGACGCCTCCGACCATTGAGAGTGTCCAACCCGTCAAAACCGTGCCAATGACGCGGGCCTCTTGGCCTTTTGGAGCGATCTGGGCGGCAAGAGTATAGAGGGCGGGGATGGCGACACCTGCGCCGATTCCCGCGATACTCTGGGCGAAACAGAGCATGAATACGGTGTTGGATAGGGCGGAAGCGGCGAGGGCTAAGGCAAGTAACACGAGGGCGACACGAAGGGATCGGGCGGCGCCAAACCGGTCGGCGAGGGGAGCCAGAACCAACGCTGCCGCCGCGACTCCGAGGCCGTAAAGGGCAGCAGCGGTCATCACGCCAGCGGGTGAGTCTGCTCCAAGGGAGAGGGCGACTTTGGCGGCAATGGGCGACAGGACCAGAGAGTTGGACCCGACCACGCCAACAATGGCGGTCAACAACAGGACAGAACGGTTCATGGCGGGTCTCATTTGAATAGGAGTTTGAAAAACCCTATAACAACCGAATTGTATTCGGCGATAGGGATTCGACAGCATGGCGAAAAATACAGACAGGATTCAGGGAAATGGTTCAAGGAACGCCGAACTAGACCCTGTTGACCGAAGAATATTAGGTGAGTTGGCAGTCGATGCGACCCAGAGTTTCGCAACTCTTGGCGGAATCGTCGGCCTTTCGGCCCCTGCCGTACATGAGCGCGTGAAGCGGTTGCGGGCGCGTGGCGTCATTCGGGGAACGGTCGCCATGTTAGATGGAAAAGCCGTAGGCAAACCATTGCTCGCGTTTGTACATGTGGACACTACGGGCTGGGGAAAGACGCCCGCGTTAATGCAGTTCGCCGACATTCCGGAAGTTGAAGAGGTTCATTCTTCAACGGGGGATGCTTGTCTTATTATGAAAGTGCGTGTGGCCAGTTCGGAAGCCTTGGAAGGCTTGCTTGCGCGCCTATATGCGACCGAGGGCGTGCGAGGTACACGGACCTATGTGGCGCTTTCAACGCATACCGAGCGCAGCGTCCAAGCCGGAATATCAAGCGAGCTTGAGGATACACCAAATATTTACTGACAAATATCTATTTGAAATGTTTGGATAGTTTTAGGCCTTGGCCCTGATAGTTGGACGCAATGTCGGCACCATACAACTGTTTGGGAACCTCGGACATGCGTTCATACACTAGGCGACCCACGATTTGCCCGTGCTCCAAAACAAAGGGGGCCTCATGGCATCGCACTTCGAGAACGCCACGGCTTCCTGCGCCACCGGCGGGATCATGGCCAAATCCGGGGTCGAAGAAACCCGCGTAATGGACGCGAAATTCGCCAACCATTGCGAGGTAGGGGGCCATTTCCGCTGCACAATCTGGCGGGATGTGAACCGCTTCACGGCTTACAAGGATATAGAACGCGCCGGGGTCGAGGATAATGCGTTCATCATGCGTGTGAATGGGTTCCCAGTATTCGGCTGGGTCATAGTGGCCGATTAAATCAAGGTCGATCACCCCTGTATGGGGTTTTGCACGATAGCCGACGAGGCCCGTTTCGCCCGCACTGAGGTCAACCGAAAAACCGAGGCCTTCGGAGATGACGGCTTCGCCTGAGACCAAACCTTGCTCGGCGTGCATGACCGCGAGGTCGGCATCCGAAATCACGGCCTGTCCGGCGCGAAACCGAATTTGGTTCAGTCGCATGCCGGGACGGACAAGTACTGAGAAACTGCGCGGGCAGATTTCAGCGTAAAGGGGCCCTGTGTAGCCTGCGGGGACGCGATCGAACTCTGTGCCGCCGTCCGTAATGGTGCGTGTCAGCAAGTCTAAGCGGCCTGTGGAGGATTTGGCATTGGCCACAGCTTGCACGCCATCCGGAAGTGCGAGGCTTTCCATCAAGGGAACAACATAGACGCAGCCTTTCTCCAAAACCGCGCCGTTTGTGAGGTCTACACGGTGCATTTCAAATTCAGACAAGCGCTCGGAAACGCGCGCGCCATGTCCGGTCAGAAACGAGGCGCGAACACGGTAAGCAACTGTTCCAAGACGTAAATCAAGGGAGGCGGGCTGAATTTGTGCTGCATCAATCGCAGGAGTACCAATGATTTCGCCACGGGCAATCATGTCAGCGAGGGCTTGGCTGGGAAGGACGCCGGGGTTGTTCATGAAGCTACCTTATGCTGCCAATCGGCGCGCTGTGGTCAAGGACCGTGGAAAACGGATGTCCGCGCGACGTGTGCGGATATGGAGTTTACAAAAACGTCCGCAGCCCCGAAAGGTGCGGACGTTTTTGAAATTGGTCGGGCTAGCAGGACTCGAACCTGCGACCTTCCGTCCCCCAGACGGACGCGCTACCAGACTGCGCCATAGCCCGACTTGTGCCTCTTCATAATGTTTTTCGCGGTGGGGGCAAGCAAGAATTACCATCTTGAACATCAAATTTTCAAAGAGGGTTTTGAAACGGTGCCATAGGTTTTGCGAAGGGCGGAGAGACGGGCCGTAAGTTCCGCCAGTTCAGACTTCTTGTCGGCCGAGAAGGGCGCTGCGCGTCGCGTGAGGCGGTGGCGAGATGTTGTGACAACAACGCTTGGTGCATCGTCTTCGGTCGATTCAGCTTCGCTCGGAATGTCTGATGGTGCGCTGTCTGGCACAGGGGCGTTCTGGGAAGGCGCGGTGGCGTCTTCTTGGTGAATTGGAGCCACCGCAGGTTCCAAAGATTGCTCCTCCGGTTCGGGAGTGGTTTCCTCGATAGGAACACTTTCGGTTGTTCCCTCGGTAACTTCTTCGGCGGAATCGTCTGTGATGTCCCCGTGAGCGATCTCTGTCGTTACCTCTGCAGTTTCCGTTTCGGCTTCAGGATCGTTTTCAATATCGGGTTCTGGATCAAAGGTGGTTTCGTCCTCCGGCAGGGGGTCCGAAGCCGCTTGGAAGCTCGATGTTTCTATGGCGTCAACGGCAGTGTCGTCAGTTTGCTCAAGGTCTTGTGGCGCGGAAAATGTGGGTTCGGATGTGACTTCAACTGGCGCATCTTCGGTGGCTTCGCTTTCAACATGACTCGGAATTTCCGATGAGAATTCGGGCGTTGTCTCCAAAGTGACCTGCGTGGCGGGGTCTGCTGATTCCTCCTCATCGGAGGACGCTTCTAAAGGAATGTTTTCAGGCTCCGGCTCAACGGATGTTTCCTGAAGGTTATTAGGGCTGTCAAATTTGGGAATATCAAGAGCCGCAAGATCGTTTAAGTCTTCCTCGCTTGGCGAGTCATCGGGCTCCGGATAGGCCGCATCGAATAAGTTGTCTTCAACACTCGTCTCGGGGGTGCCCTCGATATCTGAGGTTTGGAGCGGTTCCCGAGTGGGCGTTTCGCTCTGCTCCGATACTTGCGTGTCCTCTTCGAGGTCATCGGCGTGAAAGTCAGAATACCCGCCCGAAACTTCGGGAATCTCCGAGGGATCAGGAAGCGAAAGCTGTGAGACGGACGTTATTTCGGGCGGCAAAGCCACAGGCTCTTGGGACGCGGGAACTATAGGGTCAATTCCCTCGGCTTCATCGGTCGCGGTGGTCATGTCGGGTTCGGTAGGTGGGTCTTGGGCGATGACTTCAGAAACAAGAGATTCTTCTTCTGCATAGCTTTCGACTTTACCTTCGGATTCTTCCGCAAACTCGGTTTCCAGCTCGATATTGGAAGTATCATCGGTAGCGTCGAATGAGGCGAGTTCCAACGCAACAACCTCATCCGGAACGGAGTCCTCTGGCGCAGAAACGGATCCAACCTCGGGAATATCGTCTAGGAAGGAAGCTTGGAGCGGCGGCTCGTTAACGGTTTGAACCGGTAGAACCTCAGGATTCTCTGGAGGAGTGTCCGGTGTTTCGTCCGGTATTTCTTCGGGCGCGTCGTCGGGGATTTCCTCGGGTGCCTCGTCTGGTACTTCGGGTGGTTTGGGGAACGAAATCACCTGATTTGTCTGCGCTATTTCTTCAGCCGGCGGGGCGGTGTTCGGCACAAAACTTGCCGCGCTGCGCGTGGCTTCAAGAATTTCGTCTGCTGTGCGCTCCGCTTGGGCGGGGGGAATGTCGATCCCCACGTCATCCAAGGGCAGGCCCAGTGCCGCGACATGCTTAATCCCTTCGGCGCGCAGTAGTTTTTGCACGCCTTTAATCGTCATGCCATCTTCATGCAGAAGCTTTTTGATGCCGCTCAACAATTCCATGTCGGCGGGGCGGTAATAGCGCCGACCGCCCGCACGTTTTACGGGCTTCACTTGGGTGAAGCGGCTTTCCCAGAAACGCAACACATGGGCTGGCGTTTCAAGCCAGTCGGCGACTTCTGAGATGGTACGAAACGCATCTTGTGATTTGGACATGAGTCAGACGCGCCTATTTATTGCCGTTTGAAACGCGCTCTTTCATCAAGTGCGACGGGCGGAATGTTAGAACGCGGCGCGGTTGAATAGGCACTTCTTCGCCGGTTTTTGGGTTGCGACCGATACGGGCGGCTTTATCGCGGACACCAAATGTTCCAAAAGACGAGATTTTAACAGACTCGCCCGCAGACAAAACGTCGGAAATATGGTCCAGAACGCCTTCAACCAGTTGCGCGCTTTCGTTGCGGCTTAGGCCGACTTCTTGAAAGACCGCTTCGCTTAAATCCATACGCGTTAGTGTTTTATCACTCATCATGACCCCCTGATTGATTGAAACTGGCACCGACGCGGGCCAATCCGAAAGTGACGGGACTTGGCAGAAACGCCCCGCGTGCTTGGCGTGTAGCATAGTGCGGGTCAAAATTCCGAGTCAATATCAATGACTTGCGCAAGGAGGTAAAAGTAAGATTATCGGCATTTATTTGTTGATAAATGTCGAGAAATGGTCTGGGCGTGCGAAAAATTGGATTTTGAACGGACGTCGCCTTACCAGCGCAGCACGACAGAGCCCCACGCCAAACCGCCACCGATGGCCTCAGTTACCAAGAGATCGCCTTGTTTGATCTGGCCACGCGCCTTGCCCACCGAGAGGGCAAGTGGGATGGAGGCCGCCGACGTATTGCCGTGATCTTGGACGGTAACGACAACCCGATCCATGGACACGTTCATTTTCTTGGCAGTGCCCGCGATGATGCGAATGTTGGCTTGGTGTGGCACTATCCAATCGACGTCGTCCCCCGCGAGGCCCGCTTTGTCGAGGGAGGCATGCGCCGTTTCGGCCAGTTTTTCGATGGCGTGGCGGAAAAGTTCACGTCCTTGCATCCGAAGATGGCCAGAGGTGCCCGTCGAGGTGCCGCCATCCACATAGAGGAGGTCTTTGAATCGGCCATCGGAATGCAAATCGCAGGAAAGAATGCCACGGTCGGTGTTTTCGCCGGACCCCTCTTGGGCTTCAAGGATCAAAGCGCCCGCACCGTCGCCAAATAACACGCAAGTTGCACGGTCGCTAAAATCAAGGATGCGGCTAAAGGTTTCTGCGCCAATCACCAAAACGCGTTTGGCTTGGCCGGAGACTATAAGCGCATTCGCGTTGGCCAATGCATAGACAAACCCCGCGCAGACGGCCTGCACATCAAAGGCAAAGCCGCGCGTCATGCCGATGCCCGCTTGCACCATGGTCGCGGCCGATGGAAAGGTGAAATCAGCGGTGGAGGTGGCGAGGATGATGGCGTCGATGTCGTTTGCGACCAATCCGGCGTCTTTGAGCGCGGCATTGGCGGCATTTATCGCTAAATCGGAGGTATTTTCCCCCTCGGCGGCAAAATGGCGGCGCTCAATACCTGAGCGCGTGCGAATCCATTCGTCGGTTGTATCTACGGTGGTTTCGAGTTCGCTGTTAGGAACAATCCGTTCGGGCAGATAATGCCCGACGCCTGAGACGACGGCGCGTATTGTCATTCTTGGTTCCCATCCAAATTGCCCATTTCTTGAGCATCTTGCGGCGAGGCGGCAGAGGATGCAACCCGTGCAGCGAGTTTGTCGGAAAAACCGATCTCGGCGAGGGTAAAGGCGAGTTTGATCGCAGCAGCGATTCCGGTTTCATCGGCGGACCCGTGGGATTTGACCACAGTGCCATTGAGGCCCAAAAACACCCCACCATTCACCCGACGCGGATCAATCCGTTTGGACAGACGGCGCAGGGAGGTGAGGGCCAATAGGGCAGCGAGGCGCGACAAGGGCGAATGTTTAAAGGCGGCACGCAACTGCTGTGAAATCAGATTTGCCGTGCCTTCGCCGGTTTTTAGCGCAATATTTCCTGTGAACCCATCCGTGACAATGACGTCAACCCGATCCGACGGAATATCGCCCCCCTCCACAAATCCGACATAGTCGATCCCCGCTTGTTCAGCGTGACTCGCGATCAAATCATTTGCGGCTTTGAGTTCTGCGCGGCCTTTGTGTTCTTCGGTGCCGACGTTCAGCAGGCCAATGCGCGGGCGGGCAATACCCAACCCGTTGCGCGCATAAGAAGCGCCCATCATGGCATATTGCAGCAAATCTCGCTCGTCGGCGCGAATATCGGCGCCCACATCAAGCATGACATTAAAGCCGCTTTTGCTGAGCGAGGGCCAAAGACAGGCGATGGCCGGACGGTTCACACCCGGCAATTTGCGCAGACGGATCATTGAAATCGCCATCAACGCGCCCGTGTTGCCACAGGAAACCGCCACCGTCGCTTCGCCATTTCGGACGGCTTCGATGGTGGACCACATGGACGTATCCTTACCGTTGCGCAAAACTTGGCTCGGCTTGGCATCCATGGTGACGACGCCCGGACAGTCGCGAATTTCGCAAACTGATTCGAGGCGGCGCTTTTTGATAAGCTTTTTAAGCACTTCGGCGTCACCGTGAACGATGAAACCAATTGCCGGATTTTTTGATGCAGAAAGCCCAATACCGGCGACAACTGCCGCCGGTCCACGATCGCCACCCATGGCGTCAACCGAAATTATGGTGCGCGAAGCCCCCGAAGTCTGCAGATCTTTTGTGTTGATCGTCATGCTCAGGAGCCAGCGAAACCGCCGCTTAAGCTGCGTCTTCGTCGAAATCGACGTCGGCAGCTACAGCGATGATTTCACGATCGGCATAGTGACCACACGCGCCACAAACATGGTGCGGACGTTTCAGTTCGCCACAGTTGCCACATTCGTTCGGATTCTCTGCAGTCAGAGAATCGTGGGATTGGCGCATGCCGCGACGGGACTTTGTAATCTTACTCTTAGGGACAGCCATGTCTCAAAACCTTGGTCAATTCGGGGGGAGAAGCAGGTGCTAAACCCCAGTGTTTGTTATCTTCACGAGCTACATACCCGAGCTTGTCGCTCATGTCCAACCGTCTCGTAAATGAGGCCGGGAACATACTGCGATTCCACTAGGGTGCAAGCAAATTCTTTCTTGGTGCGCGAATCGCGAAGAGCCTTCGCAAATCTTTACACTGTCGCTCGTTATTTCTTATCGGGCTTGTCACCCGTTTTTAAAAGATTTGCAAGCCCTGCAAACGGTCTTGCGTCTTCATCTTGCATTGGTGTGGTTCCTGGGGCGGTAAATTGGGCCGATTCAAGCGCCGCACCGTCGGCCCGCGGATAGAGCGGAACTGCCAAAGCCAAGGCTTCGAGCATGATCTCCCCCAAATCGATCACCCCTTGGAGGGGCTCGCGGGTTTCGTCAGTGTGCATTTCAATCTCGCCGTCTTCATTCGGCTCGCCCTCAAAAACCGAGTGGTCGGCAATAAACACGCGTTGCACTGGCACGTCGACCCGCGTGTTCACGGGCACAAGGGTTACCACGCAATTCTGGGTGACGGTCGCACCGAGCTTGGCCACAAGGGCCCAGTCGGTCTTGCCGCGCGCCGAAAGCTTGCCTTCAAAGCGCATTTTCTTGAGGGTCAGTACATCAATATCCGCTGCAATCGCCTTCAGAACAGCCGCGCTGGGAATAATCGAAAACTTCGTTTCGGTGCGTTGAGCCAAGTCCGCGACGCGCATAGGGTGTGCCCAAGGTGCGAGAGCAGGCGATTGAGGCGTTGGGTCATTGGTCATGTTCGGAGCTTCCATTGTTGATAACATTTGCATCCTTCTGTATGTCGGATAAAAGCCAAGGACCAAGAGATCAAGAGGGTGGTAATGCAAATTAATACAGGCCTAGGCAAGAAAACGGCAAAATTGGTGTGCCTTGGTGCGCTCGTTTTCATAATTACGGCCTGTTCGCCTGTGATCCGGAAGCACGGTTATGTTCCGACCGAAGAAGTTCTCGATAACGTCCTTGTGGGGGTGGATACCGTTGATACGGTTGAAACCACGGTTGGGCGGCCTTCGGGGCGTGGCCTCTTGCAAGATGGTGATTGGTTCTATGTTCAGTCCATTTGGAAGAACTTTGGATATCGCGAGCCAAAGGAAATCGACCGTCAGGTTGTTGCCATTCGGTTTGACAACAAAGGCGTTGTTTCCAATGTTGAACGCTTTGGTATTGAAGATGGCAATGTCGTGGCCTTGTCGCGCCGTGTTACCGATTCTGGCATCTCGGGTGTCGGGTTCTTGGCGCAAATGTTCGGCAGCTTTGGCAACCTAACTGGCAGTACGCTGACCGGAAATCAATAACGTTCAGGCCAGACCGACAGGTTCCGTCGGTCCGGCCTTTTGCCTTAATCCGCTTCAAACTTAAGCGCTACGCCATTCAAGCAATAGCGCAATCCCGTGGGTTTTGGCCCGTCGGGAAACACGTGCCCCAAATGGGCCGCGCAGGTGTCGCAATGAACTTCTGTGCGACGCATAAATAATTTGCGATCTTCAGTTTCGCCCACGGGCGCGCCTTCAATTGGGGCGAAAAAGCTGGGCCAGCCTGTGCCGGATTCAAACTTGGTGTCCTGATCGAACAGGACAGAATCACAACAGATACAGCGGAATACGCCCGCGTCTTTGGGGAAGTTGTCGTGGCTGCCCGCGCGTTCGGTCCCATGCTTGCGAGTCACCTTATAAGCTTCATCGCTCAGGATTGCGCGCCACTCCGCGTCTGTTTTTTCAATTGTAGCCACTTGACCCTCCGTAATTAATTTCCTGTCACGTCTTTTTCGTAAAGCAGTGGTATACCATATGGAAAGGGGTGCTCGTTATTTTAAGGGGCGCAATCGACAGGGGTGCTATGTTTAATCTTCACCGCGGAAAATATCGGGCACGTTTGGCCGAGACTTCAGAGGATGTCGCCTTGGCACAGGCGCTGCGGTACCGGGCGTTTTTTGGCCCAGATACAGGGTCGGACGCGGATGATTACGATCAACGTTGCTCGCATGTTTTGATCGAGGATGTATCCTCAGATGCGCTGGTTTGCTGTTTTCGTATGCTCGATATGCCCAATGGGGCCGACATCGACACCAGCTATTCGGCGCAATATTACGAGCTTTCGGGCCTGCGTGATTTCGGTGGTCCTATGGTCGAGATGGGGCGGTTCTGTGTCGATCCTAACTTGAGCGACCCCGATATTTTACGCGTAGCGTGGGGCGCTATGACCCAATATGTCGATGCGCGCGGCGTGGAATTGCTGTTTGGGTGTTCGTCTTTTAAGGGGGTCGAAGCGGCGACCTATGCAGATGCTTTTGCCTTGCTCAAGGCACGCCACCTTGCGCCAAAACGCTGGTTGCCGAAAATAAAAGCGCCGACGGTGTTTAAGTTTGCCCAACGATTGCGGCGCAAACCGAATGCGCAAAACGCAATGCGGGTAATGCCGCCGTTGCTCAAAACCTATCTGATGATGGGGGGCTGGGTGTCGGATCATGCGGTGGTGGATCGTCAAATGAACACGCTGCATGTTTTTACCGGCATTGAAATCGGCGCAATCCCACCGGCGCGAAAACGACTACTTCGCGCGGTCATGGGCTAAGTGCTTGACGTTTGCGCGGTAGGCGTTTAGCGCACTCTGATGGCACGTATACCTCTTCTTCAGCTCACGGATATTTCGCTCGGATTCGGCGGAGATCCCTTGTTTTCAGACCTTAGTTTGGTGGTGCAACCCGCCGACCGTGTGGCCCTTGTTGGCCGCAACGGATCGGGCAAATCAACCTTGATGAAGGTGATGGCGGGGTTGATCGAACCCGATAATGGCGCGCGCATCGTGTCGCCCGGCGTTCGGGTTGGCTATATGGAGCAGGACCCCGATTTAAGCGGGTTCGAAACGCTCGGCGATTTTGCTTCCAGTGAACTTGACCCCATCGAATCCTATAAGGTCGATATGGTCGCCGAAGGCCTTAAATTTAAGCCGGAAACCCTGATTTCTGCGGCTTCTGGCGGCGAGAAACGCCGTGCCGCCCTCGCGAAATTGCTGGCCGAAGAGCCGCAACTTATGCTGCTCGACGAGCCGACAAACCACCTCGATATCGAAGCCATTGCGTGGCTCGAAGATCAACTGCGCTCCACCCGCGCGGGCTTCATTCTGATCTCGCACGACCGTGCCTTCCTCAATGCCCTGACCCGCGCGACCCTTTGGGTGGACCGTGGCAAAGTGCGTCGTCTGGAAGAAGGATTCGAAGCTTTTGAAGGTTGGCGCGATAAAACGTGGGAAGACGAAGACTCGCAGCGCCACAAATTAAATCGTCTGATTAAATCCGAGGCCAAATGGGCCGTTGAAGGTATTTCGGCGCGACGCACGCGTAACCAAGGCCGTCTTCGTGCTTTAGGGGACCTTAAAGAACAACGTTCCGGACAAGTTAAACGTCAAGGTGCAGCCGCGATGGCCTTTGATGCCAGTCCGCAATCGGGCCGCAAGGTGATCGAAGCCGAAAACCTGACGATGCGCTATGACGACAAACAGATTCTCAGCGATTTTTCGATCAAAATTGCCCGCGGAGATCGCGTGGCTTTTGTGGGACCGAACGGCGTTGGCAAAACCACGTTGCTCAAAATCCTGATTGGCGACATTGAGGCCGATAGCGGTACCGTGAAACGCGGCACCAAGCTTCAAACCGTTGTTTTTGACCAAAATCGGTCGCAACTTGATCCGAATATGACCCTTTGGGACAGCCTGACGGGCGATCCCGATATGCGCGTTTCAGGCAAAGCCGACCAAGTCAGTGTGCGCGGCGTACCGCGTCATGTTATCGGTTATCTCAAGGATTTCCTCTTTGACGAAACCCGCGCCCGTGCGCCTGTGTCCTCCCTTTCGGGTGGCGAGAAGGCGCGTCTTTTGCTAGCGAAAATCATGGCGCGTGAAAGCAACCTTCTGGTGCTCGACGAGCCGACCAATGACCTCGACGTGGAAACCCTCGATTTGCTGCAAGATTTGATCGGCGAATACGACGGCACCGTGCTTTTGGTGAGCCACGACCGTGATTTTCTGGACCGCGTGACCCAAACAACCATCGCCATGGAAGGCAACGGTAACGCCGTCGCTTATGCTGGCGGATGGAGCGATTATCGTGCCCAGCGTCAAGAAGAGGCAAAAGCTGCACCCGTCGCAAAATCTTCGGGATCGGGCGGTTCGAAAAACGCCTCCGCGAGCAAGTCAGCCGCAAAATCCAACGCCTTGTCCTTTGTGGAGCAACACCGTTTGGAAGCGCTTCCCAAGGAAATTGCGCGCTTTGAGGCCGAGATCACCAAGCTTGAAGAATTTCTCGCGGCGCCAGATTTGTTTACCGATGAGCCGGTAAAATTCCAAAAAGGCACTGACGCGCTTTTGGAGCGTCACGACGCTTTGGCCAAGGCTGAAGAAGAGTGGATGAAGCTTGCGGAACGGGCCGAGGCTTAGGCCCGCTCTGCAACGTTAAGCGCCTAGGCCATGCGCAGGCCACCGTCCAGACGGATTACTTCCGCGTTCAAATACGGGTGTGATATGATGAATTCTACGAGGCGGGCAAAGTCATGCGCGGTGCCCAATCGCTTGGGATGCACGACGTCTTTTGACAGGCCTGCGATGATCTCCTCGCCAAGACTTTCGAGCATCGGGGTCATGAATATGCCCGGCGCGATGGCCATAACACGGATGCCCGTTCGGCCCAAATCCCGCGCCATCGGCAATGAAAGCCCCGCAATTCCCGCTTTGGACGCCGCATAGGCCGCTTGGCCGCGTTGCCCGTCAAAGGCAGCAACCGAAGCCGTGTTGATAATCACGCCACGCTCATTATCGGCGTTAGGTGCGTTGTCGGCCATGGCTTGGGCGGCAAGGCGTGCAACGTTGAACGTGCCAACGAGATTGATGTCGATGGTGCGTTGAAAATCTGCAAGCGGGAAGGGGCCGTTTTTACCCAAAGTGCTCGCGCCCGTCACGATTCCCGCGCAATTTACACAGGCGGTGATACCGCCCATCGCTGATTTGGCCTGCGCGATGGCTGCCATTACGGATGCCTCGTCGGTCACATCCACTTCGACGAATGTAGCCCCGATTTCGGCAGCAACCATGGGGCCGCGCGTGGCGTCGCGGTCAAAGATCGTGACCTGTGCGCCTGAGGCCGCCAAGGCCCGCGCGCATCCTTCGCCCAAGCCAGACGCGCCGCCGGTGATGATGGCTTTTGTCGTTGTGATGTCCATTGCGACCTCCCAGAAAATAATTGAACACTTGTTCAATAAAGGCCAAGGCGGTTTTAATCAAGCCTTTACCATTTACCTGAAGCACCGCCGCCTGAACTGCTTCCGCCACCGAAACTTGACCCACCCGAGCCTGAACTATTGTTGTCGTCTGTGTCAGAGACGCGTGGAATTATGAATTGTGTGACATTAAAATAGCTGCAATTTGGGCAAGTGATGTTTGTTTCACGCAGACCCGTATCGCTTGTTGTGGCAGATTGCAGGGTGGTTGTTTTCCTCACCATGCCTTTTTGCCCACATTGAGGGCAGGGTTTGCGTGCGAATTGAAAACCGGAAAGTTTGGGGCCAAGGACCGCCGCAACTACACTGCCACCAAAGAATATCGCCATGCCCCAAAAAATCAGATCCGCGATGTCGTTCGGATTTTTCGGGCGCTCAGGGGACAATTCGCCGCCATTAAAAGGCAAGGCGATCAGCGAGATCATTTTGTCCGCACCATCCAAGACACCGTCGTCAAAATCCCCGTCCTTGAAAGCGGGGGTGATGTAGAATTGGATAATGTCCTCGGATATATCGTCGTATATAGGGGGGTAGCCGCTGCCCACTTCTATGCTGAAGGTGCGGTCATTTTTGGAGATCACCAGCAAAAGGCCGTCGTTTCGTTCAGCTTTGCCAATGCCCCATTTGTTAAAAACCGCCGTGGCAAAATCCGCGATATCCGTCCGATCGCCATATGACGCCATGTCAGTGACGGTGAGGATGCTCATCTCGGTGCCGATGTCCTCCCTGAGGTAGTTGAGTTTGCGCCGCAGGGTCTCTTGGATTTCGGGCGAAAGCATGTCGGCGTAATCATTGACATAGAGGTTTTCATATTCGGGAAGGGTTTGGGCTTGGCTGGGGAGGGAGACAGCAAGGAGGCCGAGGGCAACGACCAAAGCGGCTAAAAAACGGGTCATTCCAGCTCCAAAAACACGTTGAACCAGAGTTTAGACCCGTTTTCATAGAAATCAAGCAATGAGGTCACGGATGACCGTGGGGATCATCATCACGTCATCGCGGGTGCAATCGAATTGTCCGACTTGGACGCGGATCACAAAGCGCTCGTCGTGGGTGGTTTGGGTCAGATAGATACGCCCGTCCGCGTTGATGCGTTCGAGTAAGGCGGCTGTTTCGACGTCATCGATATAGGAAAAGGTGAAAAGGGACAGCCGCGGCGAGGTTGTGAGGAGGCAACCGGGGATCAACGCGATGGCGTCGCGGGCCTCAAGTGACCATGCGACGTGGTTGCGGATGCGTTCGCGCAAGCCATCTAAGCCATAGGCCCGTAGCGTAAACCAAATTTTGAGCGCGCGGAAACGGCGGCCCAAGGGGACGGTCCATTCGTTGTAGTTGACGATTTCGTCTTGGCCTTGGGTGTTGAGATAGGCGGGGCGCAGGCCGAGAGTGCGGATTTGCTCGCTTGGATCGGGCATGAACTGGATGGCGCAATCGAATTGGACCCCGAGCCATTTGTGCGGGTTGAATACGATGGAATCCGCGCCTTCAATCCCCTCCCAAAGGGGGCGGAACTCCTCGCAGATCATCGCACTTCCGGCCCATGCGGCGTCCACATGTACGAAGAGGTTGTGGGCTTTGGCGACTTTGATACAGGCATCAATCGGATCACAAGCGCCTATCGAAGTGCCACCCGTGCACAGGACGACGCCTGCGGGGAGGTAGCCCGCCGCGATGTCGGCGCGAATGGTCGCGTCAAGCGCCGCCGGGTCCATGCCATAATCCGCGGTTGTTGGGATTTTGACGAGGTTGTTTTGGCCGATGCCCGCCACCCGCACGGCCTTGTCGACGGAACTGTGAGTTTGGGCGGAGGCGTAAATACGCAAGCGGGGTTGGGCGCTCAGGCCGTCGGTGAGGCCCGCCCAATCCAGCGCACGTTCGCGCATGGTGAGTATCGCCGACAGGGTTGTCGTGGTGGCGCTGTCGTGGATTGTGCCGGTGAACGTGTCGGGCAGGCCCATCGCATTGGCGAGCCAGCCGATCATCACGGCCTCGATTTCATTGGCGGCGGGGGCAGTTTGCCAGAGCATGGCCTGGCCTGCGATGGCATTGGCGAGTTGCTCCGCAAGCATGGAAGCGGGCGAAGCATTGGCGGGGAAGTAGGCAAAGAAACGCGGGTGTTGCCAGTGGGTTGTGTTGCTGGGCACGAGGCGTTCGAAATCTGCGAAAATTGTGCTCATATCCTCGGGTGCGTCGGGGGCCTTGGCGGGGAGTTGCGAGGCGATTGAGCCGGGTTTGATATTGGGGCGTACAGGGACGTCGCGCAGACCCGCATGATAGTCGCGCGCCCAATCGGCGGCGATTTTTGACCAATGGGCCAGATCATCGTGATTCATATAGTTTCTTTCGATTACAGCCGCTTAAACGAGGAGATTGTCAATAACGTCACTTGAAATACCATTTGCGAGGGGCGTGAAATCCCCGTCCCGCAGCATTGTGTTTGCGGCGTCGTAAAGCGCACGATGGGTGACGCGGGCAAGGGAGGAGCCGAGCGAAATGCGCGCGACACCGATGGCGGCAAACTCGCTTTTGCGGCGTTGGGCATAGGGGCCAGCGGCAAGAGCGTTGACGGGCAAATTAGTGCTGGCGCAGATCGTTGCGAGATCTTCCCATGAGGCGGGTAAAGGCACATAGAGGCCGTCGGCACCAGCATCCTCAAACGCTTTGATGCGATTGAGCGCTTCGGCGAGATCATAGACGCCATGCATGATCCCATCGGCGCGGGCCAAGAGGAAAAAGTCGTTTTTTAACGCGCAGGCGGCCGAGGCTGCGGCTTTGATCCGTTCCGCAGCAAGGGCGACGTCATAGGGCGCATCACTTGGGAGGGCGATATCCTCGATACAAACCCCCGCGAGACCAATCTCGCCGGCAAGTCGGATGGTTTCGGCGACGTCGTCGGGGCTGTCACCAAAGCCGTTCTCAAAATCGCCCGATACGGGAATGTCGAGCGCGCGCACGAGGTCTTGGGCGTGGGTGAGGGCCTCGTCACGGGTAACGCCGTCAGGTTTTCCAAGGGTGAAAGCTTGGGCCGCGGAGGAGGTCGCGACAGCTTGCGCGCCGAGGTTCTGGAGCATTTTCGCGCTGCCGATATCCCACGCATTGGCAAGGATAAAGGGATTGCCGCGTTGATGAAGCGCGCGAAATTGGGTGCCGAGATCTGTCATAATGTCCTCCTCAAGGTGGCACGAGGGTAGGTCAGGCATATTGACCCGTCAAGCGCCTTGGCAGAGGGCGCACAGTTTGCTACACCCTCGTTATGAGACAATTTTGCGCCATTATTTGCATTTGTATTCCTGCTTAACATCAAAGCGGGCCGTCTTCTCATTTCCAATTGAAACCAAAGTTGATATGCCCGCGGCAAGCACCCGCGTGAGGACACTATGGTTGAGATAAAGCTACACAATACAAGAACCCGTCAAAAAGAGGTTTTTGAACCGATTGATGCCCAGAATGTGCGCATGTATGTCTGTGGGCCGACGGTCTATGATCGCGCCCACCTTGGCAACGCGCGGCCAGTGATTGTGTTTGATGTTTTGCAACGTTTGCTGCGGCATGTGTATGGGGCGGAGCACGTCACCTATGTGCGCAATTTCACCGATGTAGATGACAAGATTAATGCGCGGGCAGCAGAAACTGGGCGCTCAATCGGCGAGATTTGCGATGAAACCATTGGCTGGTTTTTGGAAGATATGCGGGCCGTGGGGGCGCAAGATCCCGATGAAATGCCACGGGCCACGCAATATATTCCGCAGATGATTGAGATGATTTCGGAGTTGATCGAAAAGGGCCACGCCTATGCCGCCGAGGGGCATGTGCTTTTTGCGGTGGAAAGCTATGACAAATACGGGGCTCTTTCGGGGCGTTCGCTGGATGATATGATCGCGGGCGCGCGGGTCGAGGTGGCACCCTTTAAGCGCAATCCGATGGATTTTGTGCTTTGGAAGCCGTCGGATTCTGCGACGCCAGGGTGGGAAAGCCCTTGGGGCTATGGCCGCCCGGGGTGGCATATTGAGTGTTCGGCGATGGCCTATGAGTTGCTTGGGGATGCGTTTGACATCCACGGCGGCGGCAATGATTTGATGTTCCCGCATCACGAAAACGAAGTGGCGCAAAGCTGTTGTGCACACCCCGAAGCGGAGTTCGCCAAGGTCTGGATGCACAATGAAATGTTGCAGGTTGAGGGCAAGAAAATGTCCAAAAGCTTGGGTAATTTCTTCACGGTGCGCGATTTGCTGGACCAAGGGGTTCCAGGGGATGTGATCCGCTTTGTGATGCTCTCGACGCATTATCGGAAACCGATGGATTGGACCGAGAAGAAGCGGGGCGAGGCCGAAAAAACGTTGCGCAAGTGGTATGCGTTGACGGCGGGCATCGAACCCGCCCCTAACGCCGCCGCCGCAGTTATGGAGGCCGTTGCCGACGATCTGAATACGGCGGGCGCGATCACGGTTTTGCACCGCCTTGCCAGTGAAGGTGCGGTTGCGGAGCTTGCTGCGAGTGCGGCGTTCTTGGGTCTGCTTGGGGTAGATTTGGGGGATTGGACCGAGGAGACGGCGGCAGTTGATTTGGACGCCTTTGCAAAACGACTTGCGGATGTGCGTCTTAACGCCATGGAGACCAAAGATTTTTCCGAGGTGGACCGCTTGAAGATGGCGCTTCTTGCGGCGGGTGTTGAAGTGCGTATGTCGCGCGAAGGCGTTGAACTGTCGGCAGGGCCGCAATTTGATGCGGCTAAGCTTGAGGACCTAAAATGAGTAAAACCCGCCTTTACCTCTATGACACGACGCTGCGAGATGGGCAGCAGACACAGGGTGTTCAGTTTTCGACCGACGAGAAGATCCGGATTGCCAAGGCGCTTGATGGTCTCGGCCTTGATTACATTGAGGGCGGCTGGCCCGGGGCAAACCCGACGGACAGCGCCTTTTTCGACGATGCCCCCCAAACGCGCGCGATGATGACCGCGTTTGGCATGACCAAACGCAGTGGCCGCAGCGCCGAAAACGACGACGTACTTGCGGCGGTGATGAATGCGCGCACGCCTGCGGTTTGCCTTGTTGGCAAAAGCCATGATTTCCACGTTACCCGCGCGCTTGATATCCCGCTTGAGGAAAATATCGACAATATTTCCGCCTCGATTGCTTATATCGTGGCGCAGGGGCGCGAGGCCTTGTTTGACGCGGAACATTTCTTTGACGGCTATAAAGCCAACCGCGAATATGCCCTCGCATGTTTGCGGGCGGCATTGGACGCAGGCGCGCGGTGGGTGGTTCTATGCGACACCAATGGCGGCACTTTGCCAAGCGAGATTGGGTGCATTGTCTCGGCTGTGATCGCCACCGGAATTGCGGGCGCGAACGTCGGTATCCACACCCATAACGATACCGAGAATGCCGTCGCGGGGAGTCTTGCGGCGATTGAAGCGGGGGCGTGCCAAATCCAAGGGACGCTCAACGGGTTGGGCGAACGCTGTGGCAATGCCAACCTTACAACGCTGATTCCGACCCTGATTTTGAAGCAGGATTATGCGGACCGATTTGAAACCGGAATTGAACGTAAGGCCTTGCTGGGGCTGACGAAACTTAGCCGAATGTTGGATGATATCCTCAACCGTGTTCCTATGCGGCAAGCGCCCTATGTTGGGGCCAGCGCTTTTGCGCATAAGGCGGGATTGCATGCTTCAGCGATCCTGAAAGACCCGACGACTTACGAGCACATCGATCCGGAACTTGTTGGAAACACACGGATAATACCGATGTCCAATCAGGCGGGGCAAAGCAATTTACGCAGTCGTTTGGCGAGTGCCGGCCTTGAGGTGGATGTCAAAAACCCGGCGCTGGCACGCATTCTTGAGGTGATCAAAGAGCGCGAGGACGAAGGCTATTCCTTTGACGTCGCACAGGCGAGTTTTGAGCTTTTGGCGCGGCGTGAGTTGGGCCTTTTGCCAGAGTTTTTCGAGGTAAAACGCTATAAGGTGACGGTCGAGCGGCGCAAAAATAAGCGCAACAAAATGGTAAGCCTTTCGGAAGCCGTGGTGGTTGTGAAAATCAACGGCGAGAAGAAAATGTCGGTGAGCGACTCGATGGACGAGGGCGGCACGGATCGCGGCCCTGTGAATGCGTTGATGCAGGCTTTGCTCAAGGATTTAGGCCCTTATCAGGACCTAATAGATGACATGCATCTGGTTGATTATAAGGTGCGCATCACCAATGGTGGCACCGAGGCTGTGACCCGCGTTGTGATTGATAGCGAAGATACGCAAGGGCGGCGTTGGTCCACCGTTGGCGCTTCGTCCAATATTGTGGACGCAAGTTTTGAGGCTCTTTTGGACGCGATTCAGTGGAAGCTCGTGCGCGACGTGAAGCAGCCATGATGGATTATGCAGTGTGTGCGGCGCTTGTGGAAAAGGGCGATCCAGATCGGTTTTTAGCGACGATGGCGGCGGCGCCTGAGGTGCGTGGCGGTCTGTTTACTCTGGCGGCCTATAACCTCGAATTGGCGCGTGCGCCGTGGGCGAGCAAAGAGCCGATGATTGCAGAAATGCGGCTTCAGTGGTGGCGCGATTTGATTGATGAAATCGCGGCGAAAGGTGTGGTGCGTACGCATGAGATTTCGGCATCTTTGGTGCAATGCGTGCAGGAATTTGGGCTTTCGGCCCAGAATCTAGACCAAATGGCAGCAGCGCGGCTTTGGGATGCTTACACTGAGCCCTTTGCCGATCAGGATGATTTTGACGAATATATTGATCACACGGCGGGGCATTTGATGTGGATGGCTTGCCAGACGTTGGGGGCGCAACCTGACGATGAGAAATCGGTGCGGGCCTATGCATACGGTGTCGGAGTTGCAGCGTGGCTTGCTGCGGTTGCTGATCTTGTGGAACGGGGAAAAATCCCGTTGCTCGACGGACGTGATGAAGGCATAAAATCCCTTGCGCAACAGGGGTTGGAGCGTTTGCAATCAGCCAAACCATCGCGCAATTTTGCCCCCGCTTTGCGGTGGGGATGGCAGGCGGAACCCTTGTTGAAGTTGGCGATCAAAAACCCCGAACGGGTGGGCGACGGTTCGCTGTATTTGCCAGAATTTTCCCGCAAAGCGCGGCTATTGCGCAAGTCGGTACTGGGGCGGTATTAGGCCGTTTGTTTGGGCTGCATCACCAGCCAAATCAAGGCACCGCCCGCGAGCACAAGGAAAGGGATCATCGCGAGATTGACGCTGGTCCAACCTTCAACTGGGGTGCCGCCGGAGCAATTCATCAATCCGCCAGATGCCAGCGACGCCACAGTGACAAAGCCGAAAACGATCATATCATTCAAGCCCTGCATCCGCCCGCGTTCTTCGGGGGTGTGGGCCGTGGCGAGCATGGTTGTCGCGCCGATAAAGCCAAAGTTCCAGCCCATGCCAAGCAACACGAGCGCGACATAGAAGTTCGTCAACTCGACACCCGCAAGGGCGACAACGCCCGCGAGTGCGAGGATCGCGAGGCCCGTTGCGACGATTTTTTCAACACCGAACCGCACAATAAGATGTCCCGTGAAGAAGCTGGGGGCGAACATGGCCAACACGTGGCCCGTCACGACATTTGCCGCGTCGTCATTGCCAAACCCGCATCCAACCACCGCGAGGGGGGTGGAGGTCATTACTAAGTTCATCAAGGCATAGGAAACCATTGCGCAGATCACGGCAACAAGGATGCGCGGTGATTTGATCATTTCCCAGCGCGTGCGGCCTTTGACATCGTGCACGCTTGGTTTGGGCGGCGTTGGGATGTCGAGCGCGAAGAACAAAAGCGAGCCGACCAAGTTGAGCACGATGACCGTTAAGTAGACGCCCATGAAGGGGATCGCGGTGCTGTCGACGGTGAGTTTACCCAATTGCGGTCCGATGAATGCCGAAAGAAGTCCGCCCGCCATAACCCACGAAATCGCCTTGGCGCGGAAGTCCTCGGGGGCAGTATCGATGGCGGCAAACCGGAAAAACCCCTGCGAAGACATATAGATGCCGGTGATTAAGCTGCCCAGAAGGAGGAGGGCGAAAGTATCGGAATAAAGGCCATAGGCGCTGATGGCCGCGCCAATCATGCCGCTAAACGCACCAACGAAAAATCCGATCTGGCGGCCAAATTTCTGCATAACAGCCGAGAGCGGCGATGCGGCCAGCATGGAGCCCATTACAATCATCGAAATCGGCAAGGTGGCAAAACAAATGTTTGTCGCCATGTTTTGCCCTGCAAGGCCTGCGTAAGTGAAGATCATCGACATCTGGGCGCCCAAAATAGCTTGGGCGGCAACAAGGACGAGAACATTTTTACGGGCGCGAGACAGCGATTGAATTTCGGTCATGCGCAATTCGTAGCGGCGAAACTCCGCTGGTGAAACCCCAAAAAGTGCAATTCAGTTTTTATCAATTATATGGGCAAAAGATCCGCAGATATTTGCCCTAAGAAGGCCCATCGGAGGCAGGGCGTTTCCTTCGGCATCCGTTGCTTCAAACAGGGGTGTTCCTTGTGCGCGCAACGTCGTTGCATAGTGAAATTCATGTGCTTTGAAATGGCCGGTAAATGGCCCCGCGTCGGCATACAGGTCACGGTAACCCAGATGCAGTTTACAGGTTTCAAAGCTTGTCTCAACGGGCAAAAGGCCGAGCATTTCATGACGCGCACCTTGTGCATCAATCAAGCCTTCCCCCAAAGCCATATAACCACCGCATTCGCCGTAGATTTGGGTGCCTTTTTGTGCGGCAGTTCTGATGGAGGCCTTGAAAATATCAGCATTCGCAAGGGTTTCGGCAAAAAGCTCCGGATAGCCGCCAGGTAGAAAGAGGAAGTCAGAGGCGGGGGCTGCTTCGTTATTCAAGGGTGAGAAAAACGCGATCTCTGCGCCGGAAGCCCGCCAGTCCGCCAACATATGCGGGTAGGCGAAGGCGAAGGCGGCATCCTGCGCCACGGCGATGCGTTGCGCGGGTGGGCGCAAGCAGGGGGTGGTATTTGAGGAGTGAGGCGGGTGCGAGAGGGCGAGCAGGGCGTTGAGGTCTATGGCCTCGCCGATTTCGTTGGCTGCCGTCTCAAGAAACGCTTCCAAATCGGGGTGTTCACCTGCTTGCACCAAACCAAGGTGGCGCGAGGGGCGCGAAAGCGCATCCGAACGATGAACTGCGCCTAAAACGGGCACTCCCAAGGGCGTGAGTGCTTGACGCAACATGGCTTCGTGGCGCGCGGACCCCACGCGATTGAGGATGACACCCGCGATGGTCACATCGGGTGCAAACCCTGCAAAGCCTGCTACTAAGGGCGCGACCGATTGAGCGGTTTTCGAGGCGTCAACGATCAAGACAACGGGTACGCCTAGGATACGCGCGACGTCGGCACTAGACCCTTTGCCAGAGGGCGGCGCACCGTCGAACAGGCCCATTGCGCCCTCAATCAGGAGCGGCCCGTCGCCGGTGGCCAAGTCGCGGATTCGGTCGGGGGACATGGCCCATGCATCAAGGTTCAGACAGGTTTGCCCTGCTGCGGCCTCGTGAAAACGGGGGTCAATATAATCTGGGCCGGATTTCGCACCGCGCACAGGAATGCCCGCATTTCTGAGTGCCCGCAGAAGACCTAATGTGATCGTGGTTTTTCCCGCACCTGAGGTCGGAGCGGCGAGGAGGATCGCGCCAGATGTCACCGTTCTTCGGCGGGGCGACCGCGCCCGAGCGGATCAAGGTTGCGCGCGGGTTTGCCCTCAAGCATCCCCTGCCAATCCAAAACTTGCCGCATCTTCACCGAACGCCCAATGCAAATAATCGCAGGCGGCTCAAGATCACTGGCTTCAATATCGGCGACCACGTTTTCAAGCGTGGTTTCAAGGACCTGCTGGTTTTTCGTTGTGGCTTCGGTGACGACGGCAACGGGTTCATCGGCCGCGCGTCCCGCATCAAGAAGGGCGCCTGCAATCCGCGCGATGTGTTTCATTCCCATATATATTACTAGGACTTGGGAACCTTGCGATATGGCTTTCCAGTTCAGATTGGTTGTTTCGCCCGTCTGGTCATGGCCCGTCACAAAGGTCACCGATTGGTTTACATCGCGGTGGGTCACGGGAATGCCCGCATAAGCCAGCCCGCCAATTCCCGCCGAAATGCCGGGGATAATGCGCACGGGAACATCGTGTTGCACCAGCGTTTGCGCCTCTTCGCCACCGCGTCCAAAAACAAAAGGGTCGCCGCCCTTAAGCCGCAAAACCCGCCGTCCTGCTTTGGCCAAATCAACAAGCGTCAGGGAGATATCTTGTTGTTTCGCCGAGGGTTTCCCGCCCCGCTTACCTGCGTAAATCAATTCGGCATCGGGGCGTGCCCACGCCAGAATATCCTTCTGCACAAGCGCGTCATAGACAATCACGTCGGCCTGTTGCAGCGCGTTCAAGCCATGCAAAGTCATTAGCCCAGGATCGCCGGGGCCAGCGCCACAAAGCCAAACCCATCCAGGTAAAAGTTCAGGCCAGTCTCCCGTCGGGAGAACAGCAGAATGGGAAGCGGCGCGTGGCGTTGAATCAGTCATATCCCCTTATGCCCCGTTGTTGGGGCGGCGGAAAGTCTGGAAACGCTCTGAATTGAGCAATTGGCGACAGGAATTTAGTCGTTATAGTCGCGGTGATGACATTAGAGCCCAAAGAATTGCGTCGTGGCTGGACCACGGGCGCCTGTGCGACCGCCGCGACCAAGGCGGCGTTGGTGCACCTATGGGGCGGGGCGTTCGAGGAGGAGGTCTCGATCACGCTTCCGCGCGGCGAGACACCGGATTTTACATTGGCAGAAACCGCATTTGGCACAGACTGGGCCGAGGCCGCGATTATCAAAGACGCGGGCGACGATCCCGATGTCACCCATGGCGCGATGATCCGGTCGCGCGTCACTTTGGGTGGCCACGGCATCCGTTTTAAGGCAGGGGCTGGCGTTGGAACCGTCACCAAGCCGGGTTTGCCGATTGGCGTAGGAGAGCCTGCGATCAATCCGGTGCCGCGCCAAATGATGCAGGATATTGTGGCAGAAATGGCGGCAAAATACGGCGCCGACCCACAGGTTGAAATCGAAATATCCATAGATAATGGGTTGGAAATCGCCAAGAAAACATGGAATCCGCGCCTTGGGATTGTCGGTGGCCTTTCGGTTTTGGGCACGACGGGCGTTGTGCGCCCGTTCAGTTGCTCGGCGTGGATCGCCTCTATTCACCGCGGGATCGATGTGGCGCGGGCAACGGGGCTAACCCATGTCGCGGGATGTACGGGGGCCACGAGCGAAAAAGTGGTACAGGGCCTCTATGATCTCCCCTTGGAAGCAATGCTGGATATGGGCGATTTTGCGGGTGGATTGTTGAAATACTTGCGAAAACATCCAGTTGAACGAGTCACAATTGGCGGTGGCATCGGAAAAATGGTCAAGCTTGCGCAGGGGGCTGTTGATTTGCATTCTGGGCGCAGTCAGGTGGATTTCTCACGCTTGGCTGAATTATGTGACGATGCTAGCATATGTAACATGAATACAGCCTTGCAAGCATATGAAAAAATAGGAAAACCTCTTGCAAACAACGTGGCGCGTGAGGCGTTACTCCAAATCCGAAAACAACTCCGAGACACGCCAATTCAGGTGGATGTGGTGATTATTGACCGTGTTGGTCTGGTGATTGGGCGGGCGCAAGAATGACCAAAACACTGAAAATCCTTCTTCTCTCAGGGTCGGGAGAAGCGCGCCGTTTAGCTGAAGTTTTGTCGCGGGATCAAAGTGTTACTGTGGTTTCTTCTTTGGCCGGGGCAACGCGGCAACCAACGGTTTTGCCGGTTAGCACACGTATCGGTGGGTTTGGCGGCTATGCGGCGCAGCGTGATTATATTTTGAGCGAAGGTTTTGGCGCAGTCATTGACGCTACGCATCCGTTTGCAGCACGGATTTCCGAGCGCACGCAAGAAATTTGCAGAACAATTTCAATGCCTTACCTGCATATTAGGCGGCCAGAGTGGCAGGCCGTAGCAGAAGATGATTGGACGATTATCGACAACCCAACCGAAGCGAAGGATCATATTCCAGCCGGATCTGTTGTATTTCTCGCGACGGGGCGCAGCACTTTGGCGTCGTTCGAAAACCTATCAGAAATGACATTGATTTGCCGGCAAATTGACCCGCCTGACGGTCCATTTCCGTATAAGAACGGGCGTTACCTCGTTGGAAAACCACCGTTTTCAGTAGAAGACGAGGTGGCGTTGTTTCGCGACTTGGATGTGGACGTGCTCGTCGTAAAAAACGCCGGCGGGGAGCCTAGCCGTACGAAGCTTGATGCGGCACGCCTTCTTGGTCTTCCGGTCTTGATGTTGCGCCGTCCACCGATGCTCTCGGGCGATCATGTGGAAACCGATTCTGAGGCCCTTTCGTGGATTAAGAACCTCCAAGAAGCGTCTGTATGAAAATAGAAAATTTGGAAGATGTTGAAAGACATGCAGAGAGGCTTGTCGCGCTTGAGCCACGGTTCGCACCTGCCTATCATGCGACAGGGCCGCTTCCTTTGCGCCGTAGGAAAGACGGGTTTGCCGCGCTGTTTGATGCCATCATTAGTCAGCAGGTGAGCGTTGCCTCCGCGAACGCAATTTCAAAACGGTTGAAAGACGCAAAAATGATGGGGCCGCGAAAAATCATCGCGGCCAGCGACGCAGAATTGCGCGACCTTGGCCTGAGTCGTCAAAAGGTGCGCTATGCCCGTGCCCTAGCGGAGGCGCGGATTGATTACGCTGCTTTGCGCACGGCATCCAGCGATGACGTCATCAAAACCCTCACCGAAGTGTCTGGAATTGGCGCATGGACCGCCGAGATTTATGCAATGTTTTCATTGGGTCACGCGGATGTCTTCGCACCAGGAGATTTGGCGCTTCAGGAGAGCGCGCGCTTGATTTTTAGTCTAGCGGACCGCCCAAAAGAGCGCGCGTTTCGCGAAATGGCCGAAGCATGGTCGCCCCATCGGGCGGTTGCAGCGCGGCTGCTCTGGGCCTATTACCATATTGCAAAACAACGAGAAGGCATCCGATGACTCGCACTCTGAAATACACCTCGCGCGCACCTGTTTCTGGCACCACAAAATCCATCGTGGTTTTGCTGCACGGGTACGGCGCGAATGGCGCGGATTTGATGGGGTTGGCTGATCCGTTGGGACCCAACCTCAAAGACACGGCCTTTTTCGCACCTGACGCGCCCGAAACTATTCCGGGGGCGCCGTTTGGATTTCAGTGGTTCCCGATTCCATGGATCGACGGTAGCAGTGAAGCACAGGCTGAGGCTGGCCTCAAATTGGCGAGCGAGGACCTGAACGCATTTTTGGATGATATCTTGGCGGAAAATGACGTCGCGCCCGAGAATTGCGTGCTGTTGGGCTTTTCCCAAGGCACGATGATGGCCCTCCATGTGGCCCCGCGGCGTGCTAAGCCCTTCGCCGGTGTTGTAGCCTTCTCTGGTCGGCTGTTAGCGCCAGAAAAGCTTGCTCAAGAAACGGTAAGCAAACCGCCAGTTATCCTCATCCACGGTGATAAGGACGACGTGGTCCCAATTCAAAGCATGGCGGATGCGGGCGACGCATTGGTTGCGGCAGGATTTGACGTCTATGCGCATGTCATGGAAGGCACAGCACACGGAATTGGCCCCGACGGGTTGTCTTCGGCCAATCAATTTTTAATGCAAAAATTGGGGTATATTTAGCGCTTTTTGGCGTCACATTGACGTTACCTTGTTAATATAAAGTCAATCGCAGGCAGTTCACCACATCAGGAGGCTTGCCACCGCGTTGGAGCTATATATAGTTATCCACAGGCTAGGGCGAGATCCTCGCTCTGGTGCTGGGTACAGTAGACAGGGTAGGGAATTTTGACCCATGGACGGCGATTTTCGAACTGAATTCACCCGTGAACCGGGAAAATTAAAACAGCATCCTGCATTGGTTTTGAATGCGGATTATCGGCCTCTTTCCTATTATCCTTTGTCCTTGTGGCCATGGCAAGAAGCCATCAAGGCTGCCTACCTTGATCGCGTTGATATTGTTGCGGAATATGACCATGTTGTGCATAGCCCGTCGATGGAAATTCGCGTGCCCTCGGTCGTGGTTTTAAAGGAATATGTCCGCCCGAAAGCGAGCGTTGCTTTCACTCGTTTTAACCTGTTTTTGCGGGATGAGTTTAAGTGCCAATATTGTGGCGCACGTGGGGACCTTACGTTTGACCATGTGATTCCACGGGCGGCGGGCGGAATCACCAGTTGGCAAAATGTTGTGGCGGCCTGTTCGCCCTGCAACCTGAAAAAGGGCAGTAAATCTTTGCGCCAGTCGACGATGCATCTCAGAAAGACGCCCTGTCAGCCAGAAGTGGCTCAAATGCAAAACACCGGCCGTAAATTCCCACCAAATTTCCTGCATGATAGCTGGATGGATTTTCTGTATTGGGACACCGAATTAGACGCTTAAACGCAGGTTAGCCCGAACAGCTTGCGCCCCCAAGCACACAGAATTTCGCACAATGCGGATGGTTGAGCTGCACGCTTTTCTCGGCCTGTTCTAGTGTTTCGCCGAGTTCAAATTCGGGCGAATAAGGCAGGAGTGTACAGGCCAAAACGGCAGGTTTTTCAGCCCCTTTACGTTTCACAACCATGCGGGAGCTAGAGCACATCACATTGGTTGGTGACACGTTTAAGATGTCCCAGCAAGCCGTTGTAATCTCAGGAACTTCGACGTTTTCATCCATCTCGGGAAACAAAACACATTGCGAGGGGTTTTGGGCGTCGATGGCAAAACCATGCACGAGGAAAAGGTCGCCGTATCCCGCGCGGGATTGCGCTTCGGTTTCGTCCCACATCATGCGCCCCGCACTGGCGATTTGCGCGTTTTGCTCGCTGAGCCATGCCATGCCCTCAAGGGTGCGCGAATATGCGCCAGCCCCGCGCACGTCGTCGTGGTTTTTCATGACGTAGTGATCGAGGGAAATGCGAAAAGTCAGCTTGTCTCGGTATTTGGAAACCAGCGATTTAATCCCTTGTTGCATCGCGGGCCGCATCATCGGCTGCATCGCATTCGTTAGAACCAAAACCTCATACCCCGCTTCCAAGCTGCGGGTCAAAATCTCGATCATTTCAGGATTCATAAAGGGCTCGCCGCCGGTGAAGCCGATCTCGCGAACGCCCCATTTGCGCGCGACCAGTTGCGCCAAATACGCGCTCACCTCATCGGCTGAAATGTAGATTAATGCATCATTTTTGGGCGAACTGTCGATATAGCAGTTCACACAAGCAATGTTGCACAGCGTTCCCGTGTTAAACCAAAGCGTTTCCGGATTGGTGAGGGCAACCTGCGCACGTTCGTCGCCTTTGGCGGTCACAAAAGGATCTTGAAACTTCCCAATGTTCGCGGTGTGGATGGACGTAGCGTGTGTCGGCTGATCTTTCATGGGGCAACTTTCCTGTTTTATTGACTGGTATCGGGTCCAACATTGCGCGAAAAGCTAAAAGAAACAGCCTGACAGAGTTGTGATAGAATACTTGCGTGCTAGACTTGCGCGAAAAGGGGCGTTATTAAATGCGCAAGGACAATACGTTAGCGCTAACGGAGCAGGAGAAGTTCCCTGTTTTTTGAGCAATACAAACGAAATGAGGACCAAATGGTTTCGCGCGTCATCCCAGTGGAAGATTTCGATTTAGTTATTTTTGGTGGCACGGGCGATCTTGCCCGCCGCAAAATTCTCCCGGGTCTCTATCGTCGCTATAGGTCAGGGCAAATGCCCGAAGGGGCGCGGATTATTGGCGCAGCGCGTCAGGATCAGGATAGCGCGGTCTATCGTAAACTTATCGGTGCCGCGATCAAAGAGTTCGTACCTGAAAAATATCGTGATTCCAAATCGATAGCGGGTTTTCTGGAACTTATCTCTTATATTGTGATAGACGCACAGGGCGCCGGCGGCTGGAGTGATCTTAAAAAGCTCACCCGCAAAGACGTGGTGAAAGCGTTCTATTTTTCGGTCGCACCGAGTTTGTTTGGTGATTTGGCCGAGCGTTTGCACACGTATAAAATCGCAGATAGCCAAAGTCGGATTGTGGTGGAAAAGCCATTTGGCCGCGATTTGGCCTCGGCGAAGGCGCTGAATGCTGTCTTGGCCGAGCATTTCGACGAAAGCCAGATTTACCGCATCGACCATTACTTGGGCAAAGAGACCGTTCAAAACCTCATGGCTGTTCGGTTTGGTAACATTTTGTTTGAGCCACTTTGGAACAGCCAATATGTCGATCACATTCAGATTACGGCCGCAGAAACCGTCGCCGTTGGCAGCCGTGGAGCCTATTACGATAAATCCGGTGCCATGCGGGACATGGTTCAAAACCACTTGATGCAACTTTTGTGTTTGATCGCAATGGAGCCGCCAAACGAGTTTGAGCCAGACGCCGTGCGCGACGAAAAACTCAAGGTCATCCGCGCGCTTGATCCTGTGAATTCGAGTGACATCGTGCGCGGGCGCTACGAGGCCAACAAGGACGGTCCGTCCTATCTTGAGGAATCGGGAAATCCGGATAGCAGTACCGAGAGTTTTATCGCCATGAAGGTGAATATTTCCAATTGGCGTTGGAAGGGTACACCGATTTATCTGCGGACGGGCAAACGCTTGCGGGCGCGCACCAGTGAAATCGCCGTAGTTTTCAAAGACCCACCACATTCTATTTTCGGCAAACAAGAAGGGCGTCGCGGCAATGTTTTGGCGATCCGCCTTCAGCCAAACGAGGGCATGACCCTGCGTGTGACCATCAAAGAACCCGGTCCCGGCGGTATGCGTTTGATGGAAGTGCCCCTTGATATGAGCTTCGCTGACGCGCTTGGTGCCGATGCAGAAGATACGCCCGATGCCTATGAGCGGCTGATTATGGACGTGATCCGTGGCAACCAAACCCTCTTTATGCGCGGCGATGAAGTTGAAGCCGCTTGGGCGTGGACAGACCCGATCATCAACGAATGGCAGGAGCGTGGGGACATGCCAAAATCCTATGATTCCGGAAGTTCGGGGCCAGAAGATGCTTTAATGTTGTTACATAAAGACGGGCGTCGCTGGAGAGAGATTAAAGAATGAAGTTTGTCGAATATTCCTCACGCGAGGCCTTAATGTCAGGCCTTGCGTCGCGCATCGCACAAGAACTTACGGCCGAGATTGCGGAGACAGGATCAGCGGCGCTCGCTGTCCCAGGTGGTTCAACGCCGGGTCCAATATTTGACGCACTTTCTCAGGTGGATTTGCCGTGGGAAGATGTGTCGGTTCTGCTTGGGGATGAACGTTGGGTTCCCGAAACGAGCGAGCGCTCAAACACGGCTCTTTTGCGTCGTCGGTTGTTGCAAAACAAAGCTGCAAGGGCAACACTTTTGCCGCTTTATGCCCCCGCAGATCGGCCTGAGGATCGCCTCAACGAACTCTCCCAAGCTATTGAAAACGTACTCCCTTTATCTGTTTGCGTGATGGGGATGGGCGCGGACATGCATACGGCGAGTATTTTCCCTGAAGCGGATCTATTGGCCGAAGCGTTTGCCGCTGATGCCCCGGTCCTTCTGCCGATGCGCGCCCCCGGTGCTCCCGAACCACGGATCACCCTAACGGCCCGTGTTTTGGCAGGATCAAAGCACCGTCATATCCTGATTACGGGCGCGGAAAAGCGGGCGGCGCTTGAACGTGCCATTCTTATTAATGACCCCATGAAAGCGCCAATCTGCGCGGTTTTATCTGGGGCCACAATCCATTGGGCGGACTAAAATGACTGTTGATTTTTCGGACCTTCAGACACATGCCAAAGCGGTAAAATCCCGCAGAATTACGGATTTGTTTACTCAAGATCCTAAGCGCGCGCAGGAATTCTCGACCCGAATTCCGTCGGATGGCGGCGAGATGTTGTTTGATTTTTCAAAAACCAACATTGATGCGGCAACGATGGAAATGCTGTTGGCGCTTGCCCAAAACGCCAATCTTGCGGAACGTCGTTCGGCGATGTTCACAGGCGAAGCAATCAACGAAACAGAGGGGCGCGCGGTTTTGCACACGGCCCTGCGCAACCTTGCAAATCGGCCAATCTACGTGAACGATGAAAACGTAATGCCAGGTGTCCTTGCAACTCTTGCGCGGATGGAATCCTTTGCGTCGGATGTTCGAAACGGGACGTTTCAAGGGCAGGGGGGCAAAATCACCGACGTCATTAATATTGGTATTGGAGGCAGCGATTTGGGTCCCGTCATGGCGACGATTGCGATGGCCCCATTTCACGATGGCCCGCGAATTCATTATGTTTCAAACGTTGATGGTGCGCATATTTCCGATGTCCTAGAAGGACTTAACGCTGAAACCACGCTGGTTCTTGTGGCGTCGAAAACCTTTACCACCATCGAAACCATGACAAATGCCCAAACCGCACGAGATTGGATGGCGAAAACGGTAAGCGATCCCGCTGCACAATTTGCGGCCTTGAGCTCGGCTGAAGAAAAAACCGGTGCTTTTGGTATTCCGCCCAACCGCGTGTTTGGTTTTGAGGACTGGGTTGGCGGTCGGTATTCCATTTGGGGTCCAATTGGTTTGCCGCTCATGATTGCCATTGGCGCCGACAATTTCCATGGGTTTCTCTCAGGGGCGGAGGCGATGGATCGCCACTTCTGCGAGGCGGATTTGGCAGAAAACCTGCCCGTTCTTTTGGCTTTGGTCGGGATTTGGCACAATCAAGGCTGTGGGTACGCGACCCGCGCGGTTTTGCCCTACGAGCAGCGATTGCTCCGCCTTCCTGCCTACCTTCAACAGTTGGAAATGGAGAGCAACGGCAAATCCGTTGCGATGGATGGTTCGCGTCTTGATGCGCCGTCGGGACCTGTTGTTTGGGGCGAGCCAGGCACCAACGGACAGCACGCATTTTACCAACTTATCCACCAAGGTACACGCGTGATCCCTTGCGAATTTATGGCGGGAAAACATGGGTTTGAGCCAGAGTTGGCCCATCAACATCGCCTGTTGATGGCGAATTGTTTGGCCCAGTCCGAAGCACTTATGATTGGACGTTCGTTTGAGGAAGCAAAGACCCTTATGACCGCAAAAGGCCTCACGGGAGCGGAGAGAGATCGACAAGCGCGCCATCGTGTGTTTGACGGCAATCGTCCTAGCACGACGTTGATTTATCCTAAGCTAACCCCTTTTGTCTTGGGCCAAATCATCGCGCTCTATGAACATCGTGTGTTCGTGGAGGGCGTGATTCTGGGGTTAAATTCGTTCGATCAATGGGGCGTTGAGTTGGGCAAAGAATTGGCCGTTGCCCTTGAGCCGATCGTTGCTGGCCGAGAACCTGCAGACGCTATGGACGGCTCAACCCAGATGTTAGTCCAGTTTATTTTGGCGAATTAACCCGCACTAAGCTGTTTGAACAATAAGGTACCATCCACCAAATAGGAGGGCGGGGAAAACCACACGACAGACCTTGTCGAGTTTGAGCGCCGAGGACTCGCGGTCTTTCATAACGAGAAGGCCCGCGACAAGGGCTTCGACAATCGAAAGGAATATCAGGAAGATCGCCCAGATTAAGGCCATATCCAATATCGTAAGATAACCCAGTTGGGGAAGGTTGTTTGCGACCGAAAGGTTGAAGGCAATTGAGGTCAGCATTGATGTCGCGCCAAGGCCGATTTGGAATTCGAACCGGCTGGGGGGTATCCAAAAAATTGCCCACGACATGAAAACGACAAACATCAAGAGAAGCATGACCCGATACAGGTAATAGTCCGGATTTCGGTCCGCATTTATGATTAATGTGATCAGGCTCTGGTCTTCACCTGTTGCGCGAAATTGCGAGGTGCTTGCCACAATTTCGACGCCGTGCACATACCAACCCTCGATATTAAGAGTATCCGAAATCCAAGTATTTTCGACGTTTGCTGTTAGGACAACGTTGCGTGCGTCGGAGGCTTGGGTGGCGATTTTTATTTTAAAAGCTTGTTTATCAAAGGGAAACCGTTGCAAATCATGATAGCTAGAGATGTTCCCAGTATATCGTTGCTGATAATAAACCTGTCCACCTTCGCCAACCATGACCTGATTTAACGCGTTTTGGTTCAGGGCTCGCAAACTGGAAGAGTTTATAAGGACCACGCGCGGAAACCACACTTCTGTTTTGCCAAAACGGCACCCTTGATAGCTTTCGAGACGGGGATCGACCCATGTAAATGTTGCAAATAAATCGATGTCTAACTGTTGGTCAACGTCGTTTACGCCAAGAAAATCAGCGACGATAATGGAGACATCTACATTGGTTACACCAGTGCCATTGTCGGGATGAACGCCGGTACGCATGTTAAACAAGCGACATTCATTCTCCGTTTTATCCAAAACGACTTCGGCCTGCTGGGCCAACACAGAGCCAGAAGCGGCACTCCAAAGGAGCGCGGTCACAGCCAAATAAAGCGCCAAACGTTTCAGTTTCCATCCCCCGAGACACTGCATAGGTGCAGTTGGTTCGCGCCGTTTGCGCATCTTACCTTGAAGTTTTTTTGGAAGACCTGTCAATCTCAGACTTGCAACCGCATGGTTTCAGTTGAAAATAAGTGCTCAATAACGCTTAACTGGCGCGGAGGGTTTTGGCCGCTCACTAGATGTTGAATTTTAAGATTTGAAAAAGAGATAGTGCATGACACATACAAAACTGGTTCTGAACGCTTTCGACGTGGCGCGCAGCTATCTTAAGTCCCTTTTCGCAGTACATATGACGTTTCAATTGCTCGGCGCTGCCGTAATTGGTCCGGTGTTTGGCATTATTTTTGCGCTTGCCATTCAATTGTCCAACCAAAAAGCACTTACCGACATGGATATCGCAGCGTTCGTTTTGTCCCCAATTGGATTTATTATCTCTATTGTTGTTTTCAGCTTCGTGCTTACGGCGGTTGTCCTCGACTTTACGGCTATGAGTTTCGTTTTGTTCACAAAAACGACGCATCCAGTTGTCGCGGTTCAAAGGAGCCTCGGTTTTGTCATGTCCAATTTTTTCAGGCTGGTTTGGTTTTGTAACGGGCTTGTTTTGAGGGTTTTTGTCATTGTCACACCATTTCTGGTGGTTGCCGCTGGGATCGGCCTCAACAAACTCACTGAATTTGACATCAATTATTACCTTACCTATTGGCCGCCCGAGTTCATCCGTGCGGTGGGGATGATCGCCGTATTGCTTGTTATTATGGTGGGGATTCTGTTGTTTTTTCTTTCTGGCTGGGCGATTGCATTGCATCTTTATCTCGCACGCGACCTCAAAGTAGGGCTGGCGTTTAAAGAAAGCCGCCGATTGTTGGCTGGAAAGCGGTTCGGTCTCGTCGTCAATATCGCCCTTTGGGCACTGATCCGGTTTGCAATCCTCACGGTAATTGCGTTGATCTTCACCAAACTGACGTCCGTTTTACTGGATCATGCGGCGATAAATCTACGTTTAATGGTTGGCGTTCTGCTGCTCGAATTCTTAGTTTGGGGAGGCGTTTATATGGTTGCCTCAGCGTTCGCGAATGGGGCCTTGGCCGAAATACTCTTGCGCACTTATTCCAAGGCCACAAAGACCGCTTTTAGCGAGGCTATCGGTGAAAATACCGTTGAGGTCACTTTTAAAACGCCTCTTTGGGGGATACTCGCTGGCGCCGTTGGGGTGGTGACCTTGGGAGTATTCCTCACAGGCGCTATGCTTGAGAAACTCGACAAAACTTCGCATGTGGAGATTATCGCCCATCGTGGGGCTGCGAATTTACGTCCGGAAAACACAATGGCCGCCGTTGAAAAGGCGCTGGAGGATGGTACTGATTGGGTTGAAATCGACGTGCAGGAATCCGCCGAGGGAGAATTGATCATCGCCCACGATTCCGATTTTATGAAGCTCGCGAACCAGCCAATCAAAACATGGGAGGTATCGCGCACGGAATTGGATGCGATAGATATTGGGAGTTGGTTTGATGCCCAATATGCTGATGAACGCACCCCCTTGCTGCGGGATGTGCTGCAGGCCGCCAAGGGGCGCGCAAAAGTGGTCATCGAGCTGAAATATTATGGCCATGATGTGGATATTGAAGCCGAAGTTATTCGGATCGTCGAAGAGGAAGGTATGGCAGAGCAGGTGTCGCTTATGTCGTTGAAATACCCTGCAGTTTTGAAGCTTAAGGCAATGCGTCCCTCGTGGACTGTTGGTGTGTTGGCCGCAAAGTCTGTGGGGAATGTCGCCCGTTTGGAGGCCGATTTTCTAGCTTTGAACGCGGGACAAATCTCACGACAACTCATTCGTCGGGCACATGCGCAAGGCAAGGATGTGTATGCATGGACGGTTGATGATCCCGTGCAAATGTCAAGTTTGATCACGATGGGGGTTGATGGGCTGATCACGAATGATCCCGCACTCGCGCGCCGCGTTTTGGAGTATAACAACGACCTCACGGCTGCGGAACGTTTGGTGCTTTGGGTTGCAGACTTTATCCAGTTGTCCCCGTTGAATTTGATCGCTGATAGCACAGATGCGTAAATCCGTTTTGGTTGCTTGGCTGTTTTGCATCGGGGTTCCAGTCGTTGCAGAACAATCTAACCAACCTGAGAGCACTTGGGAGGAGGTCGGTCGGTGGATTGAAACGCCGCACCACGAAAAACTGCGACGGCTTAGAAGGGACCCAGCGACGTCGATCGCGCCTTTCACAACCGACGGGTGTAGTGGCGGGATGTCGGCGGCTTGGACGCCGGTGGCCCAGATTATACCAGGGTTCGCTGAAAACTATTCAGAATCGCCGCCGTGGGAGGCGTGTTGTGTGGTCCATGATCAAGCTTATTACAATGCGGGCGAAACACAGACCGCGCTTGAAAGCTACAATGCGCGTTTGAATGCGGATAAAACATTGATGCAGTGTGTATTGCAGGACGGCGTTCAGCGACGCGACACTCTCGCCGAAGAGTTTTCAATCGACACAAGCGTCGTTGATCAGGCCTACACCTTAATCGCCAATGGAATGTACCAAGCGGTTCGTTTGGGCGGCGGCCCCTGCAGCGGATTGTCGTGGCGGTGGGGGTACGGTTATCCATCCTGCCTCTGGAGCAATTAGCGGTACGTCCAGCGCTCCTCAAGTAAGAAGTTATGCCCTTTGAACGGATGACGCGTTGAGGTGGTTAAAACAACTCCACATCATTCGCCGGAGCGGCAACAACAACTTGTTCAACGGGTGACGTTCCAACAATTTTTTGTAAAACGCGACCGCTTGAAGGCCAAAATTGAATACGACGTGCCATGGTGCCCCCAAGGTTTTTGGCCTCGCAAAGAATTCCCTCTCCCCGAAGAAACTCTTGGGCGAAAACAGCATTTCGCTCGCCGATATTCGACAATCCAGCGACCATCCGCGCGCCGCCAAAAAGTTTTGCCCGAATACGTGATTTTACAGCGCCAGATTTGATCATCGCGTTTATCAAGACTTCCATGGCGTTGACGCCATGCATTTGTGAAATCGATGTTGTCGAGAGATCTTGGGGCAATAATATATGGTTCATTCCACCAATTGCGGCCTGTTCATCCCAAAGGCAGGTCGCGACACATGATCCCAAAACCGTTGAAATCAGGTCGTTTTCGGCCGACGAAACAGCGTGTTCACCTTGTGAAATATTAATCACATTCTGAAAAGCACCGTGCCTTGCGTCCGCGTTCATTTACTAACTCTCTTTCGTTCTTAGACAAATTTGAAGCCGTGGCTCCGTGACATCTGTTTTGAACCCTAAAAATTAATAACACGCTTCATTTTATGATTTTCTGAAAATTATCTGGCAATATTCCAACGACGCGCGTTGGAATTACTTGTGTCGAATGAAGTAGAATGTTCCGTCATCTGAGGTCTCTTGCCCCAGAAACTCATGGCCGGATTCACTGCAAAAATGCGGAACGTCGATTCCCGCGGCCGGATCATTTGCAAGAAGGCTTAGGACTTGGTTTTTAGCCATTGATTTCAAAGCTTTTTGAGCTTTGAGGACGGGCAGAGGGCAAAGGAGCCCAAGGGCATCAAGGGTGATATCAATATGCATTCGCGGAATTTATCGGCCTGTGCTTCCTGAGTCTATAACCTGTTTCAAGTGAATTGAATTTTCCACAAGGAGGGGCTTATTTTTGTCAGGTTTCTTGTCTAGATTAAGTAAACAATGAACAATTGAGGCTTCCCTTGTCGCAGTCCGAATCGCCAAAGCTACCCTCATTAAACCAAAACTCAGCCCAATCGGTTGTCGTTAAACGCAGGCGTGTTTTTTATATTCCTGGTTATGACCCCTTTCACCCACGGCGCTACCGCGAACTCTACCGCGCGGAAGCGATAAAACAAGCTGAAATTTCTGGTTATAATATTGAAACAAAAGGGAAAATAGGGAGTTCTGGCCCCTTCGGCTGGACGGCAACTGCGACAATAGAGGGAGCACAAGTGACCGCGGACGTCTCTGTGCTGGTGTGGTCAGATATTGTGAAGTCGTCGATGGGGCACGGGATTGTGGCGACCTATTGGCAGATGCTGATCACGTCGTGGATTTACATATATTCGGGGGCGCTTAGGCGGCTTATGTGGCTGCGCAAGGGGCCGATTATTGCCGCATTATACCCGATCGCGATCCTTAGCGTGCAACTTCTTGGGGCTATCACGGTCGCGTCCGTTGTTGGCTCGGTTTTATCGACCTATGTTTATCCCCGCGCCGGATGGGTGACTTTTATCCCCATCGTTATCTATATTTTGCGCTGGTTCCATGCGCGCGATAGCAAGATTTACGCCTATTATCTGATGCATGATTTCGCGCATACGGCGCAAAACTGGGGGGCGTATCCGCCAAAAATGGAGGAGCGTTTCGAAGCGTTTCGCGCCCAAATTGCACAGGCGATTACAGAAAACTACGACGAGGTGTTGATCGTTGGCCATTCCTCTGGCGCACATATTGCGGTGTCGATTGTTGCGGATTTGTTGCGGGCAAATCAAGGGCCAAAACGGGGCCATTTCCTTGGATTGCTGACCCTTGGACACGTGGTTCCGATGGTGAGCTTTCTGCCCAAGGCGACACGATTACGCGGTGATTTGGCGATGCTTTCAACGCGCGCCGATATTACGTGGGTCGACGTTACCGCGCCGGGCGATGGTTGCTCGTTTGCTCTGTGTGACCCCGTTGCCGTCTCTGGGGTTGCCCCGCAAAAGGCGCGTTGGCCGCTTGTGTTCTCGGCGGCATTCACCCAATCGCTTAGCCCTGAACGGTGGCAAGAGTTGAAACGAAAGTATTTCCGCCTGCATTTTCAGTATCTTTGCGCCTTTGATCGTCCCAAAGACTATGACTATTTTCAAATTACAGCGGGCCCAAAAACGTTGAGCGCGCGTTATCGCGACCGTCCTGCCTCGCGTTCGCGCCTTGATGTTGCGGCCTCGGGTTACACCGACGTATGACCGTCACACCTCCCAAACCCACAGCCCGCGCGGAGAAAATAAGCCTGTTTAAATACGCGCGTGCGTTTCGGCGGGATATCCTCTCTGCACAACCCGCGAAATTGTATCGCGCTTGGATGGCCGAGTTCAAAACACCTTTTTTCCGCTCGTTTCTCATCAATGATCCTAAGTTGATTGCGCAGGTTCTTAAGCACAATCCCGATCATTTTCCCAAGTCGGATCGCATTCGTGAAGGCTTGAAACCTATTCTTGGAAATTCGGTTTTTCTGACCAATGGGGAAGTCTGGAAACGACAGCGACGCATTATTGATCCGGCTTTTGAAGGCGGGCGTTTGCGCGATACCTTTGGCGCAATGAACGCGGCTTGCGAAGATGCTGTGGCAAGATTGCTCAAGATGGCACCAAGGGAAATTGAGATAGAGGAAGCCGCCAGTTTTGTGGCTGCGGACATCATTTTTCGCACGTTGTTTTCCATCCCGATCACCCACCACATCGCGGCCGAAGTTTTCACCCAATTTCGCGCCTATCAACGCAATCAGCCGATCTTGAACCTTGCAGCCTTTGTGCCGCTTCCACGATGGATGCCGCGATTTCACCGCCGAAACACCAAAAAAACGGCGCGTGCCATTCGGTTGTTGATTGGCGATCTGGTTGCTCAACGGGCGGGTGAAATTGCGGCAGGGACCGCGCCGGATGATTTGGCGACCAAGATTATGACCACCAGAGACCCGCAAACCGGTGCGAAGTTCAGCGCCGAAGAAATGGTCGATCAGGTGGCCATCTTCTTCCTTGCAGGGCATGAAACCAGTGCCAGTGCCTTGGCATGGGCGCTGTATCTATTGGCTATCGATCCAGCTATGCAAAACCGCGTCGCCGAAGAGGTTGCTCAGGTGATTCCTGAACGGGATATTGCGTTTTCCGACATCGGAAAATTACGCCTGACCCGCGATGTGTTTCGTGAGGCTCTGCGTTTGTATCCCCCTGTTCCAATGATGGTTCGTGAGGCCGCGTGTCCGCAGGAGTTTCGCAATCGAGACGTACCTACAGGTGCTCAGATCGTATTGTCGCCGTGGCATTTGCATCGCCACGAACGGCTTTGGGAACGGCCAGATGAATTTGATCCAGATCGGTTCAAAACCGAAAACGGGAAGACCTGCCTGCGCGAGGCCTATATGCCGTTTTCTGCAGGACCGCGCGTGTGCACGGGGGCAGGGTTCGCCATGATTGAAGGGCCGCTCTTGTTGGCGAGTTTCATACGGGCGCTTAAGTTTAGCCCTGTTGCTGGCCACATTCCCGTTCCGGTCGCCCATCTTACGGTGCGCGCCAAAGACGGGATTTGGCTTAAAATCACCCCGAGATAGTGGAATTTGCGCGATAATGCTGTAAAATATACAGACGGATCGCCGAAGCGAGCCCCATATCCAACCCGCGCGCGGCGTCAATTTCGGCGGCTAATGCATTGATCGGAATTTTACGTTTGTCGGCAATCTCGCGGAACGACAGCCAAAATTCGTCTTCAAGTGAAACGCTTGTTCGGTGGCCATTTAATGTTAGGGATCGTTTTCTTGGTCTTCTACTCATAAATTATACACAACGTCCCAAATCCAATGGAGTGGCCGCCCTTATCCTAATGCCTCTTTAGAACCGCTCCCCAAACCCTTGCATCTCACTTGTATTCAAACAACACATTCTTGCATTTCTTTCCCTAAGGGAAAGGCCGATGCTGCACCATGTGATGTATCTGTCAGGGGAGGCAATTCTTTGCTCTTTTGTGAGAATGACGTGAGAGCCTTAAAATTTCGTATAGACATGAAAATGAAATTGGCTGGAGGGATCAGGCGCCTTGTCATCGATTATTCGTGATCAAATTCCGTATCAACCACATGTTGATCCAGCATTTTTTGCGCCCGCGTGTTTTTTGTCGCTTGCAACAGGCGGTCCGCCTTTGTGACGCCTGCGGAGGCGGTATTTTTCTCCGAATCCGCACGTTTTTCGTCCCGCGCACGTTGTTTGCGTGCGCGGGCGAGGTTGATTAATTTTTGCATTAAGGTTTGGGGCCGATCATGTTTTCCGGACGTACAACCGCATCAAACGTTGCTTCATCCACAAAGCCCAGTGCAATGGCTTCCTCTTTCAAGGTTGTGCCGTTTTTATGGGCTGTTTTGGCCACTTTCGTCGCGTTGTCATAGCCGATTGTTGGCGCGAGCGCCGTTACCAGCATCAGGGATTCGTTCATGATTTTGGCGATACGTTCTTTGTTGGCCTCAATGCCCACCACGCAATTGTCGGTGAAGGCCGTGGAGGCATCGCCCAAAAGTTGCATAGATTGCAAAATGTTATAGGCCATCATTGGGTTGTAAACGTTGAGTTCAAAGTGCCCCTGACTGCCTGCAAAACCAACGGCTGCATCGTTGCCAAAGACGTGGATGCAGACCTGTGTGAGGGCTTCGCATTGGGTTGGGTTCACTTTGCCCGGCATGATCGAGGAGCCAGGTTCGTTTTCTGGCAACATCAATTCGCCCAAACCACAGCGCGGACCCGAGCCCAAAAGGCGGATGTCGTTGGCGATTTTGAACAGGCTGGCGGCGACAGTTTTCAACGCACCCGAGAACATTACGAGGGCGTCATGCGCTGCGAGGGCTTCGAATTTGTTGGGCGCAGTCACGAAGGGCAGGTCGGTGATTTTGGCCATGTTTGCGGCGACTTGTTCGCCCCAACCCGCAGTTGTGTTGAGGCCGGTACCGACGGCTGTGCCGCCCTGTGCTAATTCGTAAATGTCGGGCAAAGTGGCTTTGACGCGCTCGATGCCTTTTTTGAGTTGGTGTGCATAGCCCGAAAATTCTTGGGCCAATGTGAGGGGCGTCGCGTCCATGGTGTGGGTGCGGCCAATTTTAATGATGCCGTCAAATTCCACGACCTTAGCTTCAAGCGCCGCGTGGAGTTTTTCCAAACCGGGGAGCAAAACATCCCGCGCCATCATAGCGGTGCCGATGTGCATTGCGGTTGGGAATGTGTCGTTTGAGGACTGGCCCATGTTGCAATGATCGTTGGGGTGGACCGGATCTTTGGAGCCGATCACGCCGCCAAGAATTTCAATCGCGCGGTTGGCGATGACCTCGTTGGAGTTCATGTTGGATTGGGTGCCGGACCCTGTTTGCCACACAACCAGTGGGAAGTTGTCGTCAAACTTGCCGTCGATCACTTCGCCTGCGGCCTTAACGATGGCGTCGCCGCGTGTCGCATCCAGCGCGCCGTTGGTCATATTCGCCTGTGCGCAGGCCATTTTAATCACCCCGAGGGCACGGACAATCGCAAGAGGCTGTTTTTCCCAACCAATGGGGAAATTCATCAAAGAGCGTTGCGTCTGAGCGCCCCAATATTTCTCAGAGGGGACCTCAAGCGGGCCAAAGCTGTCGGTTTCGGTGCGGGTATCTGTCATCAGTTTCTCCTGAGAAATCCTAGGGCCTAAGGGTTGCCACTCTATAGAATGCGTGCCGTTAAATTACAATTGCCACAACCGCGCAGGAGGCAAGAATTTGACTGGTGTGTACCCAGTGTTAAATCAGAAAAGTTTTAGGGAAAAGTCTCAAACTGGCCGCATTCCTGCGAAAACGGCGACTCCGGTTTGACATAAAATTAACCAGAGGGATCGTAAAGGTAGTGTCAACGCACAGGAGGATCAGGTGCAGGCGCAGGCGCAGAGTTTGACAACAGGACACGTGAGCTTTTATATCCGCTTGGAACGGATTGAACGCAACCATTCGCGGCAAAACGCGGCGGGGCGGGCAACTTCGCGGATGCGTCCCCTCTCAAAGGCAACGCGCACGCGGATGCCAAATATCGTCGCCCCCCGAGCCAAAGCGCCATTTATTCCCAAACCCACGCTCATTTCCCGTTTGAAATGTTGGTCGTATGGCTGCCTAATCGGCGGGGTTTTGACGCTTGCAAAAACGGGTTTTGTAGACGTTGACGCGATGCACGGGCTGGCGGGTTTTTCGGCGGAATTGCTGTATAGTTCGATCTGGGTTGCCTATTTGTTTTTCTTTTTGGTCGCGTTGGCGGGGGTCTTTGGGCTGCGTCAAAGGCCTGCGTTTGCGCAGTTTTCCATCGCCCTCGGAACAACCATGCTGCTGGGCCTTCTGTAGACGAATGGAGGCCGTATAAGCCTCCATTGCGCGCCTTTAGGCAACCATCGCGATGGGGCGAACCACTTCAACTCCATTTTCAACATAGTCTTTGTTGGCCGCAAGAAGTTTTGCCAGAACACCGCGAAACTGCGCCTTCATCATCGGTATCATTAACGCCCCGAGAAGGCCGAACTTTGGGGTGAAATCCATCGTGAAGGTGAGTTCACTCCGGCTTGGTGACAGGCTTTTTACAATCAGCCCTGCAACCGCACGTTTGAGGGGCACGGTGCCGTCGTAAATGTCGACTTCCATGCTTTCCCCCGCTTTATACGCAATGATCCGTTCCAAAACATGGTTTTTACCATCGGAAAAATCGCACCGACGCTCCGCGCCAAGTCCGGTTTCTTTGCTGTTGTTGATCAGGGAGGAGGAATTTAGGTTCGGATTGTAAATTTGGATGTCACCAAAGGTGTCCCATGATTTCCAAACGCGGTCTGCGGGGGCATTGTAGGTTTGTTTGAGGATGATTTTAGCCATGATAATCTCCAGTTTTGAACATGTGTCCAAAACATAAAGAAAGTCATGTGGTGCTTAAATAGTCCAAAATGGGGCGTGGCGGATCAGATGCGTACCACCTATTTGCGGAACGAGTCCAAACTAACGACTTCGGCTTCGATGGGCTCCTGAGGGACATCTTCGGCCATTGGCGCTTCTGCATTATCGGCGTCTTCGGTCTCGTCGTCGTGTTCTTGGCTTTCAAAGCGCAGGCCAAACTCGACCGATGGATCGACAAAGGTGATGATCGCGTCATAAGGAATATAGAGCGTTTCAGGTGTGCCACCGAATTTCATCCTGACGGTAAATCCGTCATTGGTGACATCAAGACCTTCAAACCAGTTTTGCATCACCACGGTCATTTCGCCCGGATAACGATCAGAAAGCCAATCCGCGATCTCGACGTCGGGATGCAATGTATCGAACGTAATGAAAAAATGGTGTGAGCCTGGAAGGCCGTCGCGTTGCACATTTTCCAATACTTTTTGGATCAGACCGCGCATGGCGTCATGCATGAGGTTTCCGTAGTCGATAAATTGAGACATGTGTCGCCCCCTTATGCAGCGCGTGAAGTTAATTCGATCATATGCTGCCCCCTCGGCGAATAAAAGGGGCCGCGCTGCCTTTTTTCATGCAATCGTCACGCAAGCTATAGAAATGACAGGCCCAAACCCGCGAAGGCAACGATGAGAAGTGTTTTGCCCATACCCACATTTAAGCGCAGCATGAGGAGGGCAGCAAAGGTAGAAAGGGCGGCTGCAGACCAGTTTAGGCTGTGCAAATCAGGAGTTAATAGGTGGATCGGACCTAGGCTTGTGGGGGTGACGCGCTCAAAAACGACATGCAGGGCGAACCAGATCGAGAGGTTGAAAATAACCCCAACCACGGCCGCAGTTATGCCCGACAGGGCCGCAGCAAGGCGCGGGCGGCTGCTGATTTGCGCCAAGTAGGGGGCCGCTGTGAAAATCCACAAAAAGCACGGGATGAAGGTTGTCCAAAGCGCCACAATCGCGCCCGCAATTCCAAGCCAGAGGCCGCCTGCATTGAAGGCCGCTTGAAAGCCTACGAACTCTGTCACAAGAATCAGAGGGCCCGGCGTTGTTTCAGCAAGACCGAGGCCATCCATCATGGTCGCCGTCGAAATCCAGCCTTTTTGCACCACAACTTCTTGGGTCATATAGGCCAGCACAGCATAGGCGCCGCCAAAGGTCACCACCGCGAGTTTTGAAAAGAACAACCCGATGGACGTGAGTAGTTTTGCCCCCGTCAGGTGCAACAAAAGCAGGGGGAAGAGCCAAAGGCTGCCCCAAATCGCGATGGTGCGGGCAGGGTGTGCGGATTTGGGTTGTGTGATTGCCACAGGGGGCACGCTTTGTTTGGGTAAAAACACCACACCCGCGAGTGCTGCCGCCGCTACGATCAAAGGATAGGGGAGTGCCAGAAAGAAGATGCTCACGAAACTTGCCGCCGCAATCGCCCATGCCGCGCGGTGTTTGAGGGCACGTTTGGCAACTTTGAGCAGGGCTTGGATCACGATCACCACAACGGCGGCTTTGACCCCAAGGAAAAGCGCTTCAACCAGAGGCACATTGCCATAGAGCGCGTAAAATATGGCCAGTGCCAATACGACCAACGCTCCTGGGATTACAAACAGTGCGCCCGCCATCAGGCCGCCACGCACCCCGTGCAATCGCCATCCCGCATAGGTGGCCAGTTGCATCGCTTCTGGGCCGGGGAGCAGCATACAAAACGACAAGGCCGACAGGAATTGCTCTTCGCTCAGCCACGGGCGCTCCTCCACCAACTCTTTGTGCATTACCGCGATTTGCGCTGCAGGGCCGCCAAAAGACAAAAGCCCGATACGGGCAAAAACACGGGTAGAATCGGAGAATGTCGGAGTCATTTCGGCCCTGTCGGTCTGGATTTCTCAAGAGGTAACAGGTTGAGATGCCGCTGTTAAGGCGGGGATTGACGGGGGCCGAAATTGTGTAATGCGGGAGGGGCTTGGGAGCGTGGGTTTACGACGAGCCGCCATACGAAGGATTGAACGTATGGGGCACGCTATACTGGATGGTTTTACGCGCCGTTTCAGGGTTGCGCACATTTGCCACGATGGAGGATGCGGCCAAAAGTATCGACGCGGAAGCAAGGATAAAAGCGATGTTTCTCATAGGACTGCCTGACTCTTTTTTTTAGCCATTTGATCCGGTGCAGAAAGAAAAACAAGCCATGACATTTTCGTGATTAAAAATGCGCGACACATTGCCCATATCGAGCGGAAATGCGCTTGAAGTCGTAAGAAATAATACAGGGGGAGTAAGTGCAGGTTTCTGTTGCCAGGTACCTGCGAACCCCGCCCAAAGCTGCAAAGCTAGGGGACTAAGTTTTCGATATTTCGAACTGCTTACGCAGCTAGAGCCATCGGAGCGTCGTTGTCATTTGCAACTAGCTTTTTATGTACCGATAACGGTGGTAACTCACCGAGATAAAGCAAACCTCTTTAGACGTTCGTCGATCCTATTTCGACCCCATGATCCCCAAAGAAGGATTTTGGTGGAGTCGCCGGGTACCGCCCCCGGGTCCGATCCGCTTATTACAAGCGCGTTTATATCCATAGTCCCGAAGGACAGTTTTAATGTAGGGCGCGTGTGGCGGAGTTACAAGTGGTTTTGGCTTGTGGTCGCAGATGATTTTGCGCAGTGTTTTGGGAGTAAAAACCAAAGCCCCTAAAGGAGCCCCCTATGTTTAATGCATTAATCGTCGAGAAACTTGAAGACGGCACCACAAGCGCAAGTATTCAGAATATTTCCGAGGATCGCCTACCAGAAGGCGAGGTGACCGTCGCGGTGGACTATTCGACAGTCAATTACAAAGACGGGCTTTGTGTAGGGCCGGGTGGCGGTTTGGTGCGCAATTATCCGCATGTTCCGGGTATCGATTTCGCAGGAACCGTTCTCGACAGTTCCGATGCACGTTACAAGGCAGGCGACAAAGTTGTTTTGACGGGGTGGCGCGTGGGCGAAGCGCATTGGGGTGGTTACGCGCAAAAGGCGCGGGTGAAGGCAGATTGGCTTGTGCCGTTACCCGAGGGGCTTACACCGCGCACCGCGATGGCCGTTGGAACCGCAGGTTTTACGGCGATGTTAGCGGTTATGGCACTTGAAGATCACGGTATAACCCCCCAAAAAGGAACGGTTTTGGTGACTGGTGCCGCTGGCGGCGTTGGCTCTGTGGCCACGGCAATCCTCGCAAATCTCGGCTATCAGGTGGCCGCTGTCACGGGGCGTCCCGAGACGGCTGACTATTTGAAATCGCTGGGCGCGACCCAGATTGTGCCGCGCGAAGACCTCGCCGAAACGGTCAAACGTCCGCTTGAGGCGGAACAATGGGCCGGATGCATCGACGCGGTTGGCGGCGCGATGTTGGCGCGTGTTCTGGGGCAAATCTCCTATGGCGGGTCGGTTGCTGCGATAGGTTTGGCGGGCGGGGCGGGACTTCCGGCGACGGTCATTCCGTTCCTTCTGCGTGGGATAAATCTCCTCGGCATCGACTCGGTGATGCAACCTTTTGAAAACCGCAAACGGGCGTGGGCGCGGATTGCGACCGACCTGCCGCTTGATAAACTTGAGGCAATGGTGGTGCCCGCTACCCTCAGCGATTTGCCGCAACTGGGTGCGGATATCCTCAAAGGGAAAATCAAAGGCCGCGTTGTTGTGGACGTAAACGCCTAAAAAATAGCGCGCGCGAGGCGTGGTTTGATTGCAACCCTCGCGCGCCCATTCATAAAGCCCGCGCGAAATCCTTGCCCAAACGCCCAAAACCCGCATAAATCGTGGAAAACGAATGAGGTTTCTATGCTTTCTGCATCCCGAGTAGTCGCTGGCGTTGTTTTCGCGATTGTCACATGGTTCGCTTGCGAATTCGTTGTTTTCACACTGCCCGATGACAAAAATCCTGGTCTGTTTTCCGTCATAAGTGCGGCACTCGCCTTTGTTGTCGCGTGGCGCATCGCAGGCCCCCATCAGCGCGAAGGGTATAAGGCTGCGTTTTCTACGGGGCTTACGACGGCAGTGGCCATCACCATTTGTGTGACGTTTCTTCATGCAGGGATCGAGATGATCGATCAGTCGATGCGCAAAGCCTATGGTGGCCCCATGGAAGCCATCGTTGATATGTTTAGTATCGCGGGCAAATATGCGATGATCGCAGCGACACCTTTCCCCATTGCCATAATGGTTTTTGGCGGAATTTTTGGTGGTTTTGCCGTGGAATGGGCCAGCCGCCGCTGGAACTGATACGTTTCCCAATTCAATTGATATCCCATATTTAGGACACGCCGTGACAGCCCTTTTTCTCTATGGTTCCCTGCGGCACGATCCGCTTCTTGAAGTCGTGCTGGGCAATGAGACGCTGCCTGAAAACCAGCCCGCTTCCTTGCAAGATCATTGTGTATATTGGGCCAAAGACGCGGGTTATCCGTGCTTATTGCCTGCTGCGGGCCTCACAGCTCAAGGAGTGGTCCTGCCCAACCCTACAGAGCAGATGCAAGCGCGGATGGACTTCTACGAGGCCTGTTTTGACTATGAGGTGCACCGCGTGACGCTCACCGATGGGCAGGAAGCGCTTATTTATTTGCCCCCACAAGTGATTGAAGCTGGTCCGCAGTGGTCGCTTGCCGATTGGCAAACGGTTTGGGGGCCGATTTCGGTTGAGGCCGCGCGCGAAGTCATGGCGGCGTTTGGCCGCGAAGTCCCCAAGGAGGTTGGTAAGCGTTTTGGCGTCATCCGTGCCCGCGCCGCCTCCAAATTGCGCGCACAATCTGCGCCGTCAACCAACCGCTTTTCCACAACAGACGTAACGATCATCGCGCAGAATCGCGCCTATGATCATTTTTTCGCACTGGACGACGTGCGTCTGACCCATCGCCGCTTTGATGGCGACGTCAGCCCTGAAATCGAACGCGCCATCTTTGTGATGGTCGATTCCGTCACTGTTTTGCCCTATGACCCCGTGTTGGATCGCGTTCTTTTAATTGAGCAATTTCGCGTCGGACCGTTGATCCGCGGTGACACGTCGCCGTGGAGTGTTGAGCCAATAGCAGGGCGGGTTGATGCCGGAGAGACCCCTGAAATGGCGGCCCATCGAGAAAGCTTGGAGGAGGCGGGCCTGACCGCGCTTGAGCTTGAACTCATTGGGGAATATTACCCATCCCCCGGTGCTATTACCGAGTATTTATACAGCTATATCGGCATCACGGACCTCTCGAAGGTTACGGCAGGTTTGGGCGGTGTCGCGGCGGAGGGCGAAGATATACAGCGCCACATTCTGAGTTTTGACGCCTTCATGGAACGGGTCACAAGCGGGGCAGGCGCCAACGGCCCGCTGCTCCTCTCAGCCTACTGGTTGGCGCAAAATCGCGACCGTTTGCGCGCTCAAGCGGTTGGCGGCGCTTGAGTTCCCGTTCAGAGCATCCTAAACAAGAGAGCAACTCAATATAAAGGGCTCGAAATGCGCGTTTGCAAAGATTTGCCAGACCTAATCGGCAACACTCCTCTGATCCGACTGAACGCCGCTTCTGAGGCGACCGGATGCGAAATATTGGGCAAGGCGGAATTCCTTAACCCTGGGCAGTCCGTTAAGGACCGTGCGGCACTCTATATCATCCGCGATGCGATCGCCTCGGGGGCGCTCAAACCGGGTGGAACAATCGTTGAAGGCACCGCTGGCAATACCGGTATTGGCCTCGCCCTCGTTGGATCTTCGATGGGTTTTAAAACGGTGATCGTTATCCCCGAGACTCAAAGCCAAGAGAAGAAAGACATGATCCGTCTTGCGGGCGCTGAATTGGTTCAGGTTCCGGCCGCGCCGTATAAAAATCCAAACAATTATGTGCGCTATTCCAAACGCTTGGCGGAAAAACTTGCCAAAACCGAACCTAATGGCGCGATCTGGGCAAACCAGTTCGATAACGTCGCAAATCGGCAAGCCCATCTGGAAACCACGGCCCCTGAAATCTGGGAGCAGCTGGATGGAAAAATCGACGGATTTATCTGCGCGGTTGGCTCCGGCGGTACCTTGGCAGGAGTTGCAATGGGACTGCGCGCCAAAAACGCGGATGTCAAAATCGGTTTGGCCGATCCCCAAGGCGCAGCTCTTTACAATTTTTATACCAATGGTGAACTAAAATCCGAGGGCGACTCAATTACCGAAGGCATCGGGCAGGGGCGCATTACCGCCAATTTGGAGGGCCTAAAAGTTGATTATGCCTACGAAATTCCGGATTCCGAAGCGCTGCCCTATGTGTTTGACCTTCTACGCGACGAAGGCCTGTGTTTGGGCGGGTCCAGCGGCATCAATATCGCGGGGGCCGTGCGCCTTGCGCGTGAAATGGGCCCAGGCCATACCATTGTGACCATTCTTTGCGACTATGGAACACGATACCAAAGCAAACTGTTCAATCCCAGTTTCCTAAAAGAAAAAGGCTTGCCTTACCCAGAATGGCTTGCGGCCTCGCCGCGCTCCATCCCCGGTGTTTTTGAGGATTGATTGAATGCAAGTATTGAGTCGCTGCGGCGGGGTGTTTCGCTGGATTTTTAGCGCGGTTGCGGTTTGCGTCGCGCTTGGGGCGCAAACATCCCCCGCAGTAGCGCAATCTCCCAACGACGCTTCGGCCGCAACAATTCCGATCTCCAGACCTGTCAGCGAATCGGAAACCGCGCCTGAAAAAACGTCGCCTGCAGAAGAGGCGGGCGACGATGGTTCCTTTGAGATTTTGCGCACGTTGCGTTCGACCGTTTTGGAGAACGGGAAAACCTACGGCGATTGGGAAACGTTTTCCAAGCAGGCGCAAAAAGACGTAGTGAACGCAACCGAGACTACGGAAAACCTTGAGTCTCTGCGTAAAAAAATTGTTGTTTGGAGAGATCTATTTCTCGGCAAAGAAGGCCTTAATTCCGGTCAAATCTCAACGCTCGACGGCCAGATTGAGGCGCTGTCCCCCGCGCCATCATCAGGCACCAACGGGACCGAACAAGAGACCGCAGAAATTGTAAAATTCAAACTGAAGAGCCTCGAAAAGGAACGCGCGGTTCTGCGGGTACCTTCTCTTGCGGCGGCCGAAGCGTTTGCATTGGCCACAGGGCTAATTCGCGAGATCGACCGTATTATAAACGCGCGGAAACGCTCGGAATTCCTAGTGTCTACCCCTTCGCCAATTCTTCCGAAGTATTGGGCGCAGACCATTGAATATCTTTATGATTTCTATGGCATTATCCCGGCAGAAACGCGGGTAGAATGGCATAAAAAGGATCGCAACCAGAACCTCCTGACGAATGCCCCACGCATTCTGCTTTTTCTCCTAATGGCCTTGGTGATGTTTCTGCGCTGGGGAACTTGGATGTCAAAAGCGCAAGACCGCGTGGCGCAACAATCGAGTGAACCCTTGCGCAGGTTTTCCTCAGTTGCCTTGTCTGCACTCACGAATTTGGCCCCGCTTTTTGGAATTTTGCTGATCCTTAAAGTGCTTGTTCTCTTGGGTCTATTCGGATCGCACGGGTTGGCTTTGGTTTCGGGGCTCGGGCAACTGGCCTTGATGTTTGTTGTTGGGCGCTGGCTGGGACAAAAGGTGTTTCCGCGGGAAAACGTTGGCAGCGAAATTTTTCAACTGACGGCGGCTCAACGTGCCGAAGCGCGGTTTTATACAAACATCTTGAGTGTTATCCTGGGACTATCTTCGTTGGGTATCCTTATGTTTGGCATTTCTACTCCTGAAAAGGGCGTCGAGGCCGTTTTGGTCTATCCGCTCATTCTCGGCTCTGGATTAGTGAGTTTTCGACTCGTTCAATTGTTCCGCAAGGGCGTCCTTGATGAACTCGAAAATAGCGATGGAACAACAAACCCAACTTTCCGCAATCAGGTCATCGCCTTTATAAGCCGTTTGGTGATGATACCAGCTATTTTGGGGCCCATTCTTGCAACGCTTGGGTATTATAATGCTGGGGTGATGGTGACGTCGCCTTTGATCCCTTCATTGGCCCTTTTGGCCGTTATTCTTATCCTCCATCAGGTTTCCAATCAGGTTTATGATTTGATTGCATGGCAATTTGGCGCATCACAGGAATCGATCATTCCTGTTCTCGTCGGTTTTGTTTTGGCGATTGGGTCCATCCCTCTTTTCGCAATTATTGCGGGGGTACGTCCGGCCCAAATCTTTGATTATTGGAACCTTTTCTTAAACGGCTTTACCTTCGGAACAACACGAGTTTCCCCCTCGAGCCTGCTGTTGTTTTTGTTTGCGTTTGGCGCGGTCTTTACAATTACGCGGCTTCTTCAAGGGGCATTACGCAGTACACTCTTGCCAAAAACCACGCTCGACATTGGGGGGCAAAATGCCATCGTGTCTGGCCTTGGATATGTTGGGATCTTCCTTGCGGGGCTCGCGGCAATTATGGTGGCAGGGATTGATCTTAGCTCCTTGGCGATTGTCGCTGGGGCATTGTCGGTCGGTATTGGTTTTGGCCTTCAAAACATCGTTTCCAACTTTGTGTCGGGCATAATTCTACTGGCAGAAAGACCGATATCCGAGGGCGACTGGATTGAAACCAGTGACGGCCAAATGGGGTATGTCCGCGATATTTCGGTACGCTCAACTCGGATCGAAACGTTTGACAGAACGGATGTTATCATTCCCAACGGTGACCTCGTTTCCGGCGTTGTGACGAACTGGACGCGCGGCAATTCGATTGGTCGGCTTATTTTGCCTATAGGCGTTGCCTATGACTCGGATTCAAACCAAGTCGCGGATCTCCTGCTCGAAGTTGCCAATGGCCACCCAATGGTCTTGGCCACCCCCGAACCCAAGGCCCTGTTTCGCGGGTTTGGCGCGTCAAGTTTGGATTTTGAGTTGCGGCTCATTTTGCGGGACATTAATTGGAAACTAAATGTTCAAAGCGACCTAAATCATGAAATTTTGCGACGTTTCAATGAAGCGGGCATTTCCATCCCATTCCCACAATCGGACCTTTGGTTGCGCAATCCCGAGGACTTAAAAGGGTTTGGCCCACCCCCTGCAAAACCGTTAGAAGAGCCTTCCATATGAGTGTAAAACTGTTTCAACAAGACCCGTATCTGCGCGATGCTCCTGCCACGGTTATGGCCCATACTCCCGAAGGGGGCGTGGTTTTGGATGGCTCGATTTTTTATCCAACCGGTGGGGGGCAACCCGGCGATAGCGGGAAGCTCACATGGGCGCCATCCGAGACCCTTGAGGTGGCGACAACCATCAAGGGGCAGGGCGAGCAGATCATCCTCCTTCCCGCCACCCCAGCGCCACTTCCACCCATTGGGACCGCGGTAATACAACAGCTAGATTGGGAACGTCGTCACCGCCACATGCGGATTCACACAGCGCTTCATATCCTGTCGGTGGTGATCCCTTTGCCGGTGACCGGAGGCTCAATCGGGTCTGAAAAAGGGCGTCTCGACTTTGATATGCCCTATCCGCTGGAAAATCGCGAGGCGCTTGAGGAGGGGATAAATGCGCTCATAGATCGCGATCTCCCCATTACCGAAACGTGGATTACGGATGCTGAACTCGACGCGAACCCCGGTCTGGTTAAGACGCTCCGCGTTCAACCCCCCCGAGGTTCAGGGCGCATCCGGCTCATCGCAATAGGCGAGGGTCGCGAAATGATTGATTTGCAGCCCTGTGGCGGTACACATGTGGCACGCACTGGCGAAATTGGCCTGATTCATTTCGGCAAAGTCGAGAAAAAAGGCGCAACCAATCGACGGGTCAACATTCTACTAGATGTCTAGATTTCGCATGATTTTTAAGGCTAAATGCCAAATGCAATTGATCCCAGAATTAGAGTCTGAGGCACAGATTCAAGTTTTAGTGCTAATTCCACTATTTGCTCTTGCGCCCCTTCAAACCCCACACTAAAACCCGCCCAACGGACAGGTGGCCGAGTGGTCGAAGGCGCACGCCTGGAAAGTGTGTAGGCGGGTGACCGTCTCCAGGGTTCGAATCCCTGTCTGTCCGCCACTGACACCTTAACTAGTTGTTTTTGTTTGCATTTATACGCAAAGTTGGAACTAGTTGGAACTTTCACCCATTCGTTATGACTTTGCGCAGGTCGGCGGACTTGGAATATCGGTCTGCCTCATGCTTGGACTCGTGGCCTAAAATTGCCATGCGTTGTTCTGGAGTTGCGCCGTTCTCTTTGAACATCGATGCGCGATACTTTCGAACGCCATGCGATGAAAGATGCGGTATGCCGGCGGCACTACATGCGCGTGAAAACCAGCTTGCGGCTCCCTTGTGCGATCGTGGTGTGCCATAGCTGGTGCACATGAATAACGTGAAGTGTCGCTTGGGCTGGGCGGCAAGGGCGCGTTCTAAATCGTCGGTCCATCCAAACCAGTTAGGCGCGACCAGGCCATTAAACGGCGCGGTTGCCATACTAACAGACTTCTTGCGCGTGTAGGTCAGCCAACCTTCATCATCCACCATATTGGGGCCAAGTGTCACGGCGTCACCGATTGCCGCGCACGAACTATAAAGAACCTCAAATGCAACGCGCTCTTGCGAGTGCAGAGGCCAATGGCCAACTGCTAAGCCAAATCCTTTTGCCAAGGCCTGAGGCCATATCGACTTTGCAAAGTACTTGATTGAAACGCAGTTTTTTGACACCTTCAATGAAAATAATATTTCATTTTGGGAATGTTAGTCGATTCAAACAGCTTTCCTCCTTGATGCCTAAATTTGTTTAAAAATTAATAGGATTGAATTATGTCAGTGTCATCCGACTTTCGCGAAGCAAATGTTTTTTTTAATGAAATCAAGCAAGCATTCGAACAAGCCCGCCAGCGGTTCGAAAATGATGTCAGTAGATTGGCGGGCCTCTCAGACGATGATCCAATCGCAAGCTCGGCCGCGTCGGGCTGGAAAAACTGGACAAAATCACTTCGTTCCCATGTTCTTGGTGTCGCAGCGGAAACTCATACAAGCAATGAGATGGTTCAGGCGATTTTAGGGTCATCTGTGCATACAGACCCAGATACCAGGCTGATCTTCGCAGACGAAACGGGGATGCCGCGCCTAAATCAAGAGTATAAAACGATTTCTTCGGAAACGCCGTCGCGTCTTGGACGGACTGCCGTCACAAACGAAGCATCGGATGCTGTTGGTCAGTTGGGGGTCCCGGCACGTTCACAGGCTGGCGATATGAGCCAAGCGGTTATCCATGTGAAAAACACCAATCCTTGGCCCTGCACCGAAACGATTGCCAAAACCATAACTGCCAGCCTTCCAAGTATCGGTTTTGGGGCGTTCAATCAGGTGGCTCAGCAGAATTTTTGGCTTGCCCAACAGCTAGAACTGCATGCGGCGGCAAACATGTCTGCTCTAAACATCACGCCTGGAATGTCAGTGATCGTCTACAGTGCAAGATGGCGACGGCAGTTCCGATTTACTGGGACAAAGGTTTTTTGCGACGGCATTAAATAGTGAAGCGCCAGATACGCCCGGCTATTCTTTTTTGAAGGCTGACGACGAACAACGGCAGCTATGGGTTCCTAGTCTACCCTTGCCCTAAAGTGCATATTGCCCAGACATGAATTCCACAACTCAAATTTCCCCTCGCGTGGTTGATTTGGAAGGGATTAGAAAAGTATTCAGTCGATTTCTTTATGCTTTAACAGGCATTTCGAATGATCTTTCCAAGAGGGTGCCTATGCCATTCTCCTAATATTGTCCTTCGCCTTAACCGGCGGCGGCAGTTATTTCTGCGTTTGGGAAGCGTTACTGCGTCACAAATCATCTTGAGTCCCAGACTTTTCGGTTTTTGTTGCACAAAGCCGTTTTCCACTTTCTTGCCTTGGTTACGGTGTGTCTGGGAAAGTTTTTAGGGCTAATCGATTGCTTTGGCTAGACAATCTCCAGGTTTTGGTTCCAGTGCGTTTTAGGAGGGCGTTAGAATGCTATCCACGATAGTTGATAAGGCGTTCAACTCGCCGACGATTGCCTTTACCGCTGCAATGACCTTTTCCACGGGCCACGCAGCAGAATTTAAGATTACTTCTAACGGCTGATTTAGTTTTTAGCAGAAATCGTAACTAAGGGCGGGAACCGACCTTCGCTACGTTTAGCGCCGTTGTCGGCAGCGCGGGCTCTGCGGCCGTCGAAAAAGCTCTTCAAGTTGATGACTGCGTCAGTCTGCGCTCTCCTGTAGATACTCAATAGTATTCCGTATTGAATTTGATCGCGCAAAGAATGAGAGGCCCAAATGCCCTCCCGCCAACACTTCGGTACAACATTCGCATTGCTACCATTCGTGCGCGATGCAACTGCACAGTTTTCTAGAGCTCGGTAAGACCACCGGACTAAGGGCGGAATGTCGAGATGTTGATACGGTTGGTTAGAGAGCATCCGGTTTTGGTGGAAGAAGGGTCGCAAAGGCTGGGGTAAGGTATCAATTTGCCCCCTCTGAGCTTCAACCTACCGCAACTTCACGACAATCTCTTCGGGCTTGGGTCTCTTCATGGCCATCTATGGTCCTCCGTTTCCTAACGATAGGGACGGACCACTTCAAAGGGGGAGGCTTAGGTCTATCCCAACAATCGACATGCTGACTTTGCTTCCACTGGATACTTCATGGCCAATGTCAGGTTTCGTCGCGCTAAATTGCTAGGTTGGACATGCGGAATGTACATTAATGACGGCGCGGTCTGCTAAACTGCAACTTGCGAGCCCAATTCTACGACCCGGTCACGCGGCAGATGATAGAAATCGGACGGATCGGCCGCCAAGCGCGACATGAAAATGTAGAGGTGGTCTTGCCAAATTGGCATCCCGATGTCTGCTTTGGCGACAAGCTTACGGCGACCAAGGAAGAAAGTGGTTTTCATGCCTTCGAACTGCAGGCCCTGCTTGCGGCAAGTCCCCAACGCGCGGTTGACGTTGGGCGTTTCCATGAAGCCAAACCGCAGACTGATCCGTTCGAACCGATCGCTCAGACGATCAATGACAGCACGTTCGTTCTCGGGCACGCGCGGTACGTCACGTGTCTCGACGGTCAAGACGATAATATGCTCGTGCAGGACATGATTGTGTTTGAGATTGTGCAAGAGCGCCGGCGGCGTGGCGGCAACATCGCTGGTCAGAAATACGGCTGTTCCGGGAGCACGAAGAGCCGAGCTTTTTTCGATCCTCGGAATGAAATCATCCAAGGGCACTGAAGTTTTACGAGACTGCATGAACAGTTGCTGTGTACCGCGTGCCCAAGTCCACATAACAATCACCAAACTTGCGCCAAGTAGAAGCGGGACATACCCCCCGTCCGGAACTTTCGCGAGATTGGCAGCAAGGAAAACGGTCTCGATCAGCAAGATAGGGGCAAGCGTCACCATGGCAATGGCCTTTGGCATGCCCCAGACCCGATGCAACATGAGGTAGGCGAGCGCCGTCGTGACGATCATAGTACCGCTGACCGCGATCCCATATGCCGCAGCCAAGGCCGTCGACGTCTGAAAGGCAAGTACGAGGATCACAACGCCCACGAGCAGCAGAGCGTTGATGACGGGTAGAAAAATCTGGCCCGTCTCGGTGGTTGACGTGTGACGGATCATGAGGCGCGGGAGTAGCCCAAGATGTATTGCTTGGCGGGTCATCGAAAACGCGCCCGTAATGACGGCCTGGCTTGCGATTACCGTAGCAATTGTGGCTAAAATAACCAAACCTGGCAGCGCCCAAGAGGGCACCATCAGAAAAAAAGGATCAGACACTGCAGAAGGCGTCTGCAGGACCAACGCACCTTGCCCCAAGTAATTGAGCACGAGCGCCGGAAAGACGAGGGCAAACCAGGCAATCTGTATGGGTTTGCGGCCAAAGTGTCCAAGGTCGGCATAAAGTGCCTCGGCGCCTGTAACGGCCAAGAATATTGCTCCCAAGACGATAAATGCTACTTTTCCATGCTCCGTCATGAAGGACATCGCAAAACGGGGATCAAAGGCCCACAGGATACTTGGATTTTCTACAATCTGTGCCACACCTGCGGCCCCCATGACAAGAAACCAGACTACCGTGATCGGGCCGAACCACCGGGCAAGCGGACCGGTCCCACGGCTTTGCACCATGAACAGCGATACGAGAATGCCGATAGCAATTGGGATCACGTAAGGCTCAAACAAGGGAGTGACGAGCTTCAGGCCCTCGACAGCGGAAAGAACGGATATCGCCGGCGTGATGATCGCATCCCCGAAAAACAAGGCCGCACCCGACACGCCCAGAACGAAGGCCACTCCAATTCTTCTGGGTTTCTTTTGGACGAGAGCCACGAGTGCCAAGATTCCGCCTTCACCATGGTTATCCGCGCGCAGAAGAAACAAGACGTATTTCAGGGTCACGATCAGGATCAGCGCCCAGAGCAGCAAGGACACGACTCCAAGAATCTCAGCTTGGGTCAAACCATCTGCGGCGGCGGGGCGCAGCGCCTCGCGAAACGCATAGAGCGGACTTGTGCCGATGTCGCCGTAAACGATGCCAACTGCGCCGATTGTCAAAGCGGCGGTCCGTTTGGGGCGGTGGGCGTCGTCGCCGTGACCTTGCAGCGCTGAGGAGGCTTCATTCTGCGATGGCATTACTCGGGTCCTTAAAAAAAGCTCAGCATTGCGAAGGTGCCTGCCGAAAAAATGGCAAAGACGATCACGGTTGATACTAGACTGGCAACCACGCCGCCAGCAAGCCACACCCCATCATGTTCACCCAGACCGAGTGCCAGCGTGATCACCGACACCGCAGGCAGGGCATTTGCAAAGGGGATCGGCAGGAACATGAAAATGGCCATCACGAGACTGGTAAGTCCGACGACCCTTTCCGCCACGACCCGCGAAAACGGCCAATAGCGCGGCCGCGCCATGCGTTCGACCCATTCGATCCAAGGGACGGCCTTAATGACAATCCTGGTGAACGTGACATGCTCTATGAAACGCTCGTTCAAAACCTTGGGCAGCCAGACCGCAGGCCGACCAAGTATGAGCTGACAAAGGATGAATATAAGTGGCAATCCCGTGATGACCGATGATCCGGGCACGAAGAAGAACACGTTCGGCAGCGAGAACAGGATAATCAGAGGCACGAAACTTCGTTCCCCAAGTGCGGTGATCAGATCGCCAAGCGAGATGCGATCGCCCGCGCCCTGATCGAGTTCCCGCAGGACGTCCGATAGCTTCTTTGCGGGTGCCCCATTGCCAAGGGGCAGTCCTGAGGACAGAGTGTTCATTCGGCTATGACCTGGATAATTGGGGCAGAAACCGAACCATCAGCCGCTCCGCGAGTTCGCCACAGCGACACGGCGATTCCGCCAATCAGAATAGTCAACGTGATCCCCAGCGAAATCGAAGCAGGTATCTTTTCCAGCCCCAGAACCTCGGCTGCAATAACCTTGCCACCAATAAAGATCAGAACCAGCGACAATGCTGTCGGAAGGTAGGTAAAGCGATGGATCATGGCAGACAAAGCAAAATACAGCGCCCTGAGACCGAGTATGGCGAAGATGTTTGATGTGTAGATGATGTAGGGATCCTGCGTAATCGCAAAGATTGCGGGGATCGAGTCGACAGCGAAAATAACATCGGCCAGTTCGACCATCACAAGCGCCAGAAAGAGCGGCGTCACATATAGCGCCACTTTGCCAGTATTGGCGTGAGGCACGCGGACAAAGAAGCGTTCGCCATGCAGATCTTCGGTCACTCGAAACTTGGTTCTCATGAACCGCAGCACGGGATTGGCCGCAACATCATATTCGCCGCCTCCCGACATCAGCATCTTGATCCCCGTAAAGATCAGAAACGCCGCGAAAATCAAAAGAACCCAATCAAAACGCGCGACCACCGCCGCGCCAAGGCCGATCATAATACCACGCAAGATAACAACGCCAATGATGCCATAGACCAGCACCCGATGCTGATAGGCGCGCGGCACACCGAAATATCCAAAGATCATCGCGATAACGAAAATGTTGTCCAGTGCGAGGCTTTTTTCAACCACAAAGCCGGTCAAATACTGAAGTGCGGACGGTTGGCCCAAAAAGTACCAAACCCAAAGCGAGAACAGCAATCCGATGCTGATGTAGAAGGCTGACAGCATCAGGCTTTCGCGCACTCCGATTCCGTGGAATTTACGTTGCAACACGCCAAGGTCGAAGATCAGAAGCGCCAGAACGAGCAAAAGAAAACCAATCCAACTCCATACAGGTTTTCCCAAGAAATCGACAAAAAGAAGGTCCATGTCACCAAAACTCCGAAAAAGGACGGTTGAAGAGTACTCGAAAGTCTCGTTCACCCAACGCGCCGCAGCTTCAGGAGCAAACCTTGACCCAGCATATACGAAGTGGTGAGTGGCGAATTGGCGCACAACACCTGCCAGAGAAATCAATTTTTTGCATGCGATCTTGATTTTCTATTGTCATCACAGGGACAGGGCAGTCACATCTAGGCAAGCGATTAACCGCTGATCAATGTTCCGGAAATCGCAAATTTCGGGAACATTGTCTGGCGCAGCAGATTGCAGGCGTCTTGGTTCCTAGTTCACGCGCGTCACCAGCAGCTTGTCGATGCGGCGACCATCCAGATCGACGACTTCGATTGACCAGTTCTGCAGATCAAATCGTTCCGCGACCTCGGGCAGCCTGCCGATCTTCTCAAGGACAAATCCGGCTGCCGTCTCGTAATCACGATCATCGTCAAGCTCCAGCGACAACAGATCGGCGAATTCATCCACGGGCATCCAGCCCGCGACTAGGTACGATCCGTCGGCACGTGTGACGACTTTGGGTTCGTCCGCTTCGCTGTCCGGGAAGTCGCCGGTTATGGCCTCCAAAACGTCCATCGGTGTGATGATACCTTCGAAATGGCCATATTCATCATAGACGAGCACCATATGCGCGGGCGCCGTGCGCAACCGTTCGATGACCTCCAGCGCGCTTTGTCCACCCTGGACGACCGGCGCTTCACGCAGCAGAGCGCGCAAATCGAAGGGTTCGTTCATCAATGCGGGCCCCAAAATGTTGCGTGTCATCAACACGCCGATGATGTCGTCTGCATCGCCGTCCTGAACCGGCAGTCTGGACCGGCTCATCCCGCGAAGCTGTTTGAGGATCTGCGCTGTGCTGCTGGATGCGTTGAGCGTTTCAACCTCGTGGCGCGGCGTCATAAGCCCGCGCGCCGTACGGTCGGCCACGCGCATGACACCGGCGATCATCCCGCTTTCGGCGCGGTTCATGGCTCCGGTGCTTTCGGCCTCGGCGATGATCAGGCGCACTTCTTCATCGCTCACCTTTCGCGACTGGGCGCCGGACTGACCGAGCAGACGCAATACAATCTTGCCGGACCGATCAAGCACCCAGATCAGCGGTGCTGCGGCGCGCGCAATGAGGCCCATCATCGGCGCCATGCGGGCCGCGACCTGTTCGGGCGCACGCAAAGCGATCTGTTTGGGAACAAGCTCGCCCACGGTCAGCGACAGATAGGTGATGGCCACAACCACGAACCCCACACCAAGTGGCTGGGAAAACTTCACCGCCAAACCCGCCTCAACCAATGATGAGGACAAACGCGCACCAAGCGTCGCACCGGAGAAAGCGCCCGCTAACACCCCCACCAGTGTGATGCCTATCTGAACACTGGACAGGAACCGACCGGGGTCCTTGGCAAGCGTGATGGCTATCGCGGCACCCCTGCTGCCCTTGTCAACCATCAGTTTCAATCGGGCGGGGCGGGCAGACACGATGGCAAGTTCGGACATCGCCAGCACGCCATTGATGAACGTGAGCAGAATGACGACTGCAATTTCTAAGACCATTCTCTCCAACTTTTACCGGACAGTTCCGGAATCCATTTCACAGGTTTTGTGTTAAATATTACGATGCCGGACCATCCAGCCGCGCGCTAATTCCGAAAGAGCCGAAATGCACTGCCGACGATATCCCAAAGGTCCCAAAGCCGAGCGTAGTAGTGTTCGCGTACGGCGAAGGGCTTGTCGCCGGAACCGCAAAGCTCCACCTCAAGCGTATCGATCAGGCGCATTAGACGACGGCGGTGAATGCCAAGACGGCTCTGGATCGGATCGGCCAGCACACCCGCAAACGCTGCAAAGACCGACCCAATCATGATAAGGATCGTCACACTTGCGGCAAAAAACAGGGGTGATGCGCCTGTGGGGAACATGCCGTACCATAGGCCTCCGATGGTCTGACCCATGGGAAACTCCGCAATAGCCGTGGTCTGGGCCATGGCGTCCGCAACGCCGGGTGCCATCGATATCATGCCAGGTGTCAGAGCCTGGAACACAAACGCGCCCACGGTCAGCGTGACCAGGCCCGTGGTCATCTCTGCCACCGCCGACCGCGTCCCCGCGTAATCACCAAGCGCATCCGCAATCCTCTGACCGAGAACCTGCACCTCTGCCGCGTCTGCGCGTTTACGGATCAACTCGCGAAACTGGGGGGCTGCAAGAACGGCGCGGGACAGCGCACCCGGGTCACAAGCCGCTGCCCCTTGCGACATAGGCAGGACCAGAAGGTCAGTCGCAATAAGAGCCTCTACCCGACGCGAGACCGCCGTGGGCAGCAGGATACGCCGCGCCGCAAGCCAGTTGGCAATTGCAGGCAACCTGATCCGCCGACACACAATGGCGACGATCCGAGTCAGGACGAGGACCGGAGACAGGATCACGTTGATCGGCGCACGCAGGACATCCCAACCAAACGCGGCGCTGTGTAGATGCAAGGTCCCAGGCCAGGTAAAGTGGTGATCAATGAATTGGTCGACCCTTTTCCGTCGGTCCGCAAAATATGCATAGCCGTCAGGACCGGAGTCGTCGCCTTTTGACATGGTTCTCGATGATGAGATCATGGCGGTCATCCACCATCTCCTTTGTTTCTGCGCGGGCGCTTTTCTTTTGGCGGGAATGGGTAACGTCCTCCCGCCTTGGGATCCAATACTAGACGTCGTGTCGCCACTGCTTTCCTTCAAGGGGCGCTGCGTAGCATATTTGTGCGGCTTGTCCGTCCGAGAATTATCTTTTGGCGGCCCTTGCAAGCGCCCGGCCTCATCCATAATTTTCAATCAAGGGCACATCACTCGCCCCTGGGGGCAACAATTTGGACTATTTTTACCTGTTCGTCGGACTGCTCGGTCTGTTCTTCGGCGGCGAGGCGCTTGTGCGGGGCAGTGTCGGCATCGCTCGGCGCTTGGCGATCCCGCCGCTACTGATCGGCCTGACTGTCGTGGGCTTCGGCACATCTACGCCTGAACTTCTGGTTTCGGTCGACGCAGCTTGGCGCGGCGTTCCCGATATCGCATTGGGCAACATCATCGGGTCCAACATCGCCAACATCCTGCTGATCGTCGGCCTCTCGGCTCTGGTCTGGCCGATCAAGGTCATGGGTGCAACCCTGCGGCGCGACACGGCCGTTATGATGTCAGCGGCACTTTTGCTGGTGCCGTTTTTCGCCTTTGGCCAGATGACGCGCCTGTCCGGGCTGGTTCTGTTCGGCGTCTTGGTGGCCTATCTGATCTGGGCCTATCTGAAGTCGGGTGAGGCTGCAGAAGAGGACGACAGTCTGAAACCTCCGGCCTCAACGCTTGTGTCGGTGCTCTGGGTCATTGGCGGGCTTGTCGCCTTGATGGTCGGCGCGCGGTTTTTGGTAGACGGTGCAGTCTCGATCGCGCGTGGGTATGGCATTTCGGAGGCATTCATCGGACTGACAATCGTCGCCGTCGGAACGTCCCTACCGGAACTTGCCACATCCTTGATCGCGGCCTTTCGTCGTCAGTCCGAAATCGCTATCGGCAATATCATCGGGTCGAACATCTTCAACGTTCTGGGCATTCTCGGCGTCACCGCACTGATCACGCCAATCCCGGTGGCGTCGCGGTTCCTGACCTTCGACCTTCCGGTGATGATTGCCGTTTCGCTGGTGTTGACCTTGCTTCTGCTGACCCGGCCGGTGATTGGACGCGGCATTGGGGTCGTGATGCTGGCGGGATATGCCGCCTATGTCTGGGCTGCGCAGGGATGACAAAGCGGCGTGGCCAAGCCGCAAGGGGGATAGCCGCGATTTTGTCGCGGCTATCCCTTGTGCTGGCGGTTGCGCTTTTTGGGGCGCATCATGTCGGCGCGAAACGAACGGCCACGCACAATGGCCCCGTTGAGGCACTTGAGACCGCATTTGCGCCGGTCATCCTTACGGCGCAGAGCCATCTGATACGCGCGCCATTGCCCGAGGGCGACATACCGCAGGCCACTGCGCCCGCGCCAAAAATTCCCAAACAACGACTAACGCTGGCGCGTGTGTCGTGGCAATATGTGGCATCCGTTTCTACTCCTGCAATCACTATCCTTCCGCCAGTTCGGGGGCCGCCTGCGGTCTGACATCCCGACGTCAAACCGAACACTCAGGCACCAAAGGATACTAAAAATGCGCCGACCAGCATGGGTTGTGATGACCTATGCCGTCCTTCTGCTACTGGCAGTGGTGACGGCCCTTCCGAACTTTCTTTCCAAAGACATACGCGACACGCTGCCGCCTTGGGCAACCAGCCAGACGGTCTCACTCGGCCTTGATCTGCAGGGTGGCGCGCATCTGCTGCTCGCCATCAATCGCGCGGATCTGGCAACCGCGCGCCTTGAGGAGTTGCGTCAGATACTTGTATCCGAGATGCGCACGTTGAACCTGAACCCGGCAACGATCCGGGTGAACGGCACCGCACTGTCTGCTCCCGCAAACGACGCGCTACTTGCGGCTTTGCAGGTGGCGGCGTCCGCCACCGCTCAGTCCGGTATCCCACCGGACTTTACCCTCGACCTGTCCGACGGCCTAGTGCGGTTGTCCCTAACGTCATCCGGACTTGATCGCGCGGCAAGCGATGCCGCCGATGCCAGCCTCGAAGTGATCCGCCACCGGGTTGATCAGGTCGGTGTCTCCGAGCCGGTGATCAGCCGGGTCGGCGATGATCGCATCCTTGTCCAGATGCCGGGCGTCGAGAACCCGGCCCAATTGCGCGCGCTCTTGGGATCGACTGCAAAGATGAGTTTCCAGATGGTCGCACCGGGGCCCGGACCGGGCGTGACGCTGCTGCCGCTTCGGGACGGCACGGGCGAGATTCCGGTTGAAGACCGTGTGGCACTGTCGGGCGATCAGCTGGATGCGGCGGCCTCGGGGTTCGAACCCGACACCGGCCAGCCGATGGTTACTTTTAATTTCGACCGGCAGGGCGGCGTTGCATTTGCCCAGATTACGGCCGCCAATATCGGTCAAAGGTTTGCGGTTGTTTTGGATGGTGAAGTTCTGACCGCCCCGGTCATCCAGCAGGCCATTCCGGGCGGCCAAGGTCAGATCACCGGCGATTTCACGCTTGAAGAGGCGCAGACGTTGGCGGTGCTTCTGACCTCAGGCGCACTGCCTGCCTCGCTCGACGTGATCGAGGAACGCAGCGTGGGTGCTACACTTGGTGCGGATTCCATCCGTGCGGGGTTGGTGACGGGCGCAATCGGTCTGGCGCTGGTGGTGGCGATCATGATCGGGCTTTACGGCGGTTGGGGCCTTCTGGCCAGCGCCATTCTTGGGCTGAACGTAATACTTACGCTGACCGCGTTGGGACTTTTGGGGGCGACGCTGACGTTACCGGGGATCGCCGGGATCATCCTGTGTCTTGGCATTGCAGTGGACAGCAACATCCTGATCTTTAGCCGTATCCGCGAAGAAACCGCCAAAGGTGCGATCGCGATCAAGGCGCTGACGCTCGGTTATGGGCGGGCCTGGGCGACAATCCTTGACGCCAACATCACAACGCTACTGGCGATGGTGTTGCTTTTCATGTTTGGCGCCGGGGCGATCCGGGGATTTGCCGTCACGATGAGCCTTGGCATCGTCATCTCGATGTTCACGGCGGTCGCGCTGATGCGGTTCATGATGGAGACGCTGGTGCGTCGCCGCAAACTCAAGCGGCTCGACATCGCGCCGCTGTTTGGTGGCGTGCCAGCGCCGAGGAGACTTTCCTTCATGCGGCGCGGGCGACTCGCACTTGCGATATCGGCAGTGCTGTCTGTGGGGTCGCTGGGCCTGCTTGCGGTGCCTGGGCCTAACCTTGGGATTGATTTTACCGGCGGGGTGCAGATGGTCCTGCGCTCGGACGTGCCCGTCCCATTGTCCGAGTTGCGTGCCGCCATCGCGCAACAGGTTCCGGGCGACGCGAGCCTGCAGGCCTTCGGCAATCCCAATGAAGCGCTGATCCGGGTGCAGGGTGAGGTCGGGCAGGCCACGGTTGCCGCCGTCGAACGTGCAGCAACAGACGTGATCCCAGATGCGGTGTTCAACCAGATCGACCTTGTTGGCCCAACGATCAGCGGCGAACTGGCAACCACCGGCTTGCTGGCACTTGGCCTCGCGGTCCTGGCGATGTTGGCCTACATTTGGGTCCGGTTCGAATGGCACTTTGCTGCCGGTGCCATCGCGGTGCTTTTCCTTGACGTCACCAAAACCTTTGGCTTCATCGCCCTAATGGGATGGGAGGTGAACCTGACCACCATCGTCGCCCTGCTGACGCTGATCGGTTATTCGGTCAACGACAAGGTCGTGGTCTATGACCGGATCCGCGAACACCTTGCTGAAGGCCGTGAAGACCCCTTGGCTGATGTCATCGACCGAAGTCTCAATCAGGTTCTGGCTCGGTGCATCTTTACCTCTGGTACAACGCTCGCAGCGATTGTGCCGATGGCGATCTGGGGTGGGCCAGCGGTATCGGGCTTTGCCTGGCCAATGATTGCGGGCGTGACAATCGCCACCGCGTCTTCGTTGTTTGTGGCGGGGCCGGTCCTCGCCTGGCTCGCGCAACGCAACAAGGGTGCGGTTATGCCGGATGCCCTGCGCAATCTGGCCTGAAAACGACCATCGCCGGGGGCGCAATCCCTTGGCGAGATACCTCTGCAGTTCGCTGGGCAAGGTCACTCTGACCGTTTCTTGCACCTGAATGTATGATAAGAAAACAAGGATGCAGTTCAAGTCGAGAAAGCCTGAATCCGCGTCGCCACTGGCCTAAAGGAGCCTGAACACATCATGGAAATCGACTTTTTGACACTGGCACCTTACGTTGCCGTAATCTTGTTCCTCGGTGTTTTTACTGCCTTTGTCTTGGAACTGCGATCCCCGGATGTTGTCGCCTTTTGCGGGGCGGCAACAGCTCTTGCCATCGGACTTGTCAAGCCGACCGATGTTCTGGGTGCGCTCGCTAATCCTGCACCTGCAACCATTGGCGCGATGTTCGTCCTCAGCGCGGCCCTTGTCCGGACGGGCGTACTTGAGGCCCTCAGCAATGTCCTTGGTCGATATGCCTCGACCCGTCCGGTCCTGACACTCGCGCTTTTCTTCAGTGCCGCGGCCGGGGCCTCGGTTTTCATGAACAACACACCGGTGGCCATTGTGCTGATTCCGGTCGTGATCACCCTTGCGCGTCAAATGAAGATTGCGGCTTCGCACCTTCTTATCCCGCTGTCTTACATGGTTATTCTTGGCGGCACCTGTTCGCTGATCGGGACCTCGACGAATCTGCTGGTGGATGGCGTTGCACGCGATCTGGGGATGGCACCGTTCAGTCTGTTCGAGATCGCGCCTGTCGGAATCGTCGTCACCATCGTTGGCGGAGCTTTTCTGGCAATCGCCGCTCCGCGCCTTCTGCCCGTGCGACAGACGGTCGGAGAGGTTCAGTCCAAGCGCGACGGCCGCACCTGGCTGGTTGAACTGTTTATTCCTGCGGGCTCGCCATTGATCGGCAAGACTGTGCTGGAAGTTGACGCTTTCAAGAAGGCCGGAAGTCGGGTCGTTGATCTTGTCTGTGGCGACCTTTCCCTGCGCGCAACCCTCGCCACATCGACGATGGCGGCTGGTGATGTTGTGGTTGTGAAGACCACAGATACCGAGATCATGGGGTTTCGCGACGGCGCTGCGGTGGGCAACGCCGTTCTGGGCACCGAGCCGTCGACCGCTCGGCGCACGTCGATTGTCGAGGTTCTGATCGGCCCGAATTCGAAAGCGCTGCACAGGATGGTCGGGCGCTTGCAGTGGCGCCGCCGTTTCGGGGTCTATCCGGTCGCACTCCACCGAAAGGGAGCAGCGGTCGACATGCGCCTTGCGAAGATGAAACTGGAGGTCGGCGATACTCTCCTACTTGACGGTGCGCAGGACGATGTCGCGCGGCTTGCCGTCGAAGAACAGTTGATCGAGCTTTCCCCTGTGACCTCGCGGGGCTTTCGCCGCAAGAAAGCCCCCATCGCGATTGCCACCATGGTTGCCGTTGTTGTTTTGGCGGCCCTGAATGTGGCCCCGATCCTGACCCTTGCGCTGATCGGGGTTGCGGTGGTTTTGCTGACAAACTGCATTGATGCGGATGAAGGAGTGGGGGCGATCGACGGCCGATTGCTGTTGCTGATCGTTTCGATGCTGACATTGGGGAGCGCATTGGACAATTCGGGGGCGCTTGCGCTGATCGTCGCCAAGGTATCGCCGCTGCTGTCCACGGTCCAACCGATTGTCGCCCTTGCACTGGTCTTTGCCCTGACGTCGATCATGACGGAGCTGGTCACCAACAATGCAGTCGCCGTCCTGCTGGCACCGATCGCGGCGGGCGTGGCAATCCAGCTTGGCCTTGATCCGCGTCCTTTCGTTGTAGCTGTGATGTTTGCTGCAAGCGCAAGCTTTGCGACGCCAATCGGCTACCAGACCAATACGCTCGTCTATAACGCTGGTGGGTACAGATTTACTGATTTCCTCAAGATCGGTATTCCGATGAATATCATTACCGGGGCAACGACGGTGTTGCTGATCCCGCTCGTTTGGCCACTGGTGCCCTAAAAAAAGATATCAGCGTTCGTTCGCCATCAAGCAGGTTTGTCTCGGCTCAAAGCGAAATTTTGTGCCGAAACCATGGGGTGAAAAAGGCTTTCTGGGATCAGCAAAACACCGCCTACGTCCCGGTGACGTCATTGAAATTCAAAGAGCAGTAGCCATTTAATTAGTGAGAAGAGCGCGGGAAAAATGAGGAACACTTGAAGGGAATCGAAGGGATAATCCCGATCCGATTGCTTTAACTGAACCAAATAGCCTTCCGACAGCCATAACCCCAAACCAAAGGTTCAAAAATACGATGAAATGTCCGGTTGATGGCGAAACCCTAGTGATGACTGATCGCTGCGGTGTGGAAATTGATTACTGCCCAACTTCCCGCGGGACAAGCACAACAGGCGCTGAGGATCGCGACTGGGACGATGATGACCGTCGCAGTGAACGTGACAAGCCTCGGAATAAGCGGCGCGGATCCCTTCTGGGTGAGCTATTCGATTTTTGAACGGCCAAATAAGTCTTGTGAGGCCTGAAATGAAACATTTGCGCGTGAGCGGACTCGAGATCAAAAATGATAAAAACGGCAATGGTAATGTTTGTGATCGCTAACTTCGCTTACGCCCAAGACGCCGACAAGTCGGAAGAAATGCGAATGCTCGGAGATTGCAGGGGGTGCAGCTTCGAAGACGTGGATTTTTCCGAACTCAGATTGACGGGAATAAACCTCAAGGAATCACGCCTGAGCGCGGTTGATTTTCACGCGGCTCAACTCAGTATCGCGGTCTTTATTGGGTCTGTGTTGCGAGACGTAAATTTTGCGTCTGCCAACCTGCGAGGTGCAAGTTTTACCGGTGCAACCCTTATCAATGTATCCTTTGAAGGTGCCGATTTGCGCGGCGCTGTGTTTGAGGGTGCCTTGATGGAGAATACTGACCTTCAACCGGCACTGCTCTGCAATACCCAGATGCCCAACGATTTAATGGACAATTCAGACTGCAACTGATTGTGCAAAAGAATATCCGATGGGGATCGATGCTTCGCGTAGTCAGGTTGTGCTCATCCCGTGATCGGTAAACTTATAAATACCTGCCCTCAAGCAAGCCAGTGGAACACTTGACAATTTTGGACGTCGGCAAAGGCAAGGTCAACGGAAGGGGATGGTGACCCCAAATAGACACAAACGGTACAATAAAATCTTGGAATAGCGGCTGACGTGCCTGATGCCTGCGATTGCTGTGTGGAAACAGCGTTCATTCAGTACGTTTCAGAAAACTGGATAGGTGGGCTCTGAGTAGCCACCGACCCAGCCTTGATGCAAGATCAATCTGGGAAGACGAACGGCAAAAAGCCGATCGTCGTGGCAATTCTCAACGCATTTTCAAGCTCGACACCTAAATACCGCACCGTGCTGTCCACCTTGGTGTGTCCAAGCAAAAGTTGGACCGCGCGAAGATTGCCTGTCTTACGGTGGATGGCTGTCTCTGGCCGTGCCTGCGTCTGGTATTGCGCTCTATCAACTATGGCGCTTAATCCGTTGAGCTAAAGTGCTTTGGGCCGAAATCCATGGAATTATCCTCTTGCGTTAGCTCTGCTCGGCTTCCAATTTGGGAATGGACAAACAACGGGAACCAAAATGGGCGCTCGATTATCAACGGCAATCCGGATTAGTGATGCCTCCAAGGCGATTTTGCAAAAAACGAAGAGCTTTCCAGATCAGCGTTTTGAAGAGATTGATGACTGGAGTGATCTCGGGCATGTTGGTGTAGAGCCCATGCTGTTAGCGCTGTCGATGGAATTGGCGCTAAAGGCGTGGTTCGTTTTCGATCACGACGATCCAAAAATCATCAAGTCACATGATCTGTTAAAGCTGTTTGATGGCTTGCTGTCTGAAAGTCAGCAGCGGCTCGATGACGCGTTTAAACGATCGGTAAATTCGCCTCATTCTAGCGTCGTTTTCGTCGATTATGGTATTCGCGACATTCTTTCACAGCACAAAGACGCATTCGTAGACTGGCGCTATCTCCACGAGCCAAAGAAAGCGATGATGTTTGACCAGAGCATTTTTGAGGCGACGCTTGAGATGGTGCTCCGTGAGTTCAAAAAGAGGTACCGAACTGAACCGGTGAAACCATTTTTTTGACATCCTAAATGATGTCTGCTTCAGGGAAGTTGCACTATGGCGATGAGTGGCCGCTCTGGGCAGTGAGCAGACATGGTCAGTTTGGGCGGCGATCTCAACCGGTCGACGCAACACACTCTGCGAACTTCTCTGCTGGCGTTTGATATTGCAAGGTCTTGCGAGGGCGTTCGTTGAGTTGCCTTGCGATTGCACTGAGCTTTG